>DATKWF010000032.1:0-4386 GCA_035529715.1 Dehalococcoidales bacterium | reverse complement strand
AGCGGGTGAAGGAGGATATGGGAAAAGCCAAACCCATGGACCGGCTGGTCTGTGGCGATGTCGGCTATGGTAAGACCGAGGTAGCCATCCGTGCCGCCTTCAAGGCGGTGATGGACAACAAGCAGGTGGCGGTGTTGGTGCCGACCACCGTGCTTGCCGAGCAGCACCACTCCACCTTCAGCCAGAGGCTGGATGCTTTCCCGGTGAGGATTGAGGTGCTGAGTCGGTTCAGGTCACCCAGGGAGCAGCAGGCTGTCCTTGAGGGATTGGCTAGTGGCAAAGTGGATATCTGCATCGGCACTCACCGTTTGCTGCAGAAGGACGTCGCTTTCAGAGACCTGGGACTGCTGATAATTGACGAGGAGCAGCGCTTTGGCGTCGCCCACAAGGAATACCTGAAAAAGATGCGGCAGGAGGTGGATGTCCTTACCCTCAGCGCCACCCCGATACCCCGCACCCTCCACATGTCTCTGGTGGGCGTTAGGGACATGAGCACCATGGAGACCCCGCCCGAAGAACGCTTGCCCATTAAGACTTATGTTGCCGAATTCAATGAGCGGCTGGTCAGGGAAGCCGTAATCAGGGAGCTGGAGCGTAACGGACAGGTCTTCTTTGTGCATAACCGGGTGCAGAGTATTGCCATGGTTGCCGACAAACTACAGTCCGTAGTGCCCGAGGCCAGGGTAAGTATCGCTCACGGTCGGATGCCCGAGGGAGAACTGGAGAGGGTGATGGCTGCCTTTACCCGCGGCGAGAGCGATATTCTGGTCTGCACCACCATTATTGAGTCGGGGCTGGACATGCCCAATGTCAATACCCTGATTGTGAACCAGGCGGACAAGTTCGGCCTGACACAGCTTTACCAGCTGCGGGGCAGGGTGGGTCGTGGTGCCAACCTTGCCTATGCCTATTTTCTCTATGACAAAGGGAAACACCTGACGCCGACGGCGCAGAAGCGACTGCGCACAATATTTGAGGCTACCGAGCTGGGCGCCGGGTTCAATATTGCCATGAAAGACCTGGAAATCAGGGGCGCCGGCACCCTGCTGGGGACAAGGCAGAGCGGATATATCAGTGCTATTGGCTTCAGCCTTTACTGCCGTCTGCTGGCGGAGGCGGTGGAGGAGCAGAAAGCCAGATTATCAGGTGAGAAAGCCGCCAGGCCAAAGCGTCTACCCACCCCCAGCATAGACCTCCCCCTGACCGCCTACATCCCCGAGGACTACGTGGCGGATATTGACACCCGACTATCTCTCTACCAGAAGCTGGCAAAGCTGGAAGACACCGAACCGCTGGAGCCTCTGGCTCAGGAGTTTATTGACCGGTTCGGTCCACTGCCGGTGGAGGTAAAGAACCTGCTCTATGCGCTGAAAATTAAGCTTTTAGCCGGTAAGGCGGGCATTGAGTCCATCACCACCGAGGATGGGCAGATTATAATCAGGCGGTTTGAGGGCGTGCACTTTGACCAGCAGAAACTTGAGCCGGTATTGCGGGACGGCATAAAGGTGGGCATCACCCAGCTCCGCCTCAACCCCAAACGACTGGGTGGGGAGTGGCAGCAGGTGCTGGAGGGGGTGGTGAAAGCAGTATGGTAAGTAGTGAACAGCAAAACATCTCAGATTTCTGGTGGCTTACTTCGGAAGAGGCGGTGAAGTATAAATATATCTATTTCTGTCATCAAGAGCCTTACTCGGATGAGCCTAATTCGAAAAAAGATCCTAAATCCGTTTCTCGATTTCTTAGTGTAGATGAGGAGGGGAATCTTTCAAGTTCAACTAAATACTATCCTTTAAACTTCATCAATTTTTGGAGAAAAAGGTGTGCAAATATTAATATTTTTAGGAGCTTTGGGCTTTCAAGCTCTGAATGTGATGATGAGAAGCTCTTTGGTCCATTTCTTATAGATATTGACCGGGAAGAGAGAGAAGTTGACAAAGGCTATATGCAGAATCTAGACGAAGCACTTGAAGACACCCGCCGAATAGTCAGTGAATATTTATACGGATTTAAGAAAGAGGATTTTCGTATATTCTTCACTGGGCATAAGGGTTTTAACGTAGAGGTTTGTCCTCAGGCACTGGACGTTGTTCATATAAATGGGCGACTACAGCAATTTAAGCGTATCCTAAAAGATATTAATAGGCTTTTTATTAGTGGAAAGGATAGACAATTCGTTGACAAAATTCATTGTGAAGTCCGCTTGCATAATTCTATAAATAGATGGATAGCAAATGACGGTAAGATAAAAAATCGTATGAAGTTTGAACTTAGCCTTCATGAGCTAAACAATGTGACAGCCGAAGAAGTTTGCAGAAAGTCGGAAAAGTTAGCGTTAAATTACTTATCCACAAAAAGGGCAGTTTAAGATGGCCTCGCTCCCCCTTTTTTCCCTCTACCACCCCACTTTCTTCTTCAGATATAGCGCACCCCGGTATGCCTGCACGGTGATGATGGACGCAAGCAGCTTGGGTATTATCAGCCAGAGAATGTTAATCCCCAGCAGCGAAAAAACTACCGGCTCTTCTATAATGGAGTGATTGATGCCGATGGAAATATGGCTGCACTCCAGCTCTTCCTTGGTCATCAGCCCCTTTTTAGCCTCGCCCATGATAACCGCACTGGCTAAAACCAGGCCGAAAACGATGCCGGCAACAAACATCATGGCACCCCGGTCGGGAAGTCCGCAGACTTTCATCAGCGGGCGGAAAAACTTGAGCGACTTTTCCAGCCACCCCACCGAATTCAGGACTTCCAGTGCAATCAGAATGAACATAACAATTCCCAGGATTTTCAGGAGCAAAATTATCGTTTCCACCGCCCAGTTTTTCATGACCTCAAGCAATGGCGTATGAACACTGAGTTCGGCGGGTATAACCACGCTCTGGCTGGTATCCCCGAAAAACTGGGAAGCAATGAAAACAGTCAGAGAAGCTATTATGATGCGGAACAGGGTCGCTTTAATCGCGTTAAGACCGGATTTGTGCTGGATAATTCCTTCCATGATAAGGGAGTGGCAAATCAAGACGAATATGGAGATTAAGGTCATCTGCTCTATGGTGAAAGGAAGAACAGCCATGGCGGCGATGGTGGCGTAGGGGGTGAGCAAGATGCCGGAGAGGATTGGCAACGCGGCAGCGGGGGGCAGGTTGATTAGGCTCATTAAAGGGCCCATTACGACATCAAGCTTGTCCAGCCAGCCAGTCCAGTGAAGAAGTGTTACCAGTAAGGAAATGGGGATGGTAATTTTGCATATCCAGACAAAACTACTCCATCCCTTTTTAACGCCAACTAAGGCGCCGCTTTTTAATTGGGCTTGAAAGTCAGACATCGGCTGGTCCTGTAAATGACAAAAACTCCTTATATCCTACAGGTTGGTTCGTTTCTGGTCAACTTTTTGAGCAGTGGCAGTTTGAGTAGCTTGCTGGAGAGAAATGCTGCCGGAGAGTAAAGCAGGGGCGAAGCTTTTAAGTATGCTACAGGGAGTTTCGGAGTGACGAAGCCTCCAAATATACAGCAGAGAGCCTAGGGGGCTTCTGCTCCCTTTATCTATTCCCGCCCCCGCCCTCGCGGTATCTTTTATTTGTCCCGTAGTTTTAGCCCCGCCGCCCTGTGGGGAGTCCAAGGGGGGTGCCAACCCCTCTTTCTCTATTTCCCCCTCTCCTTTTAAGGAGAGGGGGATAAAGGGGGTGAGGTAGAAAAGACCAAAAGAAGCATTGAGCAGATTAATATGGTATAATGTAGCTTAATTATGAGCAAAACAATTACCATCAAAGCAGGAAAAATTGAAGTAGTCGCCGAGCTGAATGAGACTAAGACCGCCCGGGCAATCTGGGACGCTCTGCCGGTTAAGGGTCGTGCCAACACCTGGGGAGACGAGATATACTTCTCGATTCCGGTCAGGCTGGATGAGGAGGACGCGCAAGAACTGGTAGGCATGGGCGACCTGGGTTACTGGCCGCCGGGCACTGCCTTCTGCCTGTTTTTCGGCCCCACACCGATGAGCGTGGGAGAGGAAATAAGACCGGCCAGCGCTGTCAATGTCTTTGGCAGGGTTAGCGGCGATGCCAGGGTGCTGAAGCAGGTAGCCTCGGGGACTGAAGTCATTGTGGAGAAGGGGAAATAACTTGAAAATACTTATGGTCTATCCGCAATACCCGGATACATTCTGGAGTTTTAAGCATGCCTTAAAATTCATCTCCAAGAAGGCGTCTTTCCCACCGCTGGGTTTGCTGACGGTAGCGGCAATGCTTCCCGCCGGGTGGGAGAAAAAGCTGGTGGATATGAATGCAACCAGCCTGACTGATGAGGACATCGGGTGGGCTGACTATGTATTTATCAGCGCTATGGTGGTGCAGCAGGATTCGGCGAGGGAAGTTATTGACCGCT
>DATKWF010000031.1:0-4285 GCA_035529715.1 Dehalococcoidales bacterium | reverse complement strand
ATGTTTTATTGGCGATGGATTGTACACCATATAGATGAGCAGATAGTCGCAATATACCCTGTAATTCTAAAGTTAGAAAGTCAAAAAGGGTGGGAAACCAATACCAGGTACTTCTACAACAACCTATCTGAAAAATCGAAGAAAAGGTTAATCCATGAACTTGGATTAGAATCTCTGCCAAAAATTTATGATGATTTTGTAGATGAAGTGAGTAAAAAAAGTAAAGTGAAAAAAGTAAGTGAAAAAGGTATTGACCAATATGGTCTATTACTAGATTGCTGGCGCAGGTACGGCATTAAAGCGGTAAGTGATAGAGGGCACAAGCCACAGGATATAGCTGTAGATATCATCTTAGCCTTTTTACTTTTTCTTGTTCTTCTTCTGATAATCGGTGCATGGGCATGGATGCCCTCAGTAATATTGTTCTTATCTTTATTGTATTGGAGGATTAAACGTTACTGGGGGAGACTTATATAGTCCGGACTTAGTCCTTGTGGGTTCGAGTCCCACCCCTGGCACCACAGTCGTTTACGTATTTATTGTAGTAAACCGTCTATTTTTATGGAGGGTTCCAATGAAAGCATGTGAAGGGCAACTTGGTCGGATATTTGTGATTCGGCTTGAAGACAATGACGTTATCCCAACCTGTATAGAGAGTTTTGCTGAGGAGAAGAAGATTTCGGTAGGATACGTTCTTATGGTTGGGGGCGTTAGGAAAGGTCAGGTGGTAGTTGGCCCACGGTATTCAGATGAAATGCCACCTGAGCCTATGCTAGTAACTCTGGATGGAGCACATGAGGTAGTTGGTGTCGGCATAATCGCACCTAATGAGAAAGGTAAGCCTGTACTACATATACATGCTGCACTTGGACGGTCTGGGAAAACGACAACAGGTTGCCTTCAACCTGGTGTGAATACCTGGATAGTTGGAGAAGTAATTATTTGTGAAATAGTGGGGACAAACGCGGCTCGTGTTTTAGATAAAAATACTGGTTTCGAGCTTCTGCAAACTAACCTTATTTAAAACGGCACTTGCCTATTTAAAAAGTATGCTATAATAGCCGAAATAAAAATGCCTTGGATAGTAATACTACTGGGTTACTTTCTGGGCGCTATCCCCACCGCCTATATCGCCGGGCGTCTGCAGGGGAAGAACATCCTCCAGCTGGGTGACCGGAACGTCGGTGCGGCTAATGCCTTTCGCCATCTGGGGGCAAAGACGGGAACCGCCGTATTCATTATTGATGCCGGCAAGGGGTTTCTAGCCATCCTCCTCGCCCAGACAGCCAGCCTGCCTCTGATGACCGCCCTGTTTGCCGGTGTGGCCGCCGTTATCGGCCACAACTGGTCAATCTTCATTGGCTTCCGAGGGGGTCGGGGGGAGAGCACCACCATTGGCGTCCTGCTCAACCTAATAACCCAGCCGATGCTGATTGTCGCCGGACCGGTGTTAGCCACTCTTCTTATCAAGCGAAATGTAATTCTGACCAGTTGTGTGCTGTTTATGCCACTGCCACTGATAGGCTGGTGGCTGGGGGTACCCGGGGTGCTTATTGGCTACGGCATCGCCCTGCCCTGTTTGGTCGGTATCACTGATTACGTCAAGGGAAGGCTACCAGTCCGCGTCTCCGGGGCAGGCAGCGCCTAGCCAGCCTTCTTTTTCAGCACGGTGCGGACCGCCTGCTCGATGTCTTTAGCGGTAAGCCCGTATCTCTCCAGAAGCTGGCCAGCTTTGCCTGATTTGGCATAGGTATCTTTGATGGCCACAAATTCCATGGGCACCGGACGGTGCCTGGCGACCACCCGTGCCACGGCACTGCCCAATCCACCATGCTCCAGGTGCTCTTCAGCGGTAACAATCGCCCCGGTCTCGGCCGCCGCTATAATAGCCGCCTCATCAATCGGCTTGAGGGTGGGCATATTGAGCACACGGCATTCAATACCCTCCCGCTTGAGATTAGTCGCCGCCTCCAGGGCAGCGGTGACCATCACCCCAATGGCGATGATAGTTGCCTGACCACCCGGCCTCAGGGTTACCGCCCTGCCCAGTTCAAAGCGATAGCTCCGGTCATAGACCAGGGGCAGTTTGAGGCGGGGCAACCGGATGTAGAAAGGTCCGTAATTGGCCGCGGCGGCTCTCACCGCCTGGACGGTTTCGATGGCATCGGCGGGGACAATTACGGTAAAACCGGGGAAGGAAGTAATCAGCGCCAGGTCCTCCACTGACTGGTGCGAGGTGCCATCCTCGCCCACGGTGATACCACCATGGGTGGTGACCAGCTTGACATTGAGCCTGGGCTGGGCAATCGACATGCGAATCTGGTCATAACAGCGCCCGGGGACAAAAACGGCGAAGGTGCTGGCAAAGGGGATTTTGCCGGCAGCCGCCAGACCGGCGGCAATACCGATCATGTTCTGCTCGGCAATGCCGCAGTCAAAGGAGCGCTCCGGGAACTCACCGGCAAAAAACTGGGTCATGGTTGAGCGACATAAATCGGCATCCAGCATAACGATATCTGGATTCTCCCTGCCCAGCTCAACCAGGGTCTTACCATAGGCATCCCGGAGGGAAACTGCTCCTGCCATGGCTACGCCAGCTCCTTTAAGGCTATCTCTACCTCTTCAGCGCTGGGGGCTTTGCCGTGAAAATCGGGGTTGTTCTCCATAAAGCTGACCCCCTTGCCCTTGGTGGTATGGGCAATGATAACCGTGGGCTTTCCCTTCACCTTCTTTGCCCGGGTAAAGGCGCGGCCAAGCTGGGTGAAATCGTGGCCATCGACCTCGATGACCTGCCAGCCAAAAGCCCGCCACTTCTGGGCAAAGGGCTCTGAGTTCATCACATCACAGCACCAGCCGTCCAGCTGCAGCCGGTTCCGGTCAACGATAGCGGTCAGGTTATCCACCTTAAAGTGAGCCGCCGCCATCGCCGCCTCCCATATCTGCCCCTCGTTACACTCCCCGTCACCGAGCAGGACATAAACCCGGTATGACTGCGCGTTAAGGCGCCCGGCCAGGGCGACGCCGACGGCAAAAGACAGCCCCTGCCC
Organism: Dehalococcoidales bacterium; assembly: GCA_035529715.1. Classification (GTDB taxonomy): domain Bacteria; phylum Chloroflexota; class Dehalococcoidia; order Dehalococcoidales; family RBG-16-60-22; genus DATKWF01. The sequence goes on along the minus strand of DATKWF010000031.1, from coordinate 1,238 downwards.
CAGGGCGCCGGCGGACATCTCCACTCCGGGGGTAAGGTTCCGGTCGGTGTGCCCCTGAAGCCGGCTGTCCAGCTGCCTCAGTGTGGCTAGCTCGGCTACCGGGAAATAGCCGCACTCAGCCAGCACCGTATAGAGAAGCGGTGCGGCATGCCCCTTGCTCAGGATAAATCTATCCCGGTCAGCCCACTGCGGGTCCTGGGGCTTATGCTTTAACACCCTGAAGTAAAGGCTGCTGACAATCTCCACCGCCGACAGCGAGCCACCGGGGTGACCGCTGCCCGCCTTCCCGATCATGGTAACAATATGGCGCCTTATTCTTCTGGCTAAAGCTTCCATCTCTTTTAGCGACGCTGATGACAAAAAAACCTCGGCTTTACGCTTAGCGGCCGAGGTCACTGGGGATGGATTCACCCTTTTGGGTAACGACATTAATACCCCTCTTATAATCTCCCTGAGTAATTATATAATAACTAAACACCCTGAGTCTACACTGGTTCTACCCATAAGTCCTTGACAAGCCGGACAAATAATGTTAAATTGACCAGTAATTAAATATTGCAAAGGCTGCGAACAAGACTAGTAGGCTTCCAGCGAGGCGCAGAGAGTCGGGTAAGGTGTGAGCCGATGCTAACGCGGAAGCGGAATGGACTTGGGAGCCGCAAACCGAAAGTCGCAAGACAAGTAGGCTTTGTCGCCAGGGAAGCGTTACCACATCCCGGGGTATCGAGGTAGCTAATCTCCGTACCTTAAAGAGATAGTCGCCCGGCCGGAACGGCTGGGGCTGACTAAAAAGGGTGGCACCGCGGAAGTAAACCTTCTGCCCCTTTGGGCAGGAGGTTTTTTGATTAAGGGGGCAAAAATGTTCACCATCTCACGGAGATGGCCCCGGTGGGGGCCATAATGTAAAACCAGCTTTTGAGTTGAAAAATAATAAAAAGGAGGAAATATGGAAAGAGCAATGTTTTTTCTGGAACAAAAGGATATGCCAACTCATTGGTATAATGTCCTGCCCGACCTGCCGGAGCCACTACCGCCACTGCGCCATCCGGGCACCAAGGAGGTCTTGCCGCTGGATATGCCTCTGCCCCCTCCCCTCGTCCCCGATGCCATAAACCGGCAGGAGTTCAGCACGGAGCGCTACATTGAGATTCCGGATGAGGTGCAAGAGGCTTACCGCACCTACCGGCCGACCGTTTTGCACCGGGCGTACCGCCTGGAGAAGTATCTGGATACGCCGG
>DATKWF010000030.1:0-18644 GCA_035529715.1 Dehalococcoidales bacterium | reverse complement strand
CAGGTCTTTGCCTTCCAACTGCAATTGCCTTGACTGTTCGCTAAGCAAACGGTCTATCTCCATCTCAACGAAGACTGGTGGGAACTCTACCTGGGCCAGACCAACCACAGCTTCAATCACTTTCTCCTCAAAATTAATTCTGGCTTTTTCTTCAGCCCCAAGCCTCAAGTTAGTCACAAGCCTTTCTTTGAGTTCATCTAATGTCTTGAGGTCGGGGTCAACCTGCGTAACAAAATCATCATCTAGCTCCGGTAGAATCTCCTGTTTTATCTCAACGACCTTGACCTTAAACAAAGGTTCTTTCCCGGTCAGCTCACCCCTTGCGTAATCCGAGGGTAACTGGAGCTTGAACTCTTTTTCCTCCTCCCTGTCCATCCCCACTATCTGCTCAGCGAATCCAGGTACGGGGAAACGCGAGTCTTGAATAACCTGATACTGGGCACCTTCCTGATTGATAAAAGGCTCGCCCTCAATATCACTGGTCACATTTAGCGTTGCCAGGTCATTAAATTTTACCGGTCGTTTTGCCGGTTCCCAGACAGCATGCTGGTGACGCAGTTGTTCCATCACCCGGTTAACATCTTCTTCAGTTACCTCCACAGTCTCCGGCGCGACTTTAATTTTATGGTAGTCATCAAGATTAACCGTCGGTGCCAATGGCACAGTTGCCTTGAATATCACCGGGTCAGTCTGTGCTACCTCAATTTCCGGCCGGGCAACAGCGTCTATTTTTTGCTCTTTTATTACCTTCTCATAGACTTCGGGCAATAGATACTTGAGCGCATCTTCAAGGAAGCTCTCCCTGCCAATATAGCGTTCCAATACCGCCCGCGGTGCTTTACCCTTGCGAAAGCCAGGGATATTCGCCTTGGTAACCAGGCGTTTATAGGATTCCTTCAGGGATTCTTCTACCTCAGCTGGCTCCATTTCAATAGTTAAAAATGCCTGGCTGTTCTCAATCTTCTCGTTGGTTACTTTCACCATCCCTCCGTTTTCTCATTCTGAACATATACTTTATGTCAACTCCAGATTACTCCTCCCGCAAGCGGATGTGTAAATCAGCCAGCTGCTCTTCAGTAACTGACGAAGGAGCATTAAAGGTTAAATCCATAGCTGCCTGTGTCTTGGGAAAGGCAATCACCTCCCGGATAGTTTCCGCACCTGCCAGTATCATCACAATGCGGTCAATACCAAGGGCTATACCACCGTGAGGTGGTGCGCCATAATCAAAAGCCTCCAGCATGTGACCAAAGCGGTCCTCAATCTCCTCGTTGGAGTAACCCAGCAACCTGAATACTTTCCTCTGAAGCTCTGCGGTGTAAATCCTGAGGCTACCACCGCCTATTTCGTAGCCATTGCATACCATATCATAGTGCTTGCCCCGCACCTTCTCCGGAGAAGTATCAACCAACGGTATATCCTCATCCCAGGGTCTGGTAAAAGGATGGTGCTCCGAGTCCCATCCCCCGGTCTCCTCATTCTTTCTAAAGAGTGGAAAATTCCTGATATAAGCAAACGTAAGCATATCTGGTTCAGCCAGTTTAAGCCGATGCCCCATCTGCTGGCGCAGTTCGCCCAGTGTTCCATCGACTATCTCAGACTTACCGGCAATCACCAGCAGAAGGTCTCCCATACTGGCTCCCAGACGTTCTGCCATTTGCTTAATCTGGTCTAACTTCATAAATTTAGCCGCAGCTGACTTCACCATTTCCATGGTCAAGTCATTTAAGCCGCCGGCAGAGGTGCCCAGCGATATGGTTACCAGGCCCCCGGCGCCAAGTTCCTGAGCCAGTCTATTCAGTTCATCAAGTTGACGGCGGGTATAAGTGGCACAACCAGGCATACATATGCCTTTTACCTTACCCCCGTTGGCGACCGCCGAGCTGAAAACAGAAAAATCGGACCGGGCAACAATGTCTGATAAATCTTTTATTTCCAGACCGAAGCGTAAATCGGGCTTATCCGTACCGTAGCGCTCCATGACTTCATCATAACCAAACCGCAGGAATGGTTTCACAACTCTCATCTCAGGTTTAATCGCCTTCAGCATAGAAGTGAAAAGCTCCTCAAGCAGGCTTAGAATGTCTTCTTCCTCAACAAAGCTCATCTCCAGGTCAAGCTGGGTGAATTCGGGCTGGCGGTCAGCACGCGTGTCTTCATCGCGGAAGCACCTAGCTATCTGATAATACTTTTCTAAACCGGCAACCATTAAAAGTTGCTTAAGCTGCTGAGGCGACTGGGGTAGAGCATAGAATTTGCCGGAATGAAGACGGCTTGGTACCAGGTAATCACGGGCCCCTTCCGGGGTGCTTTTAATCAGGATTGGTGTTTCCACCTCAGTAAAGCCTTTGGCATCCAGGAAATCACGTATAAATTTCACGACCTTGTGGCGGAGAACCAAAATCTCTCTCATTCGAGACCGCCGCAGATCAAGGTAGCGATACCTCAGCCGCAGGCTTTCTTCTACTTCAATGTCCTCATTTATGTAAAAAGGTGGGGTCTTTGACGGATTGAGTATCTCGACATCGTGGGCAATAATCTCAATGTCTCCGGTAGCTAATTTGGAGTTTTCGGTCCCCGGGGGGCGAAGGGCAACCTCCCCATTGACCCTGACCACATATTCACTGCGCATCTTGCTAGCCACCTCGTGGCATTTCTTAGTTAGCTCCGGGTTAAATACCACCTGACTTATGCCCTCCCTGTCGCGAAGGTCAATAAAGATTAGACCACCGTGGTCACGGCGACGGTCAACCCAGCCCGCCAGAGCTACCTTCTCACCAACGTGCTCTTTTCTCAGTTCACCACAGCTATGACTTTTGAGCAAAACTACCCTCCTTAACAGGACACCATAGCTGATTATAGCCTATGAGACGAGACTCTTCAACTCGTTAGAATTGACAAAGACTGAGAATCATTAGTATACTGTGTTTATTATGTGGGTGATAGGGACGATGATAAATTTATGGATTATGCGTTGCCCGAAAGGGCTAACTGGCTATATAAAAATAAAGCCAAGGAGGGTAACGCATTATGAAAACTATAGCAGATATAAACGAGAAGATTCGCAGTGGACAGGCAATAGTAGTCACTGCTGAAGAAATACTAGATATTGTCAAAGAGAAGGGCATTAAAAAAGCCGCCCAGGAAGTAGATGTAGTTACCACCGGCACCTTTGGACCAATGTGTTCCTCTGGTGCCTACTTTAATATTGGGCATAGTAAACCAAGAATAAAGATTGGTGGTGGTAGAGCCTACCTCAATGATGTTCTAGCTTATACTGGACTTGCGGCGGCAGATTTGTTCATCGGGGCTAATGCTTTGCCTGATGACGACCCCAGAAATAGAGTCCACCCTGGTGATTTCAACTATGGCGGCGGACATGTGATTGAAGAGCTGGTAGCCGGGAAGGACATTCGGCTGGCAGTTACCGCCTACGGCACTGATTGCTACCCGAGGAAGAAGCTGGAGACCTGGATTAACATCAAAGACCTCAATGAGGCAGTTCTATTCAATGTCAGAAATGCCTACCAGAACTATAATGTCGCGGTGAACCTCTCCGATAAAACAATCTATACCTATATGGGCATACTAAAACCTCACCTGGGTAACGCCAACTACTGTAGCGCCGGACAGCTTTCGCCGTTATTGAATGACCCGTACTATAAAACCATTGGTATTGGTACCAGAATATTTGTGGGAGGCGGCATTGGTTTTATTGCCTGGCAGGGCACCCAGCATAACCCGAGTGCACCCCGCACGGAAAATGGTGTGCCCAAGAGAGGTGCCGGGACACTGGCAGTAATAGGTGACCTGAAGCAAATGAGCCCCAGATGGCTGGTAGGAACCAGCATGTTTGGCTATGGTTGTACCATGACCGTAGGAGTTGGCATCCCCATTCCTGTGCTCTCCGAAGAAATTCTCAAATACACTGCGGTGAGTGATAAGGACATCTTCACTGCCATTGTGGATTACTCAGAAGCATATCCAAAGTTGAAACCGGATATCCTGGGAGAGGTCAGCTATGCGCAACTCAAGAGCGGCAAGATAAGAGTTCAGGGCAAAAGTGTGCCTACTGCTTCCCTATCCAGCTACTCCCGGGCGGTGGAGATTGCCACTACGCTGAAGGACTGGATACTGAGCGGAAAATTCCTGTTAACTGAGCCAGTGGCACACCTCCCCGGTGCGGAATCCGGGGTAACCTCTAAACCACTTAACGAACGCCCGATAGAAGATTAGGGTTTTAAGCTCTCACTTTTGCCTAAGGGGTAGAAGTGGGAGCTCCCCTTTTAAAGCTAAATAACAACAGAGGTGATAAAAATGGTTGTTTCTAAAAGAATTGTACTGCGTTTTCCAAAGCGCCTGGTTGAACAACCAGTAATCTACCGGCTGGTTAAAGACTACAACCTGGAATTTAACATCTTAAAAGCTTCAATTACCTCGCAACCAGAAGAGGAAGGGCTAATGGTACTGGCATTAAAGGGGGAGCAGAAAGAGTACGATAAGGGAATCAAGTTTTTACTTAAGAGCGGGTTGAGAATCCAGTCCCTCAGTCAGGATGTTACCCGCAATGAAGAAAGGTGTACTCATTGTGGTGCCTGTATAACCATTTGCCCTCCCGGCGCTTTTGAACTTGCTCCCGAAACCAGGCAGGTTAAATTTGACCAGGAGAAATGCATTGCCTGCGGACTATGTATAAAAGCTTGCCCGCCAAGAGCAATGGAAGTGCATTTTTAGTTTATGTATGAGCCAAGAACTTATAGGCACTGGGTTGAAGGTAGGGATTTAACCTCCTTTAATGTGACTGTCAAAGAAACTGACTTATATATACGTGCCACAGTTAACCTGAAGAGGAAAGCTCACCGGTTGGTATTAAAGTATCGCCGCCAGCTGGAGAGCTACATTGAGCGACACCCTGTTTTTCTGACTTCGCTCGAGCCCCTGTCGGTTGCCGGGGATGCTCCACATATCGTCAGGCAGATGGCAGAAGCTGCCCAAATAGCCGGAGTTGGTCCCATGGCTTCGGTAGCCGGGGCTATAGCTGAATTCGTTGGTTATGAATTAGCCCCTTTCTCACCTGATATAATTGTGGAAAACGGCGGTGATATCTATCTGAAGAGTTCGGTGAAAAGGATAGTAGGGATTTACGCTGGTAACTCCCCCTTGAGCGGTAAAATCGGGCTGGAAATCAATGGCGGAGAAACACCGCTGGGAATTTGCACTTCTTCAGGCACAGTGGGACACTCTTTAAGTTACGGCAAGGCTGATGCAGTTATCGTGCTTTCAAAGTCAGCTACCATAGCTGATGCGGCAGCTACGGCTATCGGCAACTTAATTAACCAACCGGCTGATATCAATAGCGGGATTGAGCTTGCTAAAGATATGAAGGGTGTAAGTGGGGTGGTAATCATTAAGGATGACGATATCGGGATATGGGGGAAAGTAAGAATTCGCCAGACTTCGGTGTAGTAATTCGTTTAGACAGAGAGACATCTATTGATCAAAGATAGAAATTTGGGAAATGTTTTCCGTCAGTGGGGCGGCAAGACCACTACTTTTTTTACTTACATCCACTTCAACCACGACTTGTGCCTTGGCCTGCTGGCAGCTTTGCTACCGCTGATTAAAGAAGGACTGGGGCTAAACTACCTGCAATCTGGGTTACTTCTTTCTGCCCTCACCGTTACCTCCGGTCTTTCTCAATTTCCAGGTGGCTGGCTTGGTGACCGGTTTAGTCGACACAAAGTGATAGCGATAGGCTTGACCGGTGTTGGTCTTACCACCCTGGCTATCGGTTTAAGTCCGGCATATTATCCCATGCTGTTCATCCTGATTATTATGGGAATTTTTTCGGGCGCCTATCACCCTTCAGCGGTATCAGTACTATCCAGCCAGGTTGACTATAACCGAAGAGGCAAGGCAATAGCTTTACATATGGTAGGCGGTAGCATTGGTTTTGCTATAGGACCGATCCTAGGCGGAATTATAGCCGAGATGATTGGGTGGCGTTTTGCTTTTATAATCCTGAGCATTCCAGCCCTGGTCGCTATTCCCTTGGTGTTGAAGAAATTCAGGCAGCTGACAATAACGAAAGATAGTATCCCGCAAATTAAAGACGATACTAAACCCCAATCAAAGCGCCAGAACACCAGCATAGTACAGGTGCTAAGACCTATTGCCATCATCTTCGGTCTGGCCATTATCATGCATCTTGTAGTCGGCTGTGCCATGGCATTTATACCGATATATCTGGTTGATAAGCATAACGTTATCCCTGCCTACGCTGCCATGTTGATAGGTGTGACCAGGGGCGGCGGTATAGCTGGCAGCCTGCTCGGTGGATGGCTATCTGATAGGTGGGATAGAAAGAGGGCAATACTTCTAGCACTAGCGGCTATCGGTCCAATTTTATACTTACTTACCAAATTACCATTTAATGCCGGACTAATAATATCTCTTATTTTGTTCGGCATGCTCATGTATATGCGGTCGGCAGCAGTACAGGCATTTCTCATGGATACTGTTCCACCACATCTCCGGGCGACGGTATATGGCATCTTCTTCGGTCTATGCACAGAAGGTGTCAGCCTGATACAACCGGTTGCCGGGCACTTCATGGATGTTTTCGGTATCGCTGAAGTATTTAGCGGCATCGCTTTAACCAGCCTGGGGCTGTCAGCAATAGCGCTCTTCCTGGCGGTGAAACCTAAATCGTTTGAAACTAACCGGGTGATTAGTTAATATTTTTATGCCCAACCTATTCTTGACAATAGCTGGCCAGTAACCTATAATTTCCAATTGGTTTGCTTCATCAGCATGACATTTAAACAAGTATACAAATAACAGTAAGGAGGACGGAATAACATGGCAGAAATCAGGACACAGCACGTATGCGGAAAGTATGGCAGAATAGTACCATTGCGACTGCTCCCGGGAACAGACTTGATGAACGGCATTAAGAAAGTCTGCGAGGATAACGGCGTTCGTTATGGAAATTTGATATCAGCCATAGGCAGTTTGCGCAAACTAACGATTCAGATACTTGCTCCCGATGAGAAAGCAAAGATGGGCGCCGCTTATACCGAACCCGCAACGTTTCCCGGCCCCATTGAAATTCTCGGTGTTCAGGGCATCATATTTGAGACAGATACCGGCGAGACCGTCCTTCACCTTCACGGCTCTTTTTGTGACAAAGATGGAAAGATTTACGGTGGACATATCGTACCCGGCGAAAATCCTATTCTGGCTACCCTGGATGCAGTTATCGGTGAGATAGCTGATGTTAAACTGATGCGGAGGTACAACGAGGAAGTCGGCCTGCCTCTGTTTAGCCCGGAGAAGCCTTAATCGTCTAAATCTAATACTTTATTTAATAAAGTGCTATAAAAAGTAGTACCCGAAGATAAATTATTTTCGGAGACAAAGGAGAGCAGGAGGAACAATCTATGAGCCCTAAACTTTATGGTACGACCGGAAAAATCCTCAGGGTTGACTTGAGTAAAGAGAAAGTCTGGGAAGAAACTCTGGATGAAGCAGTGCTCCGCAAATTCCTTGGCGGCACGGCGCTGGGGGTGAAATACATTTACGATGAGGTTGACCCGAAGAAGGACTGGGCAGACCCGGAAAATCGCATTTACCTCGGCTCTGGGCCATTAGGCGGCACCAGAATGGCCGGTTCAGCCTGCTTCTCCGTAGTCACCAAGGGAGCTATGACCGGCGGCATCACTTCCAGTCAGGCCAACGGCTTTTTCGGTGCCTATCTCAAGTTTTCCGGCTTTGATGGCATACTGATTCAAGGTGCAGCTTCTGATTGGAAATACCTTTATGTGCATGATGGTAAAGCTGAATTGAGGGATGGTCGTCACCTGGTTGGCCAGGATACCTGGGAAACCGAGCGCTCCATCAAAAAAGACCTTGGTTTTGCTGATAGAGGCATGAGTGTATTCGGCATCGGGCCGGCAGGTGAAAACCTGGTCAGATTCGCTGGAATCTTTGGTGATGACGGTCATGCAGCCCCGCACAACGGCACCGGGGCAGTAATGGGCTCCAAGAAACTGAAGGCGATTGCGGTCTCTAAAAGTGGCGGCAAGGTGGAAGTTGCTGATAATAACAAATTAAGAGATGCCGGCAAACAACTAATTGAGGCCTTCAAAAAAGCAATGGGCGGTGAAATCTTTAACTGGGGCACAGGCCGCCTGATACCCCGTACGGTAAAGGGAGGCACAGTTCCAACCAAAAACTACACCACGTGCCTGTTCCCGGAGGCAGAGAATTTTACCCGGGAACGACTTGAGACAACCAATTTCCCCTGCTGGGCCTGTCCATCAACACACCACGTGCACGCCAAGGTTGTTGAAGGACCTTACGCCGGCTTCTTTGGTAAAGAACCGGAATATGAGCAGAGCGCTGCCTGGGGACCTCAAATTGGAGTAACTGATTTTGGTGCCACGGTTGTGCTGGCGAATGAAGCTGACCGTCTGGGCTTTGATTGCAACGAAGGCGGCTGGCTGGTGGGCTGGGTTATGGAATGTTACGAGAAAGGATTGCTTACCGCAAAGGACCTGGATGGGCTTGAGATGACCTGGGGCAACGTGGAGGCAACGAGCGCTTTATTCAAGAACATTGCCTACCGCCGCGGCTTTGGTGACGTTCTGGCAGAAGGGGTCAAACGTGCTGCCGAGAAAGTGGGCGGGGAGGCTACCAAAATGGCCATCCACACCATGAAGGGCAATACCCCCCGAGGGCATGACCATCGGGTAAAGTGGTGGGAGATGCTGGATACCTGTATCTCTGATACCTCCACCCTGCAAAACCAGCTTCTTCTGCTTGACCTTACCCCTTACGGACTGGAAACCAGCTTTGACCAGCACTCGGGAGAGCAAATTTCAACCGCTATCGGTAAGAGCACTGGTACCCTGTCATTCGTTGACTCGGTAGTGGTCTGCTGGTTTACCTCCTGTGGCAACATCCCACTATTATGTCAGGCACTGAATGCAGCTACCGGCTGGGATTTCACCTTTGATGAATGCCTGAAGGTAGGTCGCCGGGCCGCTAATATGATGAGACTATATAATCTCAAGTGCGGACTGACCCCGGATATGGATAAGCCGTCACCAAGATATGGTTCCACGCCGGTAGACGGACCATTAGAGGGTAAGTCTATTTTGCCCGACTGGGATGCTATGAGAAGCAATTTCTACAAAATTGTGGGCTGGGATAAAAATACAGGATTACCCTTACCAGAGACACTTAAAGAACTTGGGCTGGAACATCTCATAGGCGACCTGAAGACATAGAGTTTGCCGGTATTTACGGTCACGAAATGGGTGCCAGGCCAACCGCAGAGGGAGTGGACGAGTCAGCTTTCACCGCTGATAGGAATTAGTTGCCAGCGGACAGTAATCGTTCTCCACCGGAGAAAACAGAGAGGCGACTGCCCCGGGCGTAGCCAATTATGGTAACGCCCAGCTCATTGCCGAGCGAGATAGCCAGCTCGGTGGGTGAACTACGTGAAACAACTATCGGGACCTTCATTCTTACCGCCTTAAGCAGCATTTCAGAAGATATGCGTCCCGTGGTTAGTAAGATGCCATCTTGAGTTGGCAGTTTCCTCATCAGGCATTCACCCATAATCTTATCCAGCGTATTGTGACGCCCAATGTCCTCAGCCATAACTAATATTTGCTTGCGGTCACAGAGAGCCGAACTGTGGATGCCCCCACTTCGCTGAAACAAGTCCTGCCGCTGGTACAGTTGCTTCATCAGCGATAGTACTTCTTTCGGCGTAACCACCAGATTTGAATCTACTCTTTCCCCTTGAGGCTTGAAACTTATGCTGCTCCCACAGCCCGAAGCCAGTGTGCGCCGGGGTGGCAGTGTAAATTCAGCCTTAGCCAGTCTGACATCAGCAATTGGTTCGTCCTCGCAAACCCGCATGCTGGCTACTTCATGCATGTTATCAATAATCCCCTCTGAATATAGAAAGCCAAGGACGAGTTGAGTTAACATAGCCGGGGTACACAGGAGAGTAACTGTTTCCTGCCCATTTATAAAGACAGTTAGCGGCATCTCACAGGGTGCGGCAACGGTTTCCCGGTGCCACCCCTCCCCGGAAAAGAGGTCGCAGTTCACATTGGGGGCAATACCTTTAGTTATCAGCTCATCAATTGGCTCTTCCATATTACTGTGCAATTCCCATTTAACTTAATTTTTTACCGCTCTGCTCTGCTCTGGATTTGCCACTCATAATCAGATAAGCTTGGATACGAAGTCATCCACTACCTGAAGGAATCCGTCAGGGGATTCCATGTGGGTCCAGTGGCTTTTAGCTGATACCACTACCATCTGGGCATGAGGCATCTTCTCCACCATAACCCGGGAGCATTCAATCACCGGCTTATCTGCATCACTGCAAACCACGAGTGTCGGCACCGGACATTTTATTAGCTTGGGCTCCAGTTGAAAAATAGAGGGCCGAGCTCTTACCACTCCACGGATAGTACTGGCGATTGCCTGAGAGCAGTTACCCAGCAACTCCCGACTGACCAGTGGCCCCAGTTTTGGGTCTTGCAGAACAGGCGCCCACGAGGGCACTTTTTTAACCTCTTCCAGTACTGCTCTCATGCCATGTTTTTCGGCAACATCAGCCAGATTAGCAAAATAATCCTTCCACCATTGTTGGTCTGATGAGCCAGTGCCAATCCCCACCGGGATTAAGCCCAGGCAACGTTCCGGATATTTCAAGGCAAAGTTAAGAGCTATGTTACTGCCCATAGAGTGTCCGCCCACGATGGCCTTCTCAATGTTTAAGCTATCCAGGAGTCCTTTCATATCCTCCACCATGATATCCTGGGAATATGCCTCCGGGTTGATTGGTTTTTCTGAGCGCCCGTGACCACGACCATCGTAAGCGATGACCTGAAAGCGGTCCCGGAAGTAATTTGAGGTTTCATCCCAGCCATGCAGGCTCCCCATCAGTCCATGCGCCCACACCATAGCTGGCCCTGAGCCATCTTGCTCATAGTATATGGTTATGTTATTAGCTTGTATATGTGGCATTATTTACCTCCCTGGTAAAACTAATAATGTAGACTTTTTACTCTCTGGCAGTGATTGCAGAGCATCCAGTACGACCCTGGAAACGCTTAATGGGGCGAGGAACATATTTGAACTCCGGGCTTGGACATTGATGCATGCATTTGCCACAGAAATCAATTAGTGTGTATACAAAAAGCCCTTTATCGTCAATATGGCGGTTGCTGGCAGCATTAGCCAAGTCAGCCTGTGTTATTTTTTCAGGCGGCTCAAAATGGGTACGGCTTCCAGAACCGTGGGTAAATCCGTCCAAACACCAGCGACACCGCATGTGGTCAAGCATTCCGTATTTGTAAAGTTGTCCATCCATGGTAAATTCCTGTGCTTTGTCTTTACTAAGTGCTTCAATAGGGCAGGTCTCAACACAAGCGTAATCGCATAGCTCGGGTTTACAAAGCGCTTCGGAGGGAATCAAATCTTTAGCTTCAAATTCTGCCTCAGTTATCACTGAAATGAGACGTTGACGAGCTCCGAATTCTGGAGTGAGGCACAAGTTGCTCCAACCAAAAGTACCGATACCGGCCGCCAATGCGGCGTGCTTATGCGAAAAGTCACCCAGATAACGATTCCATCTATCAAAGTCATGAACGTATCTATATTGCACCAGTGTGCCTGACGGGGGAATTGGCAAACTCCGATAACCATGTGCATCTAAAACCTTGGCAATTTTCAATGCAAGGCGAGATAAGTCCCAATTTAATTGGGCAAAACCAAACCACATATATGGAGTAGGCGTATACCCTTCCTCATCAAAGGTACCCCATACTTCACCTAGGGAGCGCGGATAACCAATAGCCATAACTACTACAGAACGAGCTGTTGGCATATAATATTTTGGATGGGTCTTGTCTGGTCCGCAGTCAAACCGTTCAACAGGGGCAAAACCTATCATATCAGCCCCATTAGTAATAGCCACCGAATTTATTTCCTGTGATAGTGTCTGCATACATAACCTCCATATTCAAGTAGTTATATTAAACACTCATATTCAACGTAATATGCGATTACTTTTCAAGTAACTCTTGGGTTCTTATCCTCCCAGAGACGCATGATAAGGTCTATTTGAGAAAGGCTACCAAGTCCTGACGGCTGGTCATCCCGGCTGCTGTCTCCAGGAAGTCCTTTAATGAGGTGCTCTTGCTTCTCAGCGCTCTCAGCTCAACCCCGATAGGACTGATAGAAGTTGGTCTATCCGCATAGGCACCATAGAACGCAAAATAAGCCTGATTCAACTTCCTAAGGTAATAGCCTTTGGTGGCTAGATATTGCCGTTTCTGTTCCATAAACTCCTCTGCCTGTTCAATTTCCCCTTCAGCCAGGTATTTGTCAACCGCCCTTCTTATCTCTCTCATCTCCCGGTTAAAGTCAAAACCTGACGCCGACTCAGCTTGACCGCCGTTATTTTGGTGCTGTGGATAATAATTTTCACAGACAATGGAGCCAATTTCCTTGCTGGCCATGCTGGCTACAGTCTCATTCAGGGTGGCAATTTCATAATTCGGGCGCAAACCGGTTAAATCCAGCAGATACCGAAAACCCAGCGGCTTAAAGGCAAGATATTGATGAACCCACTCCTCAACAGCGGTATCAATAGTAAATTGCAGGCCGGCCTCATTGGTAACAAAAGAGGGATATGTGCCACCAAAACCACCAAGCTCTACCACCAGCGAAGAGACACCTAATTCGTCAACCCCAGCTTCAATGCTCTCCGTTACCTTAGCATCAATACTCTGCCGGAGAGTCACCTCTCTAATGCTTTCTATCCTGTCTCTGGGCGAAACCACCAGTAAATGAGGGGGTTTATCCAGCTTGAAGTTTAAGGGCGGGAAGTTGACCTTTAGCCTTATGTATTTATCTATCGGATTGTAGATACCCTGCTGGGCCAGGGTCTCTTTTATCTGTCTCTCCAGTATCCTCTCTACCGTATCCCCTAAAACCATTTTTTGCTGCTGTAATTTATTTAAATCAGCTTCAAGGGAAGTCAGATCTCCCTGCTTGGTACCGGCATTGACTGATTCTATTTCCGAACTTATGGCTTTTATCTGTGCAATAGAGGAGAAATACTCCGTGACCCCGTTAACTTCATCATCAGCATTTTTATCTCTGCCCAAGATTGCTTGCTTGGCACTACTAAAAACAGTGTTTAATTCCCATTTAGCGATACTGAAATTATAGGGCTTTGTGATTGAACTTAAGCGGGTATTGAAATCCCGGCCGGGAACACAACTCATGCCAAGTAAAATGATTGGTAACATTCCGACAGTGATAATCAGTCCCATTCTTCTTGACACTCTTTTCAATCCTTTATTCCTCAAAGGATTCCAACCCTACTCCATTCTTACCGTAGTCCTGGCTAACTCCCAGGCATACTCATAAAGGTGTAAACCTTTACTCATGGCAATCAGTTCGCCGTCATCAACCCCTATTTCACTGGACATATACTCCTTCAAGAGCTGAATTGCAGCCAGGTTTGATGGGAAACCAGCCCACAGGTCCCATGAGCGAAAATAGACAACAAATTTGAGCTTATTATCCCTGATTCTGGTATCAATCGCCCTCAGACACGGGGGGTCAGAGAGGAATATAGACTGGCTATCGCCCACCGCCATGAAAGCCTGATTGGTGTTGTAGCCATCCTCCCGATACATTTTGATTACCTCGGCTATCTGTTTCTCCAGATACTGGCCATAGGTATACTGTTCTCCTTCTCTTCTATGTGCCGTCATAAGGTAAGGTAGATAAGTTTCAACATATTCCATAGTGCTGGGCGGTGGCACCCCGGTCGGCACGTCAGGCACCAATGGTCTTGTCCCCGGATACTTTACCTGAAGGACAACAAGGTCAAGCTCTTTACGCCGCTGGCCGGCATAGCTCCCACGCTCAATCTTGTACTCATGTCCCACCGTCAGGGTCTGGCGGAGGCAGAGAAACCAGGCTTCCGAGAGGTCTCTGGCTTCAATTGCTTCAATTTCCATCGCATTAAATCCTTATAACTTGGCATTAAGGCTATACCTATATAGCTTTAGTAAAGACTAAGTGAAGCCAAAGCGACAGCTATCTTCTCTTCTTGAAAATGGCAAGGAATCTGTCCTCATACTCCGCAAACAAGTTCCAGTGGTCAAGTTCCCTTTTCAGTTCGCGAGGTTCATATTCACCCCGAGCAACCCTTCTGAAGAGCTCGTTGATTCTGACTCTGGCATCAAACGGCACACCACCAGAATCTATATCCAGAAGCCCTCTTGCCCCCATTTGCATCACATTATCCTGCAGCGAAGTCCTGGTGATTTCATAAATGAACTTTAGCAAGGATACATCCCAGAATTCATCCTCACCTTTAATGATAGCAACCAGCGGGTCACTGCGCTTATCAATCTCAGCATTCAGCCTATCAACAACTGCTAGCCACCTATCCGATATTATGGTGAGTTTTCCAGACTCATTCTTGTAAGTGTAAAACAGTCCGGGAGTATCCGGGCCGCGTGCTTTAACGAGCGCCTCAAAGTATCTTCTAGCATCCGAACCGAACCCCTCAAGACGAGAAAGATAATAAGGGGTCACCACCCTCGGTCTTTGCGCAACTACCCTGCCTTCTCTAAGTACGGTCTCATTGGCATCCTTGGTTAGCTCCATGTAAGCGGGTTCAGTAACCAGGTAGTAGTAGATATTGGTCGTGCCAAAGGTAGCCAAGCTCTGCTTGGGCAACCTCAATATTTCAGTATGCCTGACCGCATATTCAATTCTATCGTCATCAACGCCCATTATCTTTCCCTAATTTATAGCTGATAGCTCCTGTTTGTACTCATCCAAAAGCTTGATATATTGTGCGTCCAGCTGAGTCCACAGTTTGTGCCATTCCTCCTGGAATTGTGGCTGTTTTTCCACATCTATCTTAACACCAACAAACGAACCCAACTGCTGGCTCATTGCCTGCTGTACCTTAGCCTCAAATTCAGCCTTCAATGATTCATAAGCCTGCTTTTTCTGCTGTTCCCCCTGCCCAGCATAGTGGTCAAAAACATGTCTTATCCGACTGTATATGTTTTCCACACTAACCTTATCGCTCTTCAGCGCTTTTAAACCTTCCATGGCTTTTCTATTATTTCTTTTGGACAAGCCATTCTTGGGCAAGTTAATATTCCTGATTAGAATATCCCCCGCTCCCTTACTAACGTAGCGCTTTGCCTTTTCCTCATACTTACCCAGCTCAGCAATTAAATTAATGTCCTGCTTAAGGTAGCGGGCGGCAAGTTTTTCCCCTTCCGGGACATACTTCCACTTCAGACGCTCCTCTTCAGTAACCTCGCCCAGCTTTTCCACTTTTTCCATGGCTATTTCCAGAGCGCTTTTTATTCCTCCACCCATGTTCAATGCCCCTTCAAATAGTCTCCTCTTAAAATATTATACTATAAAAAAGATAAAAGGTTTTCATTGGTAGCCGACTTTACAGACCAATCATGGAGATGTCAGAACTAACCTGTAACTATCCAACTGAATTCCAGGCTACCGCGAGGAACAGTAGTAGTAAGCTCTATAAGCTCTATTTTTGCCGAGCTTCCTGCTTGAGCAGCCAGTATGCCACACTGTCAGCCAGTGCCATCCAGCTAGCCCCAATAATGTTGGCTGAGCTGCCCACCGTTCGCCAGGTATCAACCCCATCGCTGGACTCAATGAGGACGCGAACCTGAGACTCGGTACCGACACTTTCTTCGAGGATACGAACCTTATAGTCAACCAGCTTGACCTTAGCCAGGCTGGGATAAAACTGTAATAGCGCTTTACGCATTGCCTGGTCCAGAGCGTTAACCGGGCCGTTGCCTTCGGAGGCAGTATGCATTATTTTACCACCCACTTTTATCTTTACCATTGCCTCAGACAACATATCATCAAGACTCTTCCGGGTGGAGGGACGACGTCTCCGTTCTATCACCACCATGAAATCAACTAACTCAAAGGGTGGTTTGTAATCCGGTTTGGCGCGATGGGCTAACAGCTCAAAGGAAGCCTCCGCAGCCTCATACTGAAAACCACGACTCTCCAGCAGCTTTACTTGCTCCAAAAGCTTCTGGGCTTCCTCTTTTTTTAATGACAGGTCTAAACCCAGTTCCTTAGCTTTTTGTATGATACTTTTCCGCCCCGATAATTCTGATACCAGTACCTTGGGCTTATTGCCTACCATAATCGGGGCTATATGCTGGTAACTATCCTCCCACTTTGTTAGTCCGGAAACATGCAGGCCACCTTTATGGCTGAAGGCGCTGGTGCCGACATAAGGCAGGAACGGGTCGGGAGCAAGATTAGCCGCCTCGCTAACATAATGTGAGGCTTCAGCTAATTTAGCTAACTGCGCATCGCTAATACAATCTATACCCATCTTGAGCTTTAATGACGGGATAACCGAGCAGAGATTGGCATTGCCGCAACGCTCGCCATAGCCATTGATACTGCCCTGGACCTGAACGACACCAGCTTGGACAGCGGCCAGGGTATTGGCTACTGCCAATTCGCTGTCATTGTGGGCATGAATACCCAGGGGAACCCCGGTCATTGCTCTAGCTGCCTCAACGGCCTTTACTATCTCACCAGGCAGTGTACCACCATTGGTATCACAAAGCACCAGGCACTCAGCCCCGGCTTGAGATGCCACTTCCAGAACACGCAAAGCGTAAGCCGGATTAGCCTTAAAACCATCAAAGAAGTGCTCGGCATCAAAGAAAACAGAAAGCCCTTTTGCCTTGAGAAAGCGTATAGAATCGGCAACCATGCTGAGGTTTTCGTCCAGGGTGGTTTCCAATACCTGGGTAACCTGCAACTCC
The DNA here is from genome assembly GCA_035529715.1 of Dehalococcoidales bacterium. GTDB lineage: Bacteria > Chloroflexota > Dehalococcoidia > Dehalococcoidales > RBG-16-60-22 > DATKWF01. The sequence continues at coordinate 1,740 of DATKWF010000030.1, read as the reverse complement.
GAGCCTTTACCGACAATAGTAACCACCTTGACGCCGATATCAATCAAGGACAGGAGATTAGCATCATTTCTGGCTTTAGCCTTGGGTCGCCGGGTACTGCCAAAGGCGACCAGCACCGAATTAACGAGAGTCAGTTTACGAGCCCTGTTAAAGAATTCAACGTCCTTGGGATTAGACCCGGCCCAGCCACCCTCAATAAAGTGGACGCCTAACTCATCAAGCTTCTGGACGATATGTAACTTATCTACCACCGAGAAGGAAACTCCTTCCCGCTGAGCTCCATCACGCAGGGTAGTATCATAAAGCTGGACTGACGCCAATTCCTAGCCTCCTCCCGCCTTCCCGGCAATTAATTCCCCCATCTCCCTTGTCCCCAGCCTTGTCTTCCCTTTAGACATTATATCATCGGTGCGGTAGCCTTCCCGCAACACTTCAGACACTGCTTCCTCAACAATCTTTGCCTCCTTCATCAGACCAAAGGAGTAGCGCAGCATCATAGCAACGCTGAGAATAATAGCAATGGGATTGGCTACATTGAGTCCAGTAAGTGAGGGCGCACTGCCATGAATTGGTTCATACAGGCCGAATATATTAGCTCCTTCTTGTGGCGTTCCGGCCAGACTGGCTGATGGCAACATTCCCATTGAACCTGCCAGCATTGATGATTCATCAGTAAGAATATCACCAAATGTGTTCTCAGTAACAACGACATCCAGGTGTTTGGGCTCCCGGATAATCCACATCGCACAGGCATCCACCAGCATATTCTCCAGCACCACATCAGGAAAATCCGCAGCTACTTCTGCTGCCACCTGCCGCCACAGCCGGGAAGACTCAAGCACATTGGCTTTATCTACTGAGATAAGCTTCTTGCGCCGGGTCCTAGCCAGCTCAAACCCAACCCTGACCACTCGCTCAATCTCCTGCGCTGAGTAAGTCATGGTATCAACACCCCGCCAGCCCCTGGCTGTCTGCCACCGCTTGTGGGGTCGCCCAAAATAGAGACCGCCGGTAAGCTCACGGACAAACATGAAATCTACCCCTTCAATAACCTCCGGCTTCAGGTTGGTGGAGTCAACCAGCTCAGGATAGACTTTCACCGGACGCAGGTTAGCAAACAGTCCCAGCCCCTTACGCAGCGCCAGAAGACCATCTTCAGGGTGAACCTTAGCTTTTGGGTCATCCCACTTGGGACCACCGACAGCGCCCAATAACACCGCGTCACACCCACGACACATCTTCAACGTTTCTGATGACAGAGCGGTTCCCTCCTTATCTATGGAAATTCCGCCAATCAACCCGTAGCGCAAATCAAAATCATGCCCGGACTTCTTGCCTGCTGCCCGCAACACCCTGATTGCCTCTTCGGTAATCTCGGGACCAACACCATCGCCGGGTAAGACTGCCAAATTAAATCGCATTCTGTACCTTCCCATTAACTAATCTCTTCCTGGTATATTCAATAAGGCCACCGGCAGAAATGATTTCTGCCATAAAATGGGGATATGGCTTAGAAGCAAAAGTGGCGCTACTGGTCAGATTTTTAATTTTGCCGCTGGACAAATCAATTTCTAGAATATCGCCCGCCTCTGTCTTATTTACCGCTTCTTCACACTCAAGCAAGGGTAGACCGATATTTATGGCATTGCGGAAGAAGATGCGGGCAAAGCTTCTGGCAATTACACAGGAAACACCAGCTGCTTTAATTGCCAGCGGGGCATGCTCCCGTGAGGAGCCACA
>DATKWF010000029.1:0-7949 GCA_035529715.1 Dehalococcoidales bacterium | reverse complement strand
CAACACCTTAACTGATGAAATATCAATAACGGCCTGCCCGGCGGACACGTGCGGGCTTATCTCTTCCACCACTCCCTCAAAGCTCTCTACCGGCACCGAGAGCAAAACGGCGTCAGCGCCCCTGACCGCTTCCACATTAGACGCAACATCAACACCCAGTTGCCGCTTGGCTTCCATAAGCTTCTTCTGGTTCCGCCCGCTGATTACCACCTGCCTGCCCTCCTTAAGTAGGAAGTCGGCAAACCACCGCCCCATCTTTCCCGAGCCGCCAATGATGGCTATTCTCACCAAATCACCTCGCCTTTATTGCTCTGGGATATGAACCCAGGACTTTCACGAAGATTGAAGTCTTTTCCAGGTTATCCAGGGCTTCCCGGGCTGGCTTATCTTCACGATGACCTTCAAAGTCAAGATAGAAGTTATACTGCCAGGGCTTCTGCCTCGTTGGCCTTGATTCCAGCTTGGTCAGATTGATATTCCGCATGGCGAACTCGTTAAGGGACTCATGCAGTGCCCCGGGTCTGTCTTTTGCCGAAAAAACTATGGAAGTTTTGTCATTACCTGTTGGTGGGGAATCTTCCCTGGCCAGAATAAAGAACCTGGTGTAATTATTCGGGTTATCCTCTATTTCCTGAGCGATTACCTGCATTCCGTAAATTTCGGCGGCTCTGGCACTGGCAATAGCCGCACTGTCCGGCATCCTGCCTTGCTTTATCATCTTGACACTTCCAGCAGTATCATAGGTGGGAACCAGTTCACAGTTCAAGTGCTTTAAGAAATTCCGGCATTGAGCCAGAGCCTGCGGGTGAGAATACACCCTTTTTATGGTATCAAGTCCCGCCCCCGGACTGCCAATAAGACAGTGAATAACCCGAAGCTTTGTTTCCCCGCATACCCTCAGGTCTGAATCCAGCAAGAGGTCGTACACCCGACTTATGCTCCCCTCCAGTGAGTTCTCCACCGGGACAACTCCAAACTGTACTACCCCCTCCTCCACCGCCTTGAACACCTCCTCCAGACTCTCATGGGGCCTTATCCCGATTGAAGACCCGAAAAACTGGAAGGCGGCTTCCTCGCTATAGGCACCAATCTCGCCCTGAAAAGCGACCTCCGCCTCCTGTACACTCCGGCACGCGGCTATTATCCGCTGGTAGATGTTCTCTATTTCTTCCTGACTTATGCTTATGTTCCTGTCCCGGGCGAGGTTTTTGACATTCTCCAGAACCCGGTACTCTCTTTCCCTGTCCTCAATCAGCTTTCCCTGTTCTTTTTTACGCCGGCCGATATCCCCGGCTATTTTCAGCCTCTCCCCGATAAGCTCAACTATCCGGGCATCAACATCGTCCAAGTTCTTTCTCAAATCTTCCAGCTTCATTTTACTACCCTCGGCATCAGTCTCGCCCTCATGGCAAAGTCGCAGAGGACTACCGCCATCATTGACTCCACCGCCGGCACCGCCCTGGGCACAATACAAACATCATGCCTTCCCCCAACACTCAGACTGACCTCTTTCATCTCTTTAATGTCAACTGTGGGCTGGCTCTTAGGTATGGAAGCCGTTGGCTTGACGGCAACCCTGACCACTACCGGCATGCCACTGCTGATACCGCCGAGTATACCGCCGGCATTATTGGTCACCGTGACTATTTTGCCTTTCCGAATAGCAAACGTATCGTTGTTCTCCGAGCCTTTCATCCGGGATGCCGAGAAACCGGCACCGAATTCAACTCCCTTGACCGCCGGAATCGCCAGCAGGGCTTTAGCCAGCTCACCATCCAGATTATCAAAGACCGGCTCCCCCAGACCCACCGGCACATTCCGGGCAATACCTTCAATGATACCGCCCAGGCTATCACCTTCTTCCTTAGCCCGTGCAATAAGACTGACCATCTCTTTTGCGGCTGCCGGGTCGGCACAGCGGAGGGGGTCCTGAGCAGCGTTCTTCATTATCTCCTCAAACTCCTTCGGCCTGGCTTTAATACCGCCTATTTCCACGGTATGCGCCAGAACCTCAGTGCCAATAAGACTCAACAGCTTTTTGGCAACTGCCCCCGCCATAACAAAAGAAGCGGTAATTCTGCCGGAAAACCTGCCCCCGCCCCGCCACTCGCTGAACCCGCCGTATTTCATATATGCCGTATAGTCGGCATGACCCGGCCTGAGCTGGAACCTGATTCTCTCATACTCGCTGGAATCAACGTCTTTATTCCATATCAACATGCATATAGGAGCGCCGGTGGTAAGTCCATCGCTGATTCCGGAAAGAACCTCAACCCGGTCCTCCTCCAGCCTGGTTGTAGCCGCCACGCTCTGCCCGGCCCGCCTCTTATCCACCTCCTGCTGGACATCAGCCTCAGCGAGAGGCAGACCAGCCGGGCACCCATCCACGATAACTCCCATGCACTTACCGTGGCTTTCACCGAAGCTGGTTATGGTGAAAAGCTTACCCAAACTATTGCCCATATATTTCCACCTTCCCTCCGATACTTTTCAGTATATTCCAGAACTCGGGAAATGTCTTGTTAACACACTCAGCCTCATTTATTACCGTGTCGCCGACCAGTGAGCCGAGTATGCTGAAAGCCATGGCAATCCGGTGGTCGTCCTTGCTATCTATGACCGCACCCGACGGTCTGGTACCGGTAATGGTCAACCTATCCCGCTCCTCAGCCACTTTCACCCCCATTCTTTCCAGCCCCTCTCTCACCGCCGCCACCCGATTTGATTCCTTCAGTCGCGCTCTGGCGATACCGGTAAACCGGCTGGCTCCCTCAGCAACGGCAGCAAGCACCGCCATTGTCGGCAGCAGGTCTATACAGTCGGATAAGTCAGCGTGTATGGCATTCAGCTTTGACCCTGCCACTGTGACCGAACCTGGCTTCACCGTGACCGAAGCACCCATGTCCCTCAGGAAGTTTAGCATCATCTTATCGCCCTGCAAGCTCTCCGGGTTCAGATTTTTCACCTCCACCCCATCGGAAACAGCCCCCAGAGCCAGGAAATATGAAGCTGATGACCAGTCGCCTTCAACCTCGTATCTGGCTGGTCTATATGTCTGCTTTTTTATCTCGAATTCATCAAGATTCCCGGATGTCACCTCTATCCCGAATTTTTTCAGGCATTCCAGTGTCATCAGCACGTAAGGCTTTGACTCCAGAGGCGTGGTTAGCCTGATGGTCACCCCCTCCTCGGCAAAAGGCGCTACCAGCAACAGAGCCGAGACAAACTGGGAACTGATATCACCCGGCAGTTCGGTTAATCCTCCTTTCAGTCCACCCCCGTGTATAATCACCGGGGCTACCTCTCCATTACAGGAGCCGTCCACCCCCAGCTGCTTGAGTGCCTGCACCAGTGGACTGGCCGGTCTCCCGGTGAGAGAAGGACCAACTACCAACCGGCTTGTCCCCGGAACCAGGGAGCAAATTGCCATCATGAACCTCAGGGTTGTTGCCGACTCCCCGCAGAAAAGGTCGGTATCCGGCTTATGGAAGTCGCCTCCACTGACCCGCCACAAATCATCTTCCTGTCGGATGCGGACGCCGACTTTGCTCAGCACATTTATCGCGGCATCAGTATCTTCCGAGCTTAAGGGGCGTATTATCTCGCTTTCACCCCTGGCCAGCGCGGCGCACATCAGGCCCCGAATGGTGTAACTCTTTGAAGAAGGAGCACTTACCGTTCCCCTCACTTCGCTTTTATCAATAGTAACTTTCATCTTCTTTAAGGCCTTTAATTCTGAAAACCCCATCCCCCTTTATCCCCCTTCCCCTTGACAAGGGGCAGGGGGAAAGGTTACAAGAGGGACAAAATCCCTCTAAAAATCCCTATAAACATATGTGGAGGCTTCGCCTCTCTTTAACCCTCCTTTAGTATCTCCCGTGGTAAAAGTAGAGGGGGAAGAGATTTTAGTGAGGGGCAAAGCCCCTCTCTTACCTAAACTCCCCCTTCCCTTATTAAGGGAAGGGGGCCAGGGGGATAGGTTGCTAGACAATCTCACCCTCTTTCACTTTGGCTGCTATTTGCTCAACGACAGAGTTAATATCCAGCTTGGAGGTGTCTACGGTTATGTCAGCGGCTTGCTCATAGAACGGCTTACGCAATTCTAAAAGCTTCCGTACCGCCCAAGTCCTGTTACCGGTGTTAAGTAATGGTCTTTTATTTATATTATTTGATGTCCGCTGGATAATGACGTCCGGTGATGCCGTCAGGTAGACCATCAGGCATTCCTCTCTTAACCGGTCAATATTTATCTTATTGAGGACTACCCCGCCACCGCAGGCGATAACCACATTTTTCCTGCCGGAAACTTCTCTGGTAACCTCGATTTCAAGCTCCCGAAAAGCCACCTCGCCTTCCTGCTGGAATACCTCGGGGATGGTCCTGCCTGCCTTCCGTTCAATCAGAGAGTCCAGTTCAACAAATTCTTTCCTCAGCTTCCTGGCCAGAAGCTTGCCTGCCACCGTTTTCCCTGTCCCCATGAAACCTATCAAAGCAATGCTAGTCTTCATATCCCAGAGCCTTAATTGCTTCTTTTTTCATCAGCTCTAGCGGTGCTTTACGTCCGGTCCATTTCTCAAAAGCCATGGCTCCCTGCCAGACGAGCATGTCAAGTCCGCCTATCGTTCGGGCACCAGCCGCCTCAGCTTCTCTCAGCAACCTGGTCCTGACCGGATTATACACAATATCAAAAACAACCAGTCCGGGCTTGAGCAGCCTGGCGGGGAGAGGGGTCTCGCCAGTGCCAGGACTCATGCCAACACTGGTAGCATTGACCAGAACCTCAGCCCCTTCCATTGCCTTTGCCAGATTTGCCTCGTCAAGTTTCAGGGCGGCAATATCCTTTGAGGAGCGGGAAACGCTCCGGGCAAGCTCCTTCGCCCGATTTAACCGCCGGTTGAGGATAACCAGACGGGCACCCTTTTCGGCAAGGATGAAGGAAATGGCTCTGGAAGCGCCACCCGCCCCCAGAATAACCACCCTCTTACCCTCCGGCTCAACTCCATTGTCAAGCAGCGCCTGCAGAAAGCCGGTGGCATCGGTATTGTAACCGGTCAGGACACCGTCATCATTTACAATAGTATTAACGGCGTCTATCTCCTCCGCCAGAGGGTCAAGTTTATCCAGAAACGGGATAACCGCCACCTTATGGGGTATGGTAACGTTTAATCCCCTTATATTCAGGGCTCGCATATCGGCAATCGTCCTGCCCAGTTCCTCTTTGCTCACCCTGAAGGGAAGATACCGGTAATCCATGCCCAGCTTCTTAAAGGCAGCATTGTGCATTACCGGCGACATGGTATGCTCAACAGGGTCGCCGATTACACCGCAGACCTTCGTTTTCGCCGAGATTCGACTTTTCATGGCACCACCATTTCATAAATCTTCCTCAAGTTCTCCACTGTTATCTGGCCAGAGGCAGACTCCTTACCGGTCTCAATTGAAGCGTAGGTAAAGTCACCGCCAACCAGCGGACAGAGAAACCGGCTGGCGATACCTGAAGACCCCATGGCAAAAGAAACGACTCTGGCTCCGGGGAAGTCCGAGATGAGCTGTAAAACCGCCAGGTTGTCCTCAAACTTCCGGGCGGTAGTAACCAGCTTGCAAATATCGGCATTAGCCTCTATCTCTCTTTTCACTATCTCCCTCATCCTGCCCAGAGGAGGAGTTGCTTCCAAGTCATGCAGTGATATAAGACATTTTGCCTTCTTTTTAATCAGCGGGACGATTTCCTTCAGGCTTCCGCTGGCAAGCTCAATATCAACTATGCTAGCCCCCAGTTCAATAGCACTGAGAAGCTCTTCGATTCTTTTCAACTCACTGCCCTGCCGGCTACCACCCTCACCAGCACTCCGGTTACAGGCTATCCACGGTTTCTCAAGTTGCCTGACCAGTTCCCGCCAGCCATCGCCGATTAGGTCAATGCGCACCTCAAGCAGTTCCACCAGCGGTTCAACCTTTTTTACCGCTTCAAGGTCATTATTCACGATAACGGCACAGATTCTAGGTCTTTTCATCATCGCCACCCAGGACCTGTTCTACCAGGGAAAGGCTCACCTCATCAGTGATAAAGGCGCTGCCTATTGATTTAAGCAGGACAAATCTTATTTTATCCCGCAAAACCTTCTTATCGTGCTGCATCGCTCTGACTATTTCGTCCAGTTTAAGGTCCGGCATTTCGGTCGGCAAGCCGGCTTTCCCAATCAAGTTCTCCAGCCTGACCAGTCCATCTTTGTCAAGCAGACCCATGCGGTTGGAGATTTTTGCCGCCGCCAGCATGCCAATGGCAACAGCTCCGCCATGCCCTACCTTGAAATCCGAGACAGATTCAATGGCATGGCCTATGGTATGACCGTAGTTCAAGATGCCTCTCAAGCCCAGGTCTCTTTCGTCTTTTTCAACCGCTTCGACTTTAATCTTTACCGACCGAAAAACAATCTCCTCAAGCACGCCATTATCAAGCGACTTTACCCTGTCAATATTCTTCTCAAGAAAGGCAAAAAACTCACTGTCCCGGATTGCGGCGCTCTTTATGACTTCAGCAAGACCGCTAGCCAGCTCCCCGGCGGGAAGAGTCCTCAGGGCATCAATATCGGCAATTACCAGCTCCGGCTGGTAGAATGCCCCGATTTTATTTTTCAGCCGGCCATGGTCCACCGCCACCTTGCCACCGATACTGCTGTCAACCTGTGCCAGCAGGGTGGTCGGGAGCTGCACCAGCGGCACCCCCCGCAGGTAGGTGGCAGCCACAAATCCAGCCAGGTCACCGATTACCCCTCCACCCAGAGCCAGGATTGGAGTTGCCCTTTCCGCGCGGGACTCAGTCAGTTCATGGTACAGCCTGCCCGCAGTCTCCAGCGACTTCTGCTCCTCCCCCTCCGGAACCAGCAGGGTGGTCACCCCGAAGCCGTCTTTAGTAAGACACTGGTTCAGGGCGTCACCATATAGCCGGTTCACCGTGGGGTCGGTAATAACAACCAGCTTGCCCGAAAAACCGTTCTCTTTTAACCTCTGCCCGGCCTGAGCCAGCAGCCCGGGACCGACACTGACTTTATAGCTATTACGGCCAAGTTTTACCTTTACTGTTCTCATTTGTTACCAATCTACCCTTTTTATTGTCGGGACACAACCGACCGGCGGACTCTCCTGCAGGCATCAATAACCTCTTTTAGTTCATCAGGGGTTATCATCTGCTGCCCATCAACCAGCGCTTCCGCCGGGTTGTAGTGCGTCTCAATCATTAGCCCGCTTGCCCCGGCGGCAATAGCCGCACAACTCATGCTATAGATAAGGTCGCGACGACCGGTGGCGTGGCTGGGGTCGGCGACCACCGGCAGATAAGTCTCCTTCTGGATAGCCGGGATAGCCGCCAGGTCAAAGGTATACCTGGTATAACTTTTACCCTTACCCACCGGTAGAATACCTCTTTCGCACAGGACTATATCCTTGTTCCCCTCAGCGGCAATGTACTCGGCAAAGGACAGGAACTCATCAATACCGGCACCAAAGTGCCTCTTGAACAGAACCGGCTTATTTTTCCTGGCCACTTCGGTGAGGAGATCCTGGTCGTACATATTCCTGGTACCTATCTGCAGCATATCAACATACTTCGCCACCAGGTCAACCTGTGTCTCCCCTCTTACCTCCGTTATCACCGCCAGTTCATACTTGTCCCCGGCTTCACGCAGCCAGCTCAAAGCTTCCTCAGCTTCCTCCCCACCAATTGAGCCCAAACCCTGGAAGGAGTGGACGGAACTCCTCGGCTTAAAAACACCGCCCCTCAACATATGAGCCCCGGCTTTTTTAATACCTTCGGCAATCTTGAATAGCTGCTTTTTGCTTTCCACAGCGCATGGTCCGGCAATGAACACAGGCTCATCAGTACCTATGCTGACGTTGCCTACCCTGATTACCCGGTAATCAGCCTGGCCGTTAAAGAGCTTGCTATATTC
>DATKWF010000028.1:0-7093 GCA_035529715.1 Dehalococcoidales bacterium | reverse complement strand
GTAGCATAAGTCCTGTCAGAACCCTGCTTAAAAACCCCGCTACTCCCACCAGTTGAACTCAGTTGGACTGTATGAAAGTGCTTCCTGTATAGTCTCAAACTGATATTCATATTCAAAGTAGTTATCAAAGTAGGGTGAACTCCAGTAGACGATACTATAAGCAGTGGCCTCTACAGGCATATACTTACCTTCGCTAGCCTCAACTAATAACCAAGCGTGTCTACCACTGCCATCGGGGGATTCACCAGTGACTATGACGGTATGGTAGCCTTCATTCTCTAGTTTACACTCTAGGTATGCGCTCATTTGAGAGCAGTCAAACTTGCCCTCAACATAAGTATCTTCTTTCCATTCCCCCCGATGAAGATAGTCTTGCAGGTCGTCTACTCCATATCTCTGTTCCATTAACGATACATAGTAGAAAGTAAACTTAGCTCTCTCAGCCTTGTCTTCATATAAATCAATTTGGCGTTCGTAGTAGGTCTTTTGACTAGCTGCTTCCTGTTTTAGATTCTTTGTCTCCTGTTCTAAGCCATTGACCTCCACTCCGAGGTTCAATACTTGCTGTTCCAAGCTAGCTACTTCTTGCCCTAAATTAGCGACCTCTAGTTGTGATTGAGCGTAGTACTGTTGCAGTTGGTCATAATAACTTTCTAATTGGTCATAGTATCCCTTTAGCAGGGTATAGTCTTTTTGTGCTTGACTTATCTGGGCTTCCTGTTGAATAATAGTTCCTCCAAGGGCAACCATAGTTTCCCTTTGCACTGATGTGTTGTACATACCAATAGCACCCCAGACTATTGCACCAAGTAGGCTTACTTCTAACATAACCGTTACAATTGGTGTCTTCACATCCCACCTCCATTTGGGAAGACTACTACCGAGAGCAATACAAAATTAGCCCTTATCAGTGTAATTGTCAATCCCTCAGAGAAAAGTAGGACGGGGCTTCGGTTGTTCCGATAACCCCGTCCTCAAGTATACAGGACTCGACTCAGGCTCTAATTGCTATTCTAAACGGCACTTCATTATTGAGTTCAGTCGTTCTCCTTCAAAGGAGAGGGGGAGGTTAGGGAAGAGGGGGCTTCGCCCCTCTTAAACACCCATTTATCCCCCTTCATCCCAAAGCACTTAACATAACTCTAAAAACAAACCCCAAAGCTACCCACCCACGAATTGTTACCCCAGAGTTCTATTTACTCGTAATTTTGCCTGATTCAATTCCCCCTTAGCTTATTTATACCTCTTAACCTCAAACCGGTACAGGTTTACCGGCTCACCGGGGCCTATGCCCGCCTTCTGCCGGCAGATGTTAATCTGGTAGTCCACACTATCCACCCCCTTGAGGTCGGGGAGGAGCAGGCCCCGCTGGAACCCTCTCTCCACGATAACCCCGTACTTCTTCGGGTCAAGCTGTTTCTTACTCTCTACCGGCTCCGGCGTGGTCAGGACATCCACGCTGTAACTGAGCTGCCCGAGCTCCTCCGGGGCGACAGCGGGGAAGCGGGGGTCCCGGGTGGCGGAGCTGACGGCATTGCTGATAATCTCTTCCGCCACGTTCTTCATTGTTGGCTCAAAGGTGCCGATGCAGCCCCTCAGCTCACCAAACTTGTGCAGGGAAACGAAAACTCCGGCTTTCTCCTCCATCTCCGGCGTAAGCTCATCCGGCGGGGTGATGACCTTGCCCTCTTTAACATAGGTCTCAACCGTTTCTTTAGCCAGCTTCACCAGCGGGTGCATCTCCACCGCTGTTATGATTATACCGGCATAGCCGACCACGGCGGAATAATCGCCGGTGGTATCACCACTGGTCTGATATTTGACCAGCTCTGCCGATTTTGCTCCCAGTTCTCTGGCGGCGGCGATAAGGCTGACTGCTGGTGCGTAGCCACACATTGATATGTCCAGTTCTTCAACCCGCTTTAATAGTTCATCCTCGTCAAGAGCCAGTATGGCGTCTATAGCCTGCGCATCCTTTTGCTGGGCTACCTCCTGCGGCTCGTAGTGGGTCATGTCGCTGCTGGCAACGAGCACCACCTCTCTCTTCAGTTCCTTCACCGCCCTGGCGATGTCCCTGCCGATTTCCTTATAAGCCTCACCGCTGGCAAAAGACAGAATGATGGGCACTATGCGGATGTCCGGCTTGAAATACTGCAGGAATGGCAACTGCACTTCAATGGAGTGTTCGTGCTGGTGGGCAGCCTCGTCCTCCTGCAGGTAACTTGAACCGTCTAAAATCTGCCTGGCCAGCTCCGAGTCGATTTTTACATTACCCAGAGGTGTTTCCCAGGTACCCTGAGTCATGATGCTCAGTGGCTTTCCCCTGCCGGTGTGGTTTGGCCCCATAATGATAAAAGTATCTTTAAATTCAATCCTGGAGAAAACGGCACCGGCTACCGGTCCGGAGTAAGGATATCCGGCGTGGGGTGAGACCAGACCGATTACCTCTTGCTTCTCTGCTTTCTCATTGACCATCATCTCAATTAATGCCCTGAGCTGAGAAGCTGACGCCGGATAGAACTGCCCGGCAACAACTGGCTGCCTAATCATGTTGCCTCTCCTTTGTTCTGAAGTTGAGTTCTGCCCCACAGAACTTGCATTTTGAGCCATTAAGGCCTACCACTTCAGTCTGGTAGCCAAACCTCTTTACCACCGTTTTGCCGCAGGAGTAGCATACGGTGTTTTCGCTCTGGTGACCGGGAACATTGCCGGCATAGATGAACTTAAGCCCGGCTTTCTCCCCGATATCATAGGCACGCTCCAGGGTTGATATAGGGGTGGGGGGCAAATGCTGCAAATGGCGATGGGGATAGAACTTGGTTACATGCCAGGGAGTCAGTTCGCCCAGCTCCTCTTTTATCCAGTTAGCCAGTGCCTCAAGCTGCTGGTCGTCATCATTCATGGTGGGTATGATGTTGGTAACTACCTCAATATGCATATCCCACTTAGTTTTAGCCCGCTTGGCAACCTCAAGTATTCCCCGCCAGCGGGATATCTTGGCCAGGTCACGGTAAAAGCGGTCGGAGAAGCCCTTAATATCAACACGCCAGGCATCTAAATAGGGCCCGATGGTGTCCAGCGCTTCCGGACTGGTGTAGCCGTTAGTTACATAGACGGTGTATAGGTTATTTTCCTTGGCCAGCTTGGCTGAGTCCAGAGTGTACTCAAACCAGATGGTCGGCTCATTGTATGTCCAGGCAATGCCCAGGCAGTTATAACGCCTGGTCAGTTCAATGGCTAGCTGTGGTGGGATATCCTGGGAGCCGCGCCACGGCTCGCCCGTTTCCGGACATGAAATTTCCCAGTTCTGGCAGTGCTGGCAATGGAAATTACAGCCCCACCCTCCTATGGAGAAAGCCAGACTGCCCGGAAAGAAATGGAACAAAGGCTTCTTTTCAATCGGGTCAGCGGCTACCGATGACGCTTTAGCATAATTCATGCTATACAGGATGCCGTCCCTGTTCTGATACATGTGGCAGACACCAAATTTGTCCGGTGTTATGCCGCAGCGCCACTGGCAGGTGTTGCACCTTGTTCTGGAGTCGGGTAACTTTTCATAGAGTAATGCCTCATGCATGGTTAATCCTGCCTTTGTTCCTTAAGTTAATTATATCACTCAACTATTGTCAATTATAGACCGTTGCTATTTGTTACCTGCCTTACAACTTGGTCTTGCCATTAAGCCTCAAGTTGGCTTACTTTACGAATATGGAGCCAGGGATTATAATGGATGGGCAGTTTTATGAAATGTAGCTGGAGGTGAAGTTTGGTAGCGTTATATGTTGTTTCCTCAGAAGAAGCTGTCGGCAAGACCGCAATTTGCGCCGGCTTAGGCAAGCATTTTCTGGATGAGGGCAAGAAAGTGGGCTTTTTCAAACCGATTATTTCAGATAAAAGACCAGAGGCAGGTAATGACCGTGATGCTGTATTCATGAAGCAAATTTTAGCTTTATCGGGGCCGGCCGACTCTCTTTGCCCACTTATTGGCGAGGGGGGAACCCTGTCCAATAATAAGATTAAAGAGACCTATGCCAGAGTTTCACAGGGTAAAGACGTAGTCATTGTGGAGGGCACATGCGGAAAGAGTCCGGATGACACTCAAAGCAAAGCTTCTTACCTGATAGCCGAGGCACTGAACGCCAGGGTCATCATTGTTGAAGGCTATGCCAATCAATCACCCATCACAAAGTTTATTGATACCTATAAGGGCTTCGGGGAAAACCTGCTCGGTCTTGTCCTGAATAAGGTGCCGGGAAGTCAACTGATGCGGGTATGTGAAGAGATAACTTCCAGTTTCAGTGAGTCGGAGTTGTCTATCCTGGGCGTACTCCCTGAGGACAGGTTCCTACTCAGCTTAACCATTGGGGAACTGGCTCATTACGTTCAGGGAGAAATAATCAACAACGCTGAGAAATCAGCGGAGCTGGTGGAAAACTTTATGGTAGAGGCGATGTACGTTGACTCCGGGCTGGAATATTTTGGGCGTAAACCCGATAAGGCGGTTGTAGTCCGGGATAACCGCCCGGATGCACAGCTAGCCGCTCTGGAGACGCCAACAAAGTGCCTCATCATCAGTGGCACCAACCCCCCGATCTATTCTGTCCGTTACCGTGCAGAGGACAAGGGCGTTCCTATTATCTTGACTGAGAGTGACCCCGATTCTATAATCCAGGCCATTGAAAACGCTCTGGCTAAGGGCAGATTCAGCCAGGAAAAGAAGTTGCCGAAGCTTAGCGAAATTATGGAGCAGCACCTCGGCTTTCATCCCATATATAAAGGGTTGGGTTTATCCAGCTAAAAAGTTATTGTTTAACAAGGTATAGTGTTATAGAATTTGACTTGTCCCTTAAAGGTCGGGAGTTGCCTGGTTTGACTTAGGGGCCAGGTGGCTTAAGAAAATTTTTCTAAGGAGGGCAGGTGATTGAATGCACTAGGTAGACATTTACTTCTGGAACTCAAGGGCTGTGACAAGGAGGTGTTGAATGACCTGAGCTTTCTCAGGAGTACCCTGCTGGCAGCGGCAGAAGAATGTGGTGCTACCGTCTTGGGTGAGTCCTTTCACCACTTTAGCCCACAGGGGGTAAGCGGGGTGGTAATTATTGCCGAGTCCCATCTGTTTATTCATACCTGGCCAGAATATGGCTATGCTGCCGCCGATATTTTTACCTGTGGTAATTCCGTCCAGCCAGAGAAAGCAGCCGAGCTGATGATAGAAAGGCTTGGTGCTGAAAGCCACTCTATGATTGAGATACAGCGCGGGCTTTTAACAGTCGGTGTTAGAGCTTAGGAAAGGACTCATGGACACAGACCCTAGTAAATGGTTCCACGATAGAATAAGCCGAAACTTCATCCAACTGCACAGCTTCGAAGAGACGTTGTATACCGGGCAGACAAAGTTCCAATCTGCCGAGGTAATTCGTAGTTCTAGATTCGGTAAATTTCTGGCGCTGGATGGCAAGATTCAATCCAGCGAGATGGACGAGTTTATCTATCATGAGGCTCTGGTGCAGCCATCAATGATAACCCATCCCTGCCCCGAGACGGTTTTTATTGCCGGGGGTGGTGAGGGAGCTACCCTGAGGGAAGTCCTATCCCACAAGACAGTAAAAAGGGCGGTGATGGTTGATATTGATGATGAGGTGATAGCTCTCTGCAAGCAATACCTGCCCAACCACAGCCATGGCTCTTTCGAAGATAGACGAACCGAGTTGCGTCACACTGATGCCAGAGATTATCTGGCTAAAAGCGGCGAAAAATTTGACGTAGTTATTATTGATTTACCCGACCCGCTAGAGGAAGGGCCAGCTTATTTACTTTACACCAAGGAATTTTACAAGCTAGCCCAAGATAGACTTGCCGATAACGGTATTATTTGTACTCAAGCCGGGTCAGCCAGCCTGACCGAGCTGCTGAACTTTACCGCAGTCAATAACACGCTGAAAAGCGTTTTCCCGATAGTCTGTCCTTATCAGGTGGATGTTCCCTGTTTTGGCGGTCCTTGGGGATTTTGCCTGGCTTCACCAAATCTCAACCCGGCCTTGCTTTCACCGGCTGAGGTGGACAACAGGATTTCAGCCAGGTCACTAACCGGACTGAAATTTTATGATGGTTTGACTCATCAGGGGATGTTCTCTTTACCTAAATACCTGAGGGAAGCCCTGGCAAAACAGAAAAGGCTCATTACTGATA
The DNA here is from genome assembly GCA_035529715.1 of Dehalococcoidales bacterium. Classification (GTDB taxonomy): domain Bacteria; phylum Chloroflexota; class Dehalococcoidia; order Dehalococcoidales; family RBG-16-60-22; genus DATKWF01. The sequence goes on along the minus strand of DATKWF010000028.1, from coordinate 904 downwards.
AAGATCCCCTTTATCTCTACCGCGACTAGACCTCAATACTTCAAGTCAATTTTTCCCACCTTATTGTTGTTTGGTTACTATCGCCTCCTGTGTTCCCCTCCCCTGTTTATATTTGAGTTTAAGCTCGGTTTCTGGTAATCTAAAGTAGGATATCCTGGCACGGGGGTAAGGCAGATTAAGCAAACCTATGCCGCCGCAGGTGTTAATATTGATATTGCGGCCAGAGCTAAAGAACTGATTAAAAAGCAGGCTCAGTCCACCCGCCGCCCCGAGGTCTTGAGTGGCTTTGGGTTCTTTGGCGGGCTTTTTGAATTCAAGGGGTACAAAAAGCCGGTCCTGGTGTCCAGTGTTGACGGGGTGGGCACCAAACTTAAGATTGCCGGTGCTCTGAATAAACACGATACCATCGGCATTGACCTGGTCAACCACTGCGTTAATGACATCCTCACCTGCGGCGCTGAGCCGCTCTTTTTCCTGGATTACATTGCTATGGGCAAGCTGGTGCCGGAGCAGGTAGAAGCCGTTGCTCAAGGGTTGGCTAAGGCTTGCCGCGAAGTTGGCTGTGCCCTAATCGGCGGCGAGACAGCCGAGATGCCCGGAATTTATGCCGGGCAGGACTACGACCTGGTTGGTTTTATCATCGGCGTGGTGGAGAAGGAGGGGATTATCATGGGGGAGAAAATAGCAGCCGGTGATACCATTGTCGGTTTGCCCTCCAGCGGATTGCATACCAATGGTTACTCCCTGGTGCGCCGGATTTTCGGCGTTGACCAGTTGAAAAAGCACTACCCTGAGCTGGGTCGGACTCTGGGTGAGGAGCTTCTGGAACCCCACCGCAGCTATTACCACCAGTTGAAGCCGGTGCTGCCAATGGTTAAGGGCATGGCGCACATTACCGGCGGCG
>DATKWF010000027.1:0-4631 GCA_035529715.1 Dehalococcoidales bacterium | reverse complement strand
TGGCAGGCGCATGCCAGTGCCAGGATTCCCCGTTTCTACTGGGATTTCAGCAAGTGCAAGAGCTATCTGGAAAAGAACCAGACGCCATGGACCCCGGCAGTTTCTGTGTTTTTTGCTCTGGCTAAATCACTGGAGATGGTGCTGGCGGAGGGCTTGGCTAATAGCATAGCCCGCCATGCCCGTGTTGGCAAATTTACCCGGGACGGAGTGAAATCGCTTGGGCTCCCTCTTTTTGCCGACGAAAATTATGCCTCCAATGCGGTTACCGCAGTGGCGTCGGCAAATGGGCTTGATATTGTAAAGCTGGTTAAAATTATGAGGGAGGAGCATAACATAGTACTTGGCGGCGGACAGCAAAGCCTGGCCGGTAAGATATTCCGCATTGGCCACATGGGCTGGGTAACCGAGGAGGATATTGAAACCGTAGTGTCAGCCCTGGAGGTGGCGCTACCAAAGGCAGGCTTTGTGAAGTAGCCTTTCAGCTAAGTTACACTGAAGTGAACGTGTAAAAATTGGAAATAATGGCACTATCATGGGTTTTCTGGTAGTGCCATTAGTATTTATAAATTGACTTGACTGAACTGCCAGTGTTATCATAATCCAAAAGTGGTGGTTGGTTAGTCCTTGCGGATTAACACAGGATGATATGTCAGCACTGAGTGAACTTTATGAGGAAATTACGCTTTGCCAACTGTGTGAAATAGCTAAGCACCGAACTAAAGCAGTACCTGGCGAAGGGCCAGAAGATGCTGACATAATGTTCATTGGCGAGGCTCCAGGCTGGCATGAAGACCAACAGGGGCGCCCTTTTGTTGGACCGGCGGGGCAGTTTCTGGACCAGTTGCTGACTTCCATTGGCTTAAACCGTGGGCAGGTTTACATTGCCAATGTGATTAAATGCCGTCCTATGGGAAACCGTGACCCCTTGCCCTCTGAAATACTCAACTGCCGCCAGTGGCTCAAACGCCAGATTGAGGTGATTTGTCCCCGGATGATTGTCACCCTGGGGCGGTATTCAATGGCGGAGTTTTTCCCCGGTAAAACTATAAGCAAGATCCACGGCACAGCTCAGAAACGGGATAATATCATCTACTATGCCATGTATCACCCGGCAGCAGCTCTCCACCAGCAAAGTCTGCGTCAGGCTATAGAGGCAGATATGCTTAAGATTCCAGCTATCCTGAGCAAGGTAAAGACCATGACAGAAACCGAATCGTCGCCCCAGCAATTAAGTATGTTTGGAGATTAATTTAATGGCCAAGTCAAGGTTAAAAATAATTCCCCTCGGCGGGCTCGGTGAAATCGGCAAAAATATGATGGTAATGGAGTATGAGGACGACATTATTGTCATTGATGCCGGGCTGATGTTTCCTGAGGAAGAAATGCTGGGTATTGACCTGGTGATTCCTGATATCAGCTATCTGTTGGAGAGACGGGAAAAAATAAGGGGCATAGTTATTACTCATGGGCACGAAGACCACATCGGGGCATTGCCTTACCTCCTGCCCCAGCTCAATGTGCCCGTATACTCAACCAAGCTTGCTCAGGGACTGATTCGGGTTAAACTTAAGGAGCGGAAGGCACTCAGCGAAGCTAAGTTAATAATGGTGTCACCCGGGGAGCAGATTACACTGGGAAAATTCCGGATTGAGGCCTACCCGGTTTGTCACAGTATACCTGATGCGGTGGGCCTGATCATACATACGCCGGTTGGCGTTGTAGTTCATAGCGGAGATTTCAAGCTTGACTATACGCCGGTCAGTGGTAAGCCGACTGACCTGTCTCGCCTGGCTCAGTTGGGCGCTCAGGGGGTTTTGCTTCTCCTTTCTGATTCCACCTATGCTGAACTTCCCGGCTACACTCCGTCGGAACAGGTGGTTGGTGAAGCTCTGGAACATATTATGGCTGAGGCGCCAGGGAGGGTGATTGTAACCACCTTTTCTTCGTTAATCTCTCGTATTCAGCAGGTAATTGATGCCGCCGCTAAATACCAGCGCCGTGTCTTTATTGTCGGGCGCAGTATGACCAATACCGTGAGTATGGCACTGGAGCTGGGTTATCTTAATGCTCCAGATGGTATTCTGGGTCGACTTGATGAAATCCGTGGCATGCCTCATAACAAAATTGTCTTTATCACTACCGGAAGTCAAGGGGAACCTACCTCAGCCTTGGTCCGCATCGCAAATCGGGACCATCCCCAGGTTCATATCCAGCGCGGCGACACCGTGCTTATTTCGGCAACCCCTATACCGGGCAACGAAGCGGTGGTCAACCGGACGGTGGACAACCTTTTCAAGCAAGGGGCTCAGGTATTGTACAACAAGGTGGCGCAGGTCCATGTCCACGGACATGGCAGTCAGGAAGAGCTAAAGCTGCTGCTGAATCTGGTCAAGCCAAAATTTTTTATGCCCATACACGGTGAGTATCGGCACCTGAGCCTTCATGCTAAATTGGCCCAATCAGTGGGCGTGCCGAAAGAAAACACATTTGTGCTGGAAGATGGGGATATCTTAGAAATCGGCTCCCAGGCGGCTAAAGTAACCGGGAAGGTCAGTTCGGGTAATGTTTATGTGGATGGCCTGAGTGTGGGTGATGTCGGCGGAGTGGTTCTCCGCAATAGAAGGATGCTGTCAAAAGATGGTATCGTGGTGGCGATTATTGCGGTTAACCGGCAGACCGGCAAGCTGTCCGGGCGCCCTGACATTGTTACCCGGGGTTTTGTTAATACCAAGGAGTCCAAGGATATGATAGAGGAAAGTCGTGACTTACTGGCTAAAATCCTTGACCATAGTGGTCCCCGGGCTGCCGAGTGGAGCTTTATTAATACCAAGGTCAGAGATACCCTGGACAGGTTTTACTATGAGAAAACCAAACGCCGTCCCATGATTCTACCCTTTATGGTTAAGGTATAGCTTTAGAGTATTTATACTCAGCGGGTGTTATATGCCTAGGTCAAAGAGAAAAGCTTATATAAAAGAGGCCTTCGGGGGTAAGACCCGCCGCAGGCCAGAGCCGGGTAAGCCACTTCCTGGGGTGAAGCTATCCGTGTTGTGGAAACCCATACTGCTGGTAGCAATTGTGGGAGTATTGGCCTGGCAGTGGCCAAAAATTGGCGCGGCTGCGCAAAAGATACATGACTTGCTGGGCTGGGGAGGGCTGGCTCTTATAGTTATAGCTGTATGTACCGTAATTTTCCAGATAGGGAGAAGGAGACTATCCTCGTTCATTTTCCACTGGAACCGCTGGGTGGGCAGTGTTGCCTTCCTTCTGGCTGTCTGGGGAATACTGGGCTTTCTTAAGCAGGGTGGCGACTTCGGTCTAGGTATCATCAGCTACCCGGCGCCGGATATTGTCGGCATACTCAGTATCTCGGGATTGGTTATTATTGGTGTTGTCCTGGTCGCTCCGAGGGCTTTATTCCGTTTACTGGGGGGTTTTGCTTCGTTGCTGGGTGGGCTGTTCAAAAGGCAGCCGATTCCCAAGTATCTCCAAAAACAGCTTCAGGAAACCCCGCCCCCCACGACTCGTCATGGGGCTGCTGTTGGGGAGAAGCCGGCTTTGCCGGCGGAAATGGAAGAGCCGGTTGTCGCACCGGAGAGAGCAATTCCAAGGTCGCCGCTGGTGTCACCTCAAAGAGCAGAGGCTGCTGCCGAGGCAGTTCTAGCCCAGCCCCGGCAGGAGTTACGGCAGATAGCCCAGGAGGTGTGGAAGAAGTACGGGCAATCATCCGACCTGGTTGTCGTTGATGGCTGGAAGCTGCCGCCGATTGAAATTCTGGATGTGACTCCCGAAATTGAGTTTGGGGAGGCGGACAATTTGCAGAGGGCTGAGATTATTGAGCAGGCGCTGGCCAGCTATGGGGTTGAGGCCAAGGTGGTGCAGATAAATGCCGGCCCCGCTGTCACCCAGTTCGGACTGGAACCGGGCTGGGATAGAAAGTTCAAGGAAATAAAGGAGAAGGACCGGGACGGTAGTGTCAGGGTGAGGCCGGAGGAGGTATCCAAGACACGGGTTAAGGTGGAAAGAATTACTTCGCTGGCTAATGACCTGGCGCTGGCTCTGGCAGCGCCCAGCATCAGGATTGAAGCGCCGGTGCCGGGTAAATCAGTGGTCGGCATTGAAGTGCCTAATACCAATTTAAGCTTGGTTAGTCTGCGTGGCGTAATAGAGACCGGTAGTTTCCAGAAGATAGAAGCCAGGTCCAGGCTGGCTCTGGCACTGGGTAAGGGCGCTGGCGGCGAGTCAGTAGCCGGTGACCTGTCCCGAATGCCCCACCTGCTTATCGCCGGGGCTACCGGCAGCGGCAAGACGGTTTGCTTGAACACCGTTGTTTGCGGCTTGCTGATGTACAATACGCCCAATGATGTCCGCTTCATTATGGTTGACCCCAAGCGGGTTGAGTTGACCCCGTACAACAGCATACCGCATCTGGCGGCGCCGGTCATAGTTGATACCAGCAAGGCGCTGAGCGCTTTGCGCTGGCTTAATCTGGAGATGGACCAGCGCTATCAGAAGCTGGCTACCGGCGGAGCGCGCAACATTGAGGGTTACAATAAGAACAAGCAGGGAGACGAGAAGCTCCCGTACATGGTGCTGATAATTGATGAGCTGGCTGATTTAATGATGGCTGG
>DATKWF010000026.1:0-18612 GCA_035529715.1 Dehalococcoidales bacterium | reverse complement strand
TTAACCGCCTGAGCGCCTCCTTCTTGAATGAAGCGGGTGGCGTTCCTGAGTGCCTCGGGTAGGCTGATGTGGTAGGTCATAAACGGCATGTCAGCGACTACCATCGCTCGTTTTGTGCCTCTGACCACGGCTTTGGTATGGTGCAGCATATCTTCTATGGTCACCGGAATGGTTGATTCGTAGCCGAGGACTACCATCCCCAGGCTATCTCCGACCAGGATTAGCGGTATCCCCGCCTCATCAACCATCTTGGCGGTGGTGTAGTCGTAGGCGGTGAGCATGGCAATTTTCTCACCTTTTTGCTTCATCTCTTTTACCTGGTTTATTGTAACGCGCATTTACTCCTCCTGATTTAGTTAAGACTCTAACATTACCTTTAATTCCCGGGCTTGCTGTTCATTGATTTTACCCTTGGCAATAGCAATCGGGATGGTCTGGCGGCCAAGCTCTTTATAGGTAGAGACCAGATTGGGGGCTACTTTGCTCAGGGCGTCAAGATGTTGCTTGATTGTCCCCGTGTCGCCGCGGGCAATTGGTCCGGTAAGGCATTCTGGTATGCCAACGGTATCAATGTTGGTCAGTGTGCCGCGCAGCAATGGCAGTAGTGCCTGGGTAGCCTTGTCCGGGGGCACAGAGAAGGTCTGCCACAGGTCGGTAGCCAGCTTGACCAGCGTTACCAGATAGTTACTGGCAATGACTGCCGCCGCATGATAGATTACCTTGTCGCTTGCCTTCAACTCTATCCAGTGACCGCCAACTGCGGTTGCCATATCTTTAAGCGTGCTCAGCAAAGGTTCCTCGGCTTCCACGGCAAAGGTTGTGCTTGGTATATTCTCTACTGCCTGTTCCGCGCTGGCGAAGGCCTGTAGCGGGTGGAAGGCACCAACCCTGGCGCCTGATTTCCTCGCCGGTTCCAGAATGTCGGTGGAGGCGGCACCACTGCAGTGGACTACACTCTGTCCCGGGTGCCACTTTACCTGTGAGGCAACTGAGGCAATAGTATCATCGGGAGTGGTGATGAAGACAAGCTCAGCAGTGTTAGCCACTCCCTGGTTGTCTGTGACGGTGCAGTTATCAACCGACGCTGCCAGCTTTTTGGCTGATTTCTGACTTCGGCTGGATACGGCTACCACCGTGTAGCCTTTCTTACTCAATAACTGGGCTAGCGCAGTACCTACTGTCCCGGCTCCGATGAAGCCTATCTTTATCATTTTAACTATCTCCCCGCAAATTCACAAAAAAACCCTCCCGACATAGCCAGAGAGGGCATTCATGTACAACCTCAAAATCTTGGCCGTCTCGGTCATATCTGATCCAAGCGACTTCTCTTGTTAAATTTGGTAAATCCTGACAGCTCACCGCCCGGCGGGTCGATGGCTGTACTTTTTGATTTTATCCATTACCGTGCGTTTTTGTCAACACGCCAGATATACGGAGAGTCAAAGAGAGGCGAAGCCTCTCTTATATATCCATTCCCCCTTCCCCTTACCAAGGGCGTTGCCTTAAAACCCCCGATTTTCAAGTGCTTTTGGGGCAACTGGCTCTTTTGCCTCAAAAGTAGTATCGCTTAGCATGAATACTCGCCGAACATTTTGGCAAGCCATTTCTCGGCTTCCTCGTTCTTAATTTCTATAATCATATCTAGTAGTTCTTCCCTTGCCCCTTGCCATAGTTTATTAGGGTTGTCCGTTATTATTATCGTGTGTCTATTGGGGTCTGCGTGTAAACCTAAATCAAATAATGGCGACAACGCACTCTCAGCTTCTAATATTACTATTGGAAAATAAAGCTGGTTGGTTGGTTGCATATTATCTAAGATGCTTAAATCCTCAGAAGTCTGTTTTGGGTTATTACTAACAATCATAATGTTCATTTGTTAGACTCCTTATCCGTTCCGTTAGTATTCTGCCTATCTCTTCTATCCTGCCTCTTTTCGTTTATTAAGTCTCTTATATCTTGACTTAGACCTCTTCTTTAGTAGATTCACCTTGCAACTGTTTTATAATATCAGAAACCTTGTCTAGTTGTTCTGCATTCATGCTAGATATGTCTGCCGTATCTATTTTTGTGTCTATCGTGATTTTAGGGATATTACTATCATCAGTATTCCGTAATGCCTTCACAGCGTTGATTAAATCATCTAACCTCGTATCTTTTGGTGCAAACCACATCCGTATCCTACTGTAAAGTGCCATAAGAGCAAACAATCCAGCTGCTATTAAAAACGGCAAAACTATAGTAGGTAATGGCTGTGTCATACTCGTACCCCCAAGGAGATAGATAGCGTAGACGGATAACCCCATACTAACCAATGCCATAAATCCATAGGCGAAGAAATCAAATTTGTTGCTATATATCCCTTTATACATCTTACCCTCCTAACAAACCTGTTAAGAGCATTATATACACATCTACCTATATACATAAAGACCTCAGCATTAATCGTTGACTTTCAACCAAATGTAAATAAAACCAAATGTACTGGCAAAGATGATAGGGTTACAAAACGGTCTCTACCAGCTATACCGCATTGTTTTAATGACAACACTAAATTATAATACAGGGGAAAGAGAGGTGAACGGCAATAGAAATAATCCCGGCTATAGACCTTAAAAGTGGTCAGTGCGTCCGCCTGTATCAGGGCGACTATAATGCGGAAACGGTATTCTCCGATGACCCGCTTGAGATAGCCCTTAAGTGGCAGTCGCTGGGCGCTCCGCGACTGCATATCGTCGACCTTGACGGTGCCGCCAGCGGCGAGCTCTGCAATCTTGATATTATCAAAAACATAGCCAGCGCTTTACTGATTCCCACTCAGCTGGGTGGGGGTATTCGCCAGCTGGAGACGGTGGAGGAGCTGCTTAAAGCCGGCATTGAGCGCGTCATTCTGAGCACAGCCGCCGTGGAAGAGCCCAAACTGGTTGAGGAGGCATGCCGCAAGTTCCATGAATCTATAATCGTCAGCATTGATTCACGTGAGGGCTATATTGCCATACAGGGCTGGCTTCGGGAAACGGAGCTGGGGGCTATAGAATTTGCCAGGTCAATGGCAAAGCTCGGGGTAAGACGCTTTATCTACACCGATATCAGTCGGGATGGCACCCTTACCGAGCCCAATTTTACCGCTATTGCTGAATTAATTGATGCCATCAAGTTGCCGGTCATTGCTGCCGGCGGCATTTCATCACTGAATCACCTCAGGGTGTTGAAAAAACTTGGTGCCGAAGGGGCTATAGTCGGCCAGGCGCTTTACACCGGTGATATTAAATTGAAGCAGGCTCTGGCGGCTATTAACCAGCTATAATAAAGAGGAACATTTGGGGAGTCTTAGAGGGGCTCCGCCCCTCTAAGACGTAATTCCCCCTCCCTTATCAAGGGAGGGGGATAAAGGGGGTAGGTTGCTAAATATTAAGGGGGTGAGGTAGATAGAAGACCTGCAGTTCAACGAAAAAGGACTTATCCCGGCAATAGCCCAGGATAACGATACCGGCGAGGTGCTGATGCTGGGCTATATGAATAAGGAAGCGCTGCGCCGTACTTTATCCAGCGGCGAAGTCTGGTTTTACAGTCGCAGTCGGCAGGAGCTATGGCACAAAGGAGCCACCTCGGGTAATAAGCTCGTCGTGCGCTCGGTATGGAAGGACTGCGATAGCGATACTATTCTGGTCAGGGCACATCCTGCCGGCCCGATATGCCACACCGGCAACAAGACCTGCTTCTTTCAGCAGCTAACCGAAAAGGATATAGAGGCAGGTAATCAAGAGGAGGGCTGAGCCGCTTCCTCAGCCTGGTCAATCTCCACTGCTTTATTTAATGCCGTTAGCGCGACCTCCAGCTGGCTGTCATCAGGTTCTCCAGTAGTCAAGTTCTGCAACCACAACCCGGGAGCCAGAATCGCCCTGACTACTGCATTTTTGGCATGGTCGGCGCCAAAATGTATGACCTCATAGCCCAGAGCAGCAATGACTGGAATAAGGATAATTCGCGACAGCACCATCAGCCAGAGCGTGGGACGTCCAACGAGGGCGAAAACGAGGATGGCTATAATCAGCACCACAAAAAGGAAGCTGGTGCCGCAGCGCACGTGAGCCGTGGAATATTTCTTGACGGCTTCCACTTCCATCGGCACGCCATGCTCATAAGCATTGACCACTTTATGCTCGGCACCATGATAGGTAAATACTCGCTTGATGTCAGGTATCAATCCGACTAACTTGAGATAGGCGATAAAAATGACCAGTCGGATAAAGCCCTCAATGAGGTGAAATACCAGTGAAGAGGTGATATAGGGATTGAGCAATCTGGTGAGGAAAAGAGGGATAATAAGAAACAGGACAACGGCTAAAACCACAGCCAGGGTAATCATAAACCAGACGGATTTCCCTGAAATCTCTTCCTTTTCTTCTTCCAGAGACACACTGGCAGAGTAGAGCAGGCTCTTGATGCCCAGCACCATAGCCTCAATCAATACGATGATACCTCGTATTAACGGGGCTTTCCTTAGTCGGCCAGTATAGATAGCCGACAGTGAGCGGACATCCGTAATCAGGCCGCCGCTGGGGCGGCGCACTGCGGTTACCACTGCCTTGCGACCCCGTATCATCACCCCCTCAATAACTGCCTGCCCACCGTAATAAAATTTCTTGTCCATAATCTTAATAAAGAAAAAGGAGCGGTCAAAACATCCCGCTCCTGCCTTGCCCCGTGTGTTCTTTGCTTAATCCCCCGTCTTGTACTTGTAGCGCTTCTTAAACCGTTCTACTCGTCCGGTAGTGTCCAATACCCGGCGCTCGCCGGTAAAGAATGGGTGGCACTTGCCGCATAGCTCAACTTTTAGCAGCTTCCTGGTGGAGCCGGTGTTAAAGGTATTCCCGCAGGAGCATACTACCTGGGCATCCTCATAATACTTGGGGTGAATCTTGTCTTTCATACTATTTAGCTAGCGCAAACGCTGACCTTCCTCCGGTTATTGCTGGTTGGCTCAAACTTAACGATGCCGTCAATAAGGGCAAAGAGGGTGTAGTCCCTGCCGACACCCACATTGGTACCGGGGTGAATGCGCGTACCCCGCTGCCGGACCAGAATAGTCCCGGCTCTTACCTGCTGCCCGGCATATCTCTTCACTCCGAGTCGCTTGGACTGGCTGTCACGACCCAAGTTGCTTGAGCCGCCTGCCTTTTTATGTGCCACTTGTAGTCACCTCTTTTTTGCGCCGGCTTGTCTTTTTAACTGGTTTGTCCTGCTTTGTCCCCGGCGGCACTATCTCATCAATAACCAGTCGTGTATAAAGCTGACGGTGGCCTGTCTTTTTCTGGTAACGCACCTTGGGCTTATACTTAAAAACAATGACTTTCTGGCTTTTATGCTCTCCCTGCGAGGTGGCAATTACTTTAGCCCCCTCAACGGTAGGCTTGCCTACGGTTACCTTTTCGCCTTCAGCGATGAGCAATACCCTGTCCAGTTCAATGGTATTGCCCTCGGTCACATTCAGGCGTTCTACCTCTATGGTCTCACCGGGGGTCACCTTATATTGCTTGCCACCGGTCTCAATAATAGCGTAAATCTTAAACCTCCAAGAAAAACCTTTGCATTTTACCAGTTGGGGTGGCAGTATGTCAAATACGGGTTTTAAGTTCCTGCCAGAGTTGCTTCACCCTTGCCTTTAGTTCGCCGAGACTGCAATCAGTATCAATGACCACATCGGCGTGCTTTAATCGTTCCTTAGCAGGTAGTTGGGAGCGAAGGCGAGCCAGGGATTCACTTTCGGATAATCCGGTTCGCTCTTTGAGCCGCTTAAGCACCGTGGCTTTGGGAGCGGTGGCAACCCAGACCTCATCTACCAGGGAAGTCCAGCCAGCTTCCAGCAGGAGGGGCGCTTCAAGAATTACCACTGACACTTCCTGCCGCTGGTATTCTTCAAGCTGGGCTTTTACCATGTCACGCATCCGGGGGTGCATTAGCCGGTTCAACAGGGCTAGAGCTTCAGGATTACTAAATACTATTGCGCCCAGCTTTTCCCGGTCAATTGCACCATCGGAGGCAATAATTTGCTTGCCAAAAGCGGACACCACGGCGTGCCACAGCTCAGTATCAGGCTTAAAAGCTTCATGCCCAATCTCATCTGCATTGATGATAACCGCCCCCAGCTCTGCCAGGAACTGCGACACCGTGCTCTTACCACTGCTGATACCGCCAGTAAGGCCGATGATTTTCATTATTTATTGTCTTCAGTCTAACCAGTCGTAGCCAGACAGTCAAGTGAGTGGATTGAGATTGGTTGTTGGACGCCGGGGTTTACCGGCGTCCTTCGGTGAGAGTTACGACTACTGACGGGTCAGCCAGGGTGCTGATATCCCCCAAATTATGAATATCGCCAGCGGCAATCTTGGCCAGTATCCTCCGCATTATCTTGCCGCTCCTTGTCTTGGGCAGACCATCAGCGAACTGGATTTTATCTGGCGTAGCTATAGGTCCTATCTGCTTACGGACATGGGCTTTCAGCTCTGCCTCCAGGGCTTCACTCTGCTTTGCGTCAGCTTTTAAAGTGACATAGGCATAGATGCCTTGCCCTTTGACTTCATGGGGCATACCAACAACGGCGGCTTCAGCCACTTTCCCATGAGACACCAGAGCACTTTCAACCTCAGCGGTTCCAAGGCGGTGACCTGATACATTGATAACATCATCTATTCGTCCCGTCAGCCAATAGTAACCGTCTTCATCTACTCTAGCACCGTCTCCAGCGGTGTACACACCAGGGAATTGGACAAAGTAGGTGTCTTTAAATCTTTTGGGGTCGCCATACACGCCACGCATCAAGCCGGGCCAGGGTCTCTTGATTACCAGATAACCACCTTCGTTTACACCAGCAACGGAGCCATCGTCCCTGAATACCTCCGGCGCAATACCGGGAAACGGTAATGTAGCCGAGCCTGGTTTAAGCGGGGTTGCTCCTGGAAGAGGGGTAATTAAAATGCCCCCGGTCTCTGTCTGCCACCATGTATCCAGGACCGGGCACTTGCCCTTACCGATGACATGGTAGTACCACAGCCACACTTCAGGGTTAATTGGTTCACCAACTGAACCCAGAATGCGCAGCGAGGTTAAGTCGTGCTTGTTTGGCCACTCGTCCCCTTCCCTCATTAAAGCCCGAATGGCAGTAGGCGCAGTATAGAAGATATTAATCCGATACTTTTCCACAATGTCCCAGAATCTATCGGGATGAGGATAGTTTGGGACCCCCTCAAACATCAGGCTGGTGGCGCCAAAGGCTAACGGACCATATACGATATAGCTGTGCCCGGTGACCCAGCCAATATCAGCGGTACACCAGAAAGTATCCTCCTCCTTGACATCAAATATCCACTTAAACGTTTGGTAGGTAAACAGCAGATAGCCCGCTTGAGTGTGGAGGACTCCCTTTGGTTTTCCTGTGCTGCCGCTGGTGTACAGAATAAAGAGAGGGTCCTCGGAATCCATCACCTCGGGCTCACAATATGACTTGATATCTTCAGCAACCATTTCATCATTCCACCAGTAGTCGCGACCTGGCTGCATATTTATTCCAATCCCAGCTCTCTTGACTACAATCGCATCCTTCACATCAGGACATGTCTTAAGAGCTGCATCAGCATTATCCTTGCTCCTGATAACCCGGCCACCACGGTAGTAGCCATCGCTGCAAATAAGCAGTTTAGTGCCGCAGTCCAGCATTCTGTCCCTTAATGCCTCGGCACTGAAACCGCCGAAAACAACGCTGTGAACAGCACCAATTCTGGCACAGGCTAGCATAGCAATCGGCAGCTCGAGGATCATGGGCAAATAGATGGAAACACGGTCACCTTTCTTAATGCCGTGTTTTTTAAGTACATTGGCGAATTTACATACCTGGTAATGCAGTTCCTGGTAGGTCAGTGTTTTACTATCGCCGATGTCGCCTTCCCAGATTAAAGCTGCTTTATTTTTCCGCCATGTTTTAAGATGTCGGTCCAGACAGTTGTAACAGACGTTAAGTTTACCGCCGACAAACCACTGGTGCTTGGCTTCCTTGAAGTCTTCCACTAGTACCTTGTCCCACTTCTTATACCAGTCCAGTTGCTCCGCTAGCTCTGCCCAGAATTCCTCAGGGTTATCGACGGATGCCTGATAAATTTTCCTGTATTCATCTAAGCTCTTGATATATGCCTTTTTACTGAGCTCTTTCGGGGGGGGTAAAACTTCTTTCTCTCCTTGCGTAGCTGATTCCATGATTAACCTCCTTTAAACAACTGTATATCTTTTTCCATTGCAGATGACGAGGATACTTTTATTGCCTGTCTAGGCCAATATACCCCTGGATACAGTCGCACGTGGTGTCCCGTCAATCCTGATTGACTTAACTGTCATTGAAGGGCGATTGAGTACCATATGCAGTTTAGTCCTGATGGGTAACACCCAATAGCTGGTTGTAGGCGCTGTGTAGTCTCTTTGCTAGTACGTGAGCCACCGCCCTGCATATTATACAGCCTAACTCGGGATTGGTAAGGCATAAATCGCACAGCTTCTTACCGTTAAAGGCCAGCACTTTTGTTTTCTCTATGGCTTTTGCGGTAGCAGTTGAGATGTGTGGTTCTATTATCGCTGACCAGCCAAGGATTTCAAAGTTAGAGGCAGCTTGCAATTGGCGTTCAGACAGTGGCCCTAGTTCCAGAAGAATTGCCACAAGGCCCTCTTCAATCAAATAAACGTTATCTAGTTTGGTACCCTGCTTGTTTATGATTGTCCCGGGCTCAAATACACAGGGAGTTGCCATTTTCTCTAATACTCTAAGTTGCTCGTCATTCAAGCCACGAAAAAGGTCAGATTTTCTTAGTACTTCTATTGTGTCCACTTATTGGGCTCCTTTCTAGCTTTTTATTTTTCCTCTTCCTCCAGCAGGTCATTGAATACATCCACGTGGTATATCTCATTATCCCTTATGCGGAGCAGGAGTTTTTTGAGGTCGGGGTCGCCAGTTTCCTTGGCGTAGCGGTCATATTCGGCAGCCACTTCCTTTTCAATCTTGAGGTCAGCCCGGAGCATATCGGCGGTCTTGCTGGATTGGTCGGCTTCGGCGTGTTCGATTTTTGGATTACCACCACTCCCAACCATCTCCTCGGCGAGCCAGCCCAGATGCTGCATCTCGTTTATTGCCTGGTCGGACAGCTGTTCTTTGGCTTCTTCGTTGGGCGTCATGTATGAGTGCAACAGATACTGGAGAATGACAGTGTACTCGTGCTCAATGCCCCAGTCAAGCATCCTGGTGGTCCTGTCCTGGCGGCTGCCCCTGACATCTTCCATTCCTTTCTTCCGTGACTTTTCCACAAAGTGTTCAAAACTACCGTGGTGAGATTCTTCATCAGATAGAATACGCTTCAGTAACCGCTTTATCTTGGTGTCATCAATGAGATTAATATGTTCCTTGTATTGTTTTATAGCACCTTCTTCTAACTTTACATTATTTCCCATCCAGTCCGCCACCGTCTCACCGCCCATGAGCATTTTACCTCTCTCCAGGCTGGGTGTGCCGCCAAGCTCAACTATCGTTTCCGCCAGCCAGTCCAGGTGGCGCATTTCATCCCGGGCAAATGCCTCAATCTCGCAGGCCATCTCACCTTCACCCATGGCGTAAGCATGATTTAGATACTGAATGATGGCGCCATGCTCATTCTGAAGATCCTGGTTCAGTAAAGCAGCGGTTTTAGCTTTGTCCATCAGTCCCTCCTTTCCAATCAATGGCACCCACCCGGCAGATCAGCCAGCGTCCAGGGAAGGATGTTCTTTACTAACGAACCATGCTGCCGGGTCTTTGAGATATTCATAATAATCAAGCAGAATTAAATGGTGCTCCTTCTCTTGTGTAGCTAAAGCCTCATAGAATTCTCTCTCAACCTCATAGGCAGCCTTCTCACCCTGAGTTTTATAGAAATCATAGGTCTTGCTTTCCAGGTTCATTGCCGTCTGTACGGCATCAAGCTCAGTGGCTGGTGCCTTTATCGCCGAGCCAAGCCTCTCGCCTGTCTGGATAAATATTGTTCTTAAATTCTTGCCTCCATCGGGCTGAAAATCTGTCTTCGGCCAGGCTTTTTGGCTCCGGATAGCTTCGTATATTTCCTCAAACTTCTGTCGGTGAACATCTTCCTCGTCGGCTAACGACTTCAGCAGGGCTTTACCCAGTTCGTTGCTACTCGCTTGGCTCGCGCCCAGATAAAATTTCTTGCCATCTTTTTCCATTTGGATAGCGTTTTGTAGTGCGGCTGCGGTTTTATCCTGCTCGTTTACCATAGCTAACCTCCCTTCCCATTTATGAGATGTAACACCTTCATGTTTTGAGGTGTAACGGTAATAGGCTTGAGCTTTATTCTGGTCAATTCTTTTACACCTTATATTCTATAACATATATCGCCGGGACGAAAGTAGAAAATATTACATTAATTTAAAAGGACAAATCAAATTTAGCCATGACAATTTCACGGGTACGGGTGTTTTGATTTTAAAATGCTTGACATCTCTTCTGGCTGGCTATAAGATTTAGCTGCCAAATGGCTGGGGGGTGATTTTATGCAAGATGTCAAATATGTCTGCCCAAAGTGTGGTTATGAGTCTAGAGTTGCTGGCATATGTCCGAATTGCCAGACGGTGCTGGTGGCTACCTGTCCAGCATGCGGGAACCCGGTAGTGGGTGAACAGATTCAACTGTAAGGTTAAGACTCAACTTCTATGAGCGAGGTGAAAAATGGTTGACAAAAAGGTGGTCATCTATACGACTCCTACCTGCCCCTGGTGCCACCGGGCGAAGGATTACCTCTCACGGAAAGGTATTTCTTTTACTGAACACAATGTGGCTGAAGACAGGGAAGCAGCCAAGGAGATGATAGATAAGTCAAAGCAGATGGGTGTCCCCGTAATCATTGTTGATGATGAGGTAGTGGTTGGGTTTAACCAGTCCAAGCTGGATGGATTGCTAGCGTAGGCTTTTTTAATGCATGATGGGAACACCACTTTCTGATATTCCTTGTTTTACCAGGAGGTAGCCATGCATGACTTGATTATAGTCGGCGGGGGTCCAGCCGGAATCGCCGCTGGTGTATATGCAGCTCGTAAACAATTAAAAACTTTGCTAATAAGCGTTGATATTGGTGGTCAGATAAATAATACCTGGGGTATCGAAAATTACCTTGGTTATCAATTTATTGAGGGCCCTGAGCTAATAAACAAGTTCCAAACTCAGGTGAGTCAATTCCCTATCGACCAGAAAATCGGCGACAAGGTATCCCAGGTAAGCAAGATTGATGGTGGCTTTGAAGCTGTAACTGAAGCCGGCGACAAATACCAGGCGAAAGCGGTAATCTTGGCTACTGGCAAGAAACCCAGGAAGCTGAACGTACCGGGTGAGACTGAGCTGACCGGGAGAGGGGTAACTTATTGTGCTATCTGTGATGGCCCTGTCTTCACCGGGCAAAGGGTGGCAGTGGTGGGAGGGGGTAACTCGGCACTTGAGGCGACGCTGGATATGGTAAAAATTGCTGAGCATGTGGACTTGGTTTCACTGACCCCGCTAACCGGCGACCCTATTCTTATTAGCCAGTTAGCTAATGCCAAGAACCTCAGCGTTTTCACTGAGCATCAAACTGTGGAAATTAAAGGGAAGGATCTGGTGGAAGGAGCGCTGATAAAAGACATCAAGAACGGCAAGGAGAAACACCTGGACGTTACCGGCGTTTTCATTGAAATCGGGTTGGTGCCCAACTCCGACGCGGTCAAGGGACTTGTTGAGCTCAACAAACAGGGAGAAGTGACGATAACGCCGACCTGTGAAACCACAGTGCCCGGGCTCTATGCCGCCGGAGATGTAACTGATGTGCCGGAAAAGCAAATTATTGTTGCCGCTGGTGAAGGGGCTAAAGCTGCGCTTCAGGCACACCGCTACCTGCAGCGATTGGTAAAATAACCTGTTTACCCTGATGCAAAAGCTAATTACTTGCATCTGAAAAAGGAAAGATATGGTAAATCCCATGATTCAGACAAGTCTTATGGAACGTATGTCTGTTGATCCGGAAAAGGTGTCAGATGATATCGTGGGTTTTCTTCAAAGGGAAGTTAAAGAAAATAATAAAAGTGGTATTTTGCTGGGACTGAGTGGGGGTATTGATTCCACAGTTTTAGCAACTTTGGCAACAAAAGCAGTGGGGCACTCAAAAGTATATGCACTTTATTTATCGGGTTGGAATAGCCAGAAAAAGTTTCTACGGTATGCTCAGGGAACAGCTGATAGGTTGAAAATCAACTTTGAGGCAAGAGGAATCGGCCAATCAATAAAAGAGCATGGCATTCGCGAACCACTGCTAATGAAATTAGTTATGTTTTCCAGGACTTTAAACAAGTTGCTTGTTTATTCTTCAAGACTACTTTTTTCTGTATTTCTCAAGGATAGTCCCTATGCTCTAAGCCTTAAAGTGGGAAAGCTTGGTAAGAAAGGCAGGACTATTCATGACATTGTAGTTGCCGTTGTTGAAAGTGGCTTCAACATACCGCATATTTGCCGGAGAAAAATTTTGGAAGCTTACGCTTTGGAGAAGAATCTACTTATGGTTGGCGCGGCTAATAAATCAGAATCTTTATCAGGATGGTTTGTAAAAGACGGAGTAGATGATATCCCAGTTGAGCCGTTGTTGGGGCTTTACAAGAATCAAATACGCCAGCTTGCCCGTTTTCTTGATATCCCCATGGAAATAATAGATGAAACCCCCTCGCCTGATATGCTTAGAGGATTCACCGATGAATTGGTTATGGGTTTTCCCTATGAGAAGCTGGATAAGGTGTTTTACGTGCTTGAATACGGTCTCGATAAGCAAATAGCGCTTGGTGAGGGTATCTCTCTTAACGAGTTTGAAGCAATTAAAAACCTGAAGCGATTTTCAGTTTGGAAGCGTCAGAATGGGCATAGATTTCCATCCTTCTGATGTAAATCCAACTTGGAAAATATTTATCTGCCACCTACGGCGATTGATGGCATAATTTATTTACCGTCTGATCCAGGTGGCAAACCCGGCTCTTCTTCCTCGGACAGGTATTTCTCCGGGTTCTGGTCGAAAGCCTTCTTACAGCCCGGCGCGCAGAAGTAATATTTCTTTCCTTTGTACTCCGAGGTGGCAGCTGCTTTGCTCTCCTCCACTTCCATCTTGCATACAGGGTCAGTTGCCATAATGACACCTCCTTTGATTAACTGATAGATTTCGCTGGTTTGAATCCTCTTAAGCGCAGTGAGTTAAACACTACGGTTATTGAACTGGCTGCCATAGCTGCCGCCGCCAGAATTGGATTCAGGAAGCCGTACTCACCCAGAATAAAGCGAAGTCCTGAGGGGACGCCACTACTGCCGAAGGCAAGGTATAATACACCGGCGGCTATTGGGATGAGGGCAGTATTATAGGCAAAAGCCCAGAAGAGGTTCTGCTTTATTGTTCTCATAGTGCGCTTGCTCAGGGATATAGCGGTTGCAATTCCTGTCAAATCACCCCTGATCAGTGTAATGTCTCCGGTCTCCATGGCAACATCGGTGCCGGTGCCGATGGCTATGCCTATATCAGCCTGAGCCAGAGCCGGGGCATCATTTATCCCATCACCCACCATGGCAGCTACTTTTCCCTGTTGCTGGACCCTCTTGACTTCCTGAGCTTTATCTTCAGGGAGTACCTCGGCGAGGACATGATCAATACCCACTTCTTGGGCAATAGCCTCACCGGTGCGCCGATTGTCTCCGGTAAGCATTACCACCTCGATACCCATTTTGTGTAGTGCTTCTATTGTCTCTCTGGCGTTTGGCTTGAGGGTATCAGCCAGAGCAATGATGCCCACCACCTGGCTATCTACGCCCAGAAACATCACCGTCTTGCCTTTTTCCCAGAGGTGATTGGCTTCTTCTTCCAGTCTGTTCAGGGAAAGACCTCTGTCCTTTATCAGTTTGAGGTTACCCAGGAGGAGTCTCTTATCTTCTACCGAAGCCTCTATGCCATGCCCGGGTACAGCATTAAAATCTGAGACCGGGGATAATTTCAGTTTCTTCTCAGAAGCTGCTTTGACTATAGCCTCGGCGAGTGGATGCTCCGAGCCGCGCTCAGCTGAAGCTGCCAGCCGGAGAACTTCTTCCCGGGAAGAAGAGGGGATGGAAATTACATCGGTTACCTTAGGCTCACCCTGTGTCAGTGTGCCGGTCTTGTCCAGCAGAACGGTGTTTATTTTGTGAGACCTCTCCAGTGCTTCCGCGCTCCGGATGAGGATGCCGTTCTCGGCTCCTTTGCCAGTGCCTACCATGATTGCGGTTGGAGTTGCCAATCCCAGGGCGCAGGGACAGGCGATAATGAGCACGGCAACAAAGTTGAGCAGGGCAAAGGTGAGAGCTGGACTTGGTCCCAGCAAGTACCAGATTATGAAGGTAACGGTGGCAATGCCAATCACTGTCGGCACGAAGTAGCTGGCAATGACATCAGCCAGGCGCTGGATAGGGGCTTTGCTTCCCTGGGCTTCCTCTACCAGCCTGATAATCTGAGCCAGGGTGGTGTCCTTACCTACCTTGGTTGCCTCAAACTGGAAACTGCCAGTCTTGTTAATGGTGGCGCCGATAACCTCATCACCTATTTTTTTCTCCACCGGTATGCTTTCTCCGGTAATCATGGACTCGTCAATGCTGGAATACCCCTGGCGAACTATGCCGTCCACTGGCACCCGCTCGCCCGGTCGTACCAGAATGATGTCACCGACCTGAACATCATCGACTGGGATTTCTTTCTCCTCGCCATCGCGGATAACCAGAGCCGTCTTCGGCTGCATACCGATGAGCTTTTTTATTGCCGCTGAGGTCTGTCCTCTAGCCCTGGTTTCCAGAAAACGACCCAGCAGAATCAAAGTGATAATCATGGCTGAGGTGTCAAAATAGAGGTGGGGTTCCAGCCCCTGGGCAACGAAAAGACCGGGGAAGAGAACCGCTACCATGCTGTAGAAGTAGGCCGCCGAGGTGCCGACGGCAATCAGAGTATTCATATCGGCGGTTCTATGTCGTAATGCCCCCCATGTTCCCCGGTAGAATCTCCAGCCTGCCCAGAACTGTACCGGAGTTGCCAGAGCCCAGAGGAGATAGGGCTTGCCGATGAAAGAGGTGCCGAAGCCAAGAATCATGATTGATAAGCCGAGAATGGCGGCGAAAATAAACCTGTTTCTTACTCGCTTAATTTCTCGCTGGGCGGCAGTGGTAACGTCTTCAAGGGTCTCGGCTTCTGAGCCCAGCTCATAGCCGGCTTCGGTTACTGACCGTCTTAATTCGGCAAATTCTGTCCCCGCAATGTATTCTACAGTGGCTTTCTCTGAAGCCAGGTTAACATTGGCTGAAATTACCCCGGGTACACTGGAAAGTGCCTGCTCGACGCGAGCGACACAGGAGGCACAGGTCATCCCGCCTACCGGGAAGATGGACTTCCTGGTCGCTGCCCCGTAACCCAATTCAGATATAGCATCCTTAATCTTGGCAAGACTTACTTTGCCGGGGTCATACTCTATAGAAGCCTTCTCGGAGGCAAAATTAACCCTGGCCTGTTCTACTCCGGTAGTCTCGGCTAGACCTTTCTCTATAGTAGCCGCACAGGTAGTGCAGGTCATGCCGGTTATGGGAATGCTGGCCCTCTCTGATTTCCTGGCATCAGATTTTCTTGCCATTAGCTGCTCCTTTGAGAACTAGGGCAAGTCCTTCTTGAGCTGCTCAAACTCTCTTCTAGATACCTCTCCCCTGGCGTAGCGCTCTTTGGCTATATCTAACGGTTCGTGCTTTGGGTAAGAGCCGTTTCGTCTGCTTAGTTTTGTGATTCCCCAGACAGCGAGGGCAATGATTCCTCCCCAGAACATTATCATCCATGCCCCACCGAAAACCATCCACCAGCCCATACCTTCATGCATATACCACATTGTACTACCTCCTTAAGAATAGTTGAAACCAGCTATTAGCTTTTTCAACCTTGCTGTCATCATACAATGTGGCCCGATAGTTGTATGTGATTTATATCACATACATACCTTAGTAATAATTTTATCATACTCTTGATAGTAAGTAGTAAATGACATATGAATAAAATAAATATAAAATAAATATAATATTAAATAAAAGGTAGCAGGAGGTGGGTCATGAAGAAGATGGCAATAGTAGTGGTACTGATAGGTGTGGTAGCGGTGGTCTTGGGCGGTGTGTTCATTGGCATGGGTGTTGCCAAGAATAACCAGCTGGTGGGAGCAATGCGGGTAGAGAAGGTAGCTCTTCCTCTTGTTGAGGGGACGGAACCTAGTGCTATTGATAGTGCTGGGGAAGCGCAAGCTGCCGGTGATATCATCAGGGAGCACCGCCGGGGAATAGCTCCGAGCTATCAAGAACTGCTGGGTGATGGACGCTTTGACCCGACAAATCCTGAGCATTTGACTTACGCACAGGCTATGAATATGGAAAACTACCTGTACCTTGCCGTGATTGGTTTTGGACTTATTCAGGCAACTGTTGCCAGCGGTGTCTTTATGGTCATCACGGGGGTTGCCCTCGGTAGCACCGGGGTGATGCTATATCGGGTTAACCATAAGCTATCTTAGAAGTACTCAGTAGAGAGAGTGGTCTAGCCTATTGACTGGCTTTGTGTTATACTTTTTCTGCTCAACTGAGTGCTAAAATTGAGTATGGGCTGGTTTTCGAGGAGGCCGACCGATGGAAAAAGATTTAGCTCTGATAGAGGAAATCATTGGGGAACATAAGACAATCATGCAGGGAGTCCAAAATCTGGAGCAGGTAGCGAGTGATACGGAGGCAATAGCAAGCCTGGAGGAGGCTAAAGAGGGTTTTATGCCGGGGAGGTTAGGACAGGAGCAAAGTCTGCAAAAATTGCAGGAGGCGCTGGAGACAATTGACCAGGGGCTTCAAGCGCACTTTAGTCGTGAGGAAACTGCTCTTCTATCTGTCTTCAAAAAGCATGGAAACAAAGAGCTTGTCTCAGCCTTGCGTTCCCTGCTACTTGAACATGATGACCTGAGAAACCGCCTCACCCATTCCAAAAAACACGTTGCCGAACTGCTGAGTGGCGGATTGTCCCGTCACCGGTGGGAGGCAAGTGCACATGATATGCGGGCACACATCAGCCATACGCGAAAGTTACTTGAAGCCCACGCTGGAATTGAATGGGAACTTTTCCACAAACTACAAACTGAATTGATGAACGCATAAGAGGTTTCTCTATGAGACAGGTGTATTTAGATAATGCGGCTACCACTTCTCTTCTCCCCGAAGTCAAAGAGGCGATGATACCTTATCTGGGAGAGTTTTTTGGCAACCCTTCATCTCTCCACGACTGGGGAGACGCTGCCCGGGAAGCCATAGAATTGGCTCGGAACCAGGTGGCTCAGCTTATTGGAGCCAGTGCTGATGAAATAATATTCACCGGCAGTGGCACCGAGAGTAATAATTTTGCCATCAAGGGACTGGCGCTGGCCCGACAGGATAAGGGCAAGCACGTCATTGTCTCTGCCGTTGAACACTTTTCGGTATTGCACTCGGCGAGAACCCTGGAGAAATGGGGTTTTGAGCTGACCCTGGTGCCGGTGGATAAATACGGTGTGGTTGACCCTGAGGAAGTACGTCGAAGTATCAGGAAGGACACGATACTGGTGTCCATCATGCATGCCAATGGTGAGGTGGGCACCATAGAGCCAGTTCAGGAGATTGCCAGGATAACCAGAGAGAGTAACGCGGTCTTCCATACCGATGCCGTAGCTACGGCGGGAACCATACCGGTTGATGTGAAGGAGATGGGAGTAGATGCCTTGAGTTTGGCGGGGAACCAGTTCTATGGTCCCAAGGGGGTCGGTGCTCTCTGGGTGCGGAAAGGTGTACGTATAATGCCTCTTCTTGACGGTGGAGTACAGGAAGGCGGGAGGCGGGCTGGCACAGAGAATATACCGGCTATTGTCGGTCTGGGCAAAGCCGCTGAGTTGGCCAGGGCCGATATGTCGACACGGATCAAAAGCCTCACCCCTCTCCGAGACCGCCTGCTGACAGAATTACCCGCCAAAGTTGACCATGTGGTGGTTACCGGTCACCCCAAAAAGCGCCTGCCGGGCAACGCCAGCTTCTGTGTACAGTTTATAGAGGGTGAATCCATGCTAATGCTGTTGAATAGCCAGGGAATCGCTGTTTCCAGTGGTTCAGCCTGCACCTCAAGAGCGCTCAAGGCTTCCCATGTGCTCATCGCTATGGGAATACCTCATGAAGTGGCACAAAGTTCTCTTCTTTTTACTTTTGGTATAGGTAATACCGGTGAGGATGTGGACTATGTTCTGGAAGTGATGCCGGCTATTGTAGACAGGCTGAGGCAAATGTCACCACTCTACGCCAAGTTTACCAAATCGGACAAAGGAGGCAAATGATATGCCGATATATAGTGAGAAGGTAATGGAACACTTTATGAGTCCTCGCAATGTCGGTGAGATTGAAGACCCTGATGGGGTGGGGGAGGTGGGCAATCCGGTATGCGGGGATATGATGACCTTTTACATCAAGGTAAAGGACAACCG
>DATKWF010000025.1:0-4270 GCA_035529715.1 Dehalococcoidales bacterium | reverse complement strand
CGGATATTCATAGCGGCTATCACCAAACATGGCAAAGGTGCGGGTGGCGAGGGGTGTGCCCATAGAGGCAGCTCTTTCCGTACCCCCGGCAAGGACCACATCGTAAAATCCGGAAGCCACCCACATAAAGGCGTCTCTCACCGCCATACTGGCTGAGGCACAGGCTCCCTCATATCTATTCGCCGGAATGTTGAAGCAGCCAATACTATCCGCCGCAAAAGCCTGTGCCATTCCCTGTCCCTCGGTGAAGTCTCCCAGGGCATTACCGAGGAATAGAGCCTTGATGTCCTTTGGCTTCAGGTTTGATTCATTAATGGCCTCGGTGGCGGCTTCAGCAAATAACTCTACGCTTGTCTTGTCCTGAGCGCCACTAAATTTGGTCTCACCAACCCCAACTACCGCTACTTTTCTCATATCGTTCCTCCCGTTGAACTCCCAGCGTCCTTCAAAAGTTACTATATTCTGCCATTACAGTCAATTCTTTTTCCCCTGGACGGTAAGGCAGGATTTTTACGCGCACTTTCGCTATTGATTTGTCCATAGCAGAGAGTGCTTTTTTGAACCGGGTAAGAAGGGTCGGCTTGAGAGACACAGCAGGCTTCAACGGTTTTCCCGGTGAGAGCGCTCGTTGAGGCATTAGACCTGCCTGGGAGGGGTGACTAATGCTTCAGCAGGCTCTTGCCACTGTCCGCTTTGCCCAGTGACTGGCTGATGCGGTCAATTATAATGGCAACGATGACAATGGAAAAGCCGGCGAGGAAGCCATGCCCCACGTCAAGGCGCTGAATACCCCTTAGCACCTCAAGACCAAGCCCGGAGGCGCCTATCATTGAAGCGATAACTACCATTGCCAGTGCCATCATGATGGTCTGGTTGACACCCGTCATGATGCTGGGCCGGGCCAGCGGCAGTTGTATCTTAAACAGAAGCTGGGCACCGGAACAGCCGAAAGCCCTGCCTGCCTCAACCAGTTCCGTGGATACCTGCCGGATACCCAGATTGGTGAGACGGATGCAGGGAGGCACTGCGTAGATAAATGTGGACACCACTGCCGGCACCTTTCCCAGCCCGAAGAAGAATACCGCCGGGATGAGATAAACGAAACTGGGCATGGTCTGCATGCCATCCAGAATAGGGCGCATTATTGATTCGAAGCGGTCGTTCTTGGCAGCCACAATGCCGATAGGAATGCCGATCAGCAGGGACACGACAACAGAGGTAATGATTATGGCCAGGGTGGTCATAGTCTGGTCCCAGAGCTGCATGGTCCCGATGAATAACATACCAAATAGACTGACTAGCGCTATCTTGTACCCGGCCATTTTCCAGGCTACAGCCACCAGAATGAGGATAATTACCCACCACGGAAGCCACCATAGACCATGTTCAAGCTGTACCAGCGGTTCTCTGATACCTATCGTAATGACATCAAAGAATGGCTCCAGGTTTATGGTCAGCCATTTCACTATGATGTTAATCCACTCCCCCAGGGGAAAGGTTAACATCTCCGGGAAATCAAACATTATATCATCACCTCGTTACTGTCAGAGATACCCCCGCTCTACTTAAAACTTATGTGACCATAGAGCGGGGGTATAAAAAACTTAAATATAACCCGTCTCATCGTATTCAATAAACCGGCGGGTAAGTTCTATCCGGCTACATCTTGGCTACTGCCTCTTTGACCTTATCTGCTATATCAGACGGTACGAACTCGGTCCATAATTCCTCTCTGTTCTTGAGGAACCAGATGGCAGCATCAGCCGGTTCGCCGCCGCTCTCATCCAAGTAAGCCAGGACCTCGTCAAGGGTCGCCGTATCCAGTTTCCATTTCTTGAACATCTCGGTTACATCAGGCGCCTTGTCCGGGAAGTCCTTGTTCGACACTATCAAAAGGTCGACGGATGGCCAGGCACAGCCGAAATTCTCATCCCATACCGCTTTGTCGTAAGCAGGCTCTTCCAGTGGCGTCAGGTCCAGTTTACCGGCAATCCAGGTTGGACCCCATATATAGCCTAACCAGGGTTCTCCCTTCTCATAAGCACCTGCCAGGGAAGCGAAGAGTCCCTCCTGGCTACCGGCGTTCATCACGTCATAGTCGTCGTCAAGTCCATAGGTCTTGACCTGCTCTATGGTGGTCATCTCGCACTGCCAGCCAACCGGGCCATTCATGACCATACCCTTCTTCTTGTTCTCCGGATTTTGGAACAGCTCCTTGTATTCCGGCTGGTCAAGGTCAGAAACACTCTTTAGATTTGGTGCCATCGGCTCAATGCCACGCTCTGTATCACCCTCGATGACGTAGGTTGGCACGACGAAGCCACTCTGCCAGTTATCGTTATTCAGGTTGCCCAGCAGGACGATATCTCCAGCTGCCGTAGCCTCGTCATATGCTTCCTGCTGGTTTTGTAGCCAGACCTCGTTAACCACATCAATGTCGCCGGCTCTCATGCCCTGAAACAGCGGTATAGTTGCTCCCGGGAAAAGCTCTACCGGGTAGCCGTAACCTTCCTCGATGATTATCTTCTGCATCTCGGACTGGAAGTGGGCGCTGCCCCAGTTGAGGTCAGAGATTTTGATAAGGGGTTTTTCCTCTGGTTCTGGTGCCGGTGCTGGAGCCGGAGCAGGGGCTGGAGCCGGAGCGGGAGCCGGTGCAGGGGCTGGAGCCGGAGCGGGAGCCGGCGCTGGAGCTGGGGCCGGTGCTGGAGCTGGCGCTGGAGCCGGTTGAGCACAGCCGGCTATGACCATACTCGTCGCTATTACTGTAAGTAGCAAGAAAGCTAAAAATTTTTTCATTCCTTTTCCTCCTTCTTTCCTTGGGGCTTTTGGTCCTGACGTTATGAGTGCATTTTAAGCTTCTGCACTGACGCTAACGCCGGATTGCACAGCTTTGAGAACTAATGGTCTGGTGATTACTCCGAGTAGGTGATGCTTTTCGTCAGTTACTGCCACTGGTATGTCGTCCTCTGCCATCAGTTGCAGGCACTGGTCCAGCTGGGTATTTGGTGCTGTGGCTGCGAATTCCTGACTGGCTATCTCCCCTGCTTTTGTCGACCCTTTACGTGCTGTGGCTAAAGCCTGGTCCATGGTTAGAGTCCCTTTGAGTACGCCGGAAGTGTCTACAACGAAACCCAGTCCGGTGTCCTTTTTCCTCATCTCTTCGATTGCATTGGTGACTGGTTGGTCACTGGGAATTACCGCTGAAGGCTTCTCCATGATGGACTGGCATTCTATTACCTTCCCGCGGGGCACGTCTTTGACAAATTCTCTGACGTAATCATCCGCCGGACTGGAGACTATCTCCTGCGAGGTGCCTAGCTGTACGATTTGCCCGTCCCGCATAATGGCGATGCGGTCGCCCAGGCGTAGTGCTTCAATCAGGTCGTGAGTGATAAAGACTACCGTCCTCTCTAGCTTTGAGTGTAAGTTCACGAATTCTTCCTGCATCTGGCGGCGAATGAGCGGGTCCAGGGCGCTGAAAGGCTCGTCCATAAGTAGTATTTCAGAGCCCACCGCCAGAGCCCGGGCTAAGCCCACTCGCTGTTGCATGCCGCCGCTGAGTTCAAATATCTGGCTTCTTTCCCAGCCCTTCAGCCCTACCATCTCCAGAGCTTCAAACGATTTTTTATGTATGGTATTTTGGCCCTCTCCTCGAACTTCCAGGCCAAAGGCAACATTTTCCAGCACCGAGCGGTGTGGGAACAGACCGAAGTTCTGGAATACCATGCTCAGTTTGTGGCGGCGCAGTTCCTTGAGGTCATGCTTATTCATCTGGGCAATATCTGTGCCTTCAATAAATACGCTGCCTCTGGTTGGTTCAATGAGCCGGTTGATACAGCGAACCAGGGTTGATTTCCCGCTTCCCGATAGTCCCATGATAACAAATACCTCGTTCTCCTTAACATCGAACGAGGCGTCTCTGATGGCGATAACGTTTCCGGTCTCTTCCATAAACTCTTGCTTGGACTCGCCATTTTTAATCAGGTGAAACGCACTTTCCGGGTTAGAGCCGAAAACTTTCCACAAATTTTGACAAAATATTTTCTTATTGTTTTCTGCCATAATAACTCCTGGCGATAAAATCAGGGTGAAAAAAAGAAACTAGACGTTGAAAAGTGAAGTTAAGTTCGTTGGAAAAACACGAGAAAAAACGAGGATTATTGTTGAAGAATTTGCATTTGCTATATAATATTTATCTCCTAGCACCCCAGCACCCCTCCACATCGCTAAAATCTCTTAGATAAACCTCCGCTAAGTTTTATTTTCTGAG
>DATKWF010000024.1:0-15133 GCA_035529715.1 Dehalococcoidales bacterium | reverse complement strand
GAAGCTGCCCGCCTATATTTTGTGTCTTATCTTTATTGCCAGCGGGTTTCTACATCTTATTATTGCATGGCGAGAGAGAAAGCTGCATGCCGGTTAAAAAAGTAAAATCCAGTTGAAGTCGGGTGAGGTAGATTAAAAAGGAGTTATCATGCGTATATCACAGCTATTCGGTAAGACACAGCGGGAAATACCCACCGAGGCGGACACCATCAGCCATCAGCTACTGCTCAGGGCGGGGATGATAAGCCAGGTGGCGGCGGGGGTCTACTCCTACCTGCCGCTGGGGTGGCGGGTCCTCAAGAAAGTAGAGAACATCATCCGTGACGAGATGGATAAAGCCGGCGGGCAGGAGTTGAGTATGCCGGTGCTTCAGCCTCTTGAGCTCTGGCAGGAGACCGGGCGGGACCAGGCCTTCGGCAAGGGGCTCTTCGTCCTCTCCGACCGCAAGGAGCGCCAGCTGGCTCTGGGCCCCACCCACGAGGAGGTTATCACCCAGATGGTCAGCCGCAATGTGCAGAGCTACCGCGACCTGCCGCTGCTGCTTTATCAAATCCAGACCAAGTTCCGTGATGAGCCACGACCCCGCGGCGGGCTGATGAGGGTGCGCGAATTTATTATGAAAGACCTCTACAGCTTTGATGTTGATGAGGCCGGCCTGGACGAGAGCTATAAGAAGATGCTCCAGGCATACCAGAATATATATAATCGCTGTGGCTTACCCAACCTATTGGTTGAGGCTGATAGCGGTGCTATTGGCGGTAAAGGCTCCCATGAGTTTATCGTTATAGCGGAGAGCGGGGAGGACGAGGTTATTTACTGCGATAGCTGTAAGTATGCCGCTAATGCCGATAAGGCGGAAAGCGCCAAGGACAAGGTAGAATTCGGGGAGCCGCTGCCGGTTGAGGAGGTGGCTACTCCCGGGGTGACTACCATTGAAGGGTTGTCAGCTTTCCTGAAGGTGCCTCAGAGTCAGACAGCTAAAGCGGTCTTTTACATGGCTGATGGTGGGCTGGTCTTTGTGGTTATCCGGGGTGACCTTGAGGTAAATGAAACAAAGCTGAAGAATATTCTGCACTGTTATGAACTTCGCATGGCCAGTGAAGCCGAGGTAAAGGCGGCTGGTATTGTCGCTGGCTCAGCCTCACCAGTAGGCATGACCGGTATTAAAGTTGTTGCCGACGAGTCCATAACTTCAGGGACTAACTTTGTCGCCGGCGGTAATAAGCCGGATACCCACATTAAGAATGTAAACTACCCCCGTGACTTCAAGGCTGATATGGTGGTGGATATCGCCCGGGCCAGAGCAGGGGAGGGGTGCCCCCGCTGCGGGAAGAAATTGTCATCCACGCAAGGCATAGAAGTCGGGCATATCTTTAAGCTGGGCACTTTTCTCAGTGAGACACTGGGCGCCTTTTATATTGATGGCAAAGGTGAATCTCATCCCATCATCATGGGCTGTTACGGCATCGGGCTGGGCCGGTTGCTGGCGGCAGCCATAGAGCAGAGCCACGATGACAATGGCATTATCTGGCCGATGCCGATTGCTCCTTATCATGTCTATCTCTGCCCGCTGTACCGGGAGGGCACCGGGGTCGCAGAAGCTGCCGAAAAGCTTTATACCGAACTTGGGGCTGGGGGCATAGAGGTGCTTTATGACGACCGGGAGGAGTCGCCGGGGGTCAAGTTCAATGATGCTGACCTGCTGGGTATACCGATTCGGGTTACGGTTAGTCCCCGCACCATGAAAACCAACAGTGTGGAGGTTAAGAAGCGCTCGGAGAAAGAAGCTGAACTTGTGCCGCTGGAGGGAGTTGTGGCGAAGCTAAAGGAGCTTATCAGGGGTTAGGTATCTACTTTGGGCTAGTACTTATCTCAGTTGCACCCTGATTTTACAGCTCCAAACTGAGGAGGCGGCAAATATACGTCTTGAGATAACATCTGAAGATTAAAAACAGGAGATTAAAACTGTGGAGCCAATACAGCTAATAGCCTTGATTATCTTCCTTGTAACCATCGGCCTGATTATTTGGGGAAAGGTGGATAGGGCTGGCATCGGTATCATCGGTGTGGTGCTGATGGTGTTGCTCGGCGTGATGAGAGAAACGGAAGCGTTTATGTTTGTAGACTGGAATGTCATTGCTATTCTCTTCGGTATCTGGATAATCGCCATTTATTTTGGTAAAACGGGGATACCTCAGTACCTGGCGATAACTATGCTAAGGGTTTCACGTAATAATATAGCCCTGTTCCTGATCCTTCTGGGGGTTATTTCAGCCTTCATTTCTATGTTCGTGGACAATGTGGTCGTGATATTGATGATGGTGCCTGTAGTTCTACATGTCACCCAAAAAATGAAACTGGCTTGTTTCCCTTTCATTATCTTTATAGGATTGTCTGCCAATTTTATGGGCACTGCCTTATTACTAGGCGACCTGCCACCTCAAATGCTTCATTCCGTTGCTGGAATAGAGTTTCCTGAATTCATCTGGCAAGCAGGGAGACCTTCTTCCTTCATCATCCTGACCGTGACATACCTGCTGACTGCCTTTTTATTCTATCGGTTCAAATTTAGAAAGATGTATGCCGGGAGAGCCATTAATAATACTGCTATTGAAGAAATGGCGGTTGCCAATCCAATGGAGCATATAAAAAATAAAAAGTTTGCTGTAGTAGTAGTGGCAGTTTTCTGTGCCACTATTCTAGGCATGGCCTTCCGTGAGCTTACCGGTTTACATTTGGGATTCATCGCCATTACCGGGGCGCTTGCATTAGTCCTGATAATGGAAACATTCAAGAAGAAACTGGGAAATCACAGCTTTGAGGAAGTAATCGGTGAGTTGGACTGGAGGGCTCTGTTATTCTATGTAGCGCTTTTCATACTGGTTGGTGGGATTAACCATGTGGGACTAATCAAACTGATTGCCAATGTTATGGTATCTTATGTCCAAAGCAACTTCATTGGCGGCGCCACACTTATTTACTGGGTAACGGCTCCTATCGTGGGCATCATAGAGCATGATGCTTATATCCTCACCTTTTTATATATAATCCGAGACCTTGCCGCCTCAGCCAATATCAACCCCTGGCCCTTGTGGTGGTTAGTACTATGGGCAGGGACATTGGGAAGCAATCTAACTGTAGCCGGCGCCCCAGCCCTTTTCGTAGCCATGAACTGCTGTGAAAAAGAGGACTGTGCTAAAGTAAGTTTGAAGCAATTCTTCAGTTATACCATACCTTTTGTGGCGATAACCCTCGTAATTTGTTTTGTCCTGGCGCTATTTATCTGGATTATCCCTTTCGCCCCTTGAAAATCTAAGTATGCCCTATCTGTAGTTCCTTACCAGGCAAGGACTAATTAAGTGAATCTACGTCTCCTTTTAGCTTCTCTATTCGCTGACAATAACTCTTATATTCTTCGGTTATGGTCTCGAAGGTTCTTTGGGAAAATCAAGAGAAAAAATATGCACGAAAGTTTTGTCTTTCGTGCATCTCGGCCAAAGGAGAGGGGGAATTATATAAAAAGAGGGGCTCCGCCCCTCTTAAACTTCCTGCAGTATATTTAGGGGCTTCGCCCCTTTTTAACTTTCCTTAATAGAATGACCAGAATGACCGAAGTAAAATAACCGAAGTATCAACCTCGCAAGGTAGCGCCGAGTTCTCTGGATAGGCTGTTCAGGATTTGCTGCTGGACCTTATCAACCTCTTTATCGGTCAGGGTATGGGTCGGTGACTGGTAGCTGAGTCGGTAGGCGAGGGATTTCTTGCCCGCTGGCACCTGTTCCCCGGAATAGACATCAAAAATGGCAACCTGTTTCACCAGCGAGACTTTGCGGATAATATCGGTGATTTGCTTATGACTCACCTCAGCATCAACTATAAGGGCTATGTCTCTGACGATAGCGGGGAAGCGGGGTATCGGCTGGAACATTTTATGACCGGTGGTAAAGGGTAACAGGTCAGCCACACTTATTTCAAATAAACAGGCAGTTTCCGAAATGTCAAAAGCGTCCAGTACTTTGGGGTGTATTTCACCGACAACCCCCACTTTGCCGCCATTAGCAACTATGGCTGCCTGTCTGGCTGGATGCAAGCTTTTGTCATCACTTTGTTCAAGGCTGGCTTCTACCCCCAGCCGGTTAAGCAGACTTTCCACTACTCCCTTGGCATCAAAGAAGTCCAGCAATCCGTTATCATCCTGCCACGATTTTTCCAGCCTGGCACCACTTAGCAGGCCACATAATACATCGGGTTCATCGGGCAGGTCCTTCTGCCGGGGCAGATAGACTTTGCCCAGCTCAAAGAGCCTGATACCACCGTCCTCGTGCCTGCGGTTTGACGAGAGGGCAGCCAGAAGGTTAGCCCGCAGGTTGGGGCGAAGGTATTCCTGGTCGGCAGTCATCGGGTTAGCCAGGCGAAGGGGTACTGGTTCAGTGGCGTGAGATTCAGGCTTAAGCTTGTTTAACATTTCCGAGCCGGTTAATGAGTAGGTGATTACCTCCTGAAAGCCGTAGCCAGTAAGGCTGTCCCTTATTTTCCGTTTAAGGTTAAGAGCAGGCTCCGGGTTTTGTCGGGGTATTGGCTGACTGAGCATGGTTAGCGGAATCTTATCATAGCCGATAATGCGGGCTACCTCCTCAACAAGGTCGACTGCCTGCTTTATATCGCTCCGCCAGTAAGGAGTAGTAGCCCAGACCTCGGAACCGGCTGGTTTACAATCAAAGCCTACGGATGTCAGCGCACTCACTATCTGGTCAAGGCTGAACTCAACACCCACCAGTCGTTTCACCTTTGCGGTTGAGAGCGAAATAGGCTTGTGTTCCTGTTTGCCGGGATAGGCATCAGCTATACCCCTGGTGGCTGTACCCCCGGCCAGCTGTATAATCAACTGGGTGGCACGCTTGAGGGCTGGCACTGTCAGTTCGGGCCGAATTCCTCGCTCAAATCGCATGCAGGCTTCACTCGGCAAGACCAGTTGCCTGCCGGTATAATGGATGCTTGTCGGCTTGAAGTTAGCTGATTCAAGCAGTATTGAGGTCGTCCCCTCAGTAACTTCACTGTTAGCCCCGCCCATAACCCCGGCAATAGCCACCGCCCTCTCTGAATCGGCAATGACCAGCATATTTTTAGTCAGCGCTCGTTCCACTCCATCCAGACTAACTATCTTTTCGCCGGCTCTGGCACGGCGGACAATAATCTTCTTATCTTTGATTTTCTTGTAATCAAAGGCGTGCAGGGGCTGTCCGTATTCCAGCATCACATAGTTGGTAATATCAACCACGTTATTAATCGGGCGCATACCGCAGGCCAGCAGGTGCTGCTGCATCCACTGGGGGGACTCAGCTATTTTTATACCGGTGATCAGGCTGGCGCAGTATCTGGGGCACAGGTCAGGGTCGGCAATCTCCACCGATATCTGCTGGTCTATGGAGGGTTCTGCTTCCTTGTAGCTGACCTCGGGGAGGTGCAGGCTCTGACCGGTCAGGGCGGCAAGCTCTCGGGCAATGCCGATTACCGAGAGGCAGTCGGGTCGGTTGGGGGTTACCTCCAGGTCAAAAATGGTGTCGCCCAGGTAATCGGTCAGCGGTGTGCCTATCGGTGCGTCCGGCGGCAGGACCATTATTCCCTCATGGCTATCGGATATGCCCAGCTCTTTTTCCGAGCAGACCATGCCGCTGGAAACAACGCCGCGGATCTTGGCTGCTTTCATGATGGCTGGCTGGCCAGTGTGCCCGTCAATAAGCTCAGCGCCGACATGGGCAAAGGCTATCTTATCACCAATCCTGAGATTGTTTGCCCCGCAGACTACGGTTGCCTGCTCGGTGCCCAAATCTAGGGTGGGCAGGGTGAGACGGTCGGCATTGGGGTGGGGATTAATCGCCACTATTTGGCCGACGAAGATATTTTCCCATTTGCCGCCAGTGACCTGTATGCTCTTGGCCTCAATGCCAGCCATAGTCAGCCGACTGGCTAAATCAGCCACCGGCAGGGTGGTATCTACATATTCTTTTAGCCACTTAAGTGGAACTTTCATTTCTCCGACTCTAGAACTGCTTTAGAAATCTAAGGTCGCTGCCGTAGAATAGCCTGATATCATCAATACCGTAGCGAAGCATGGGCAGGCGTTCAATGCCGATGCCGAAGGCAAAGCTCTGGTAAA
The DNA here is from genome assembly GCA_035529715.1 of Dehalococcoidales bacterium. GTDB lineage: Bacteria > Chloroflexota > Dehalococcoidia > Dehalococcoidales > RBG-16-60-22 > DATKWF01. The sequence goes on along the minus strand of DATKWF010000024.1, from coordinate 8,976 downwards.
CCTCGGGGTCAATGCCGCCGCGCTGCAATACCTGCGGGTGAGTCATGCCGGCACCCAGTATTTCAATCCAGCCACTGTTGCCGCAAAGGCGGCAGCCTTTGCCATTACAGACCAGGCATTCTATTGCCATTTCAATGCCGGGTTCGACAAAGGGGAAGTAGTCGCAGCGGAAGCGCACCTTCCTCTCCTCACCGAAGAAGCGTCGGGCAAACTCGTAAAGCGTCCCTTTGAGGTCGGCCATGGTAATGTCCTTATCCACGGCTACGCCGTCAATTTGATGGAACATGGGAATGTGGGTGGCATCACTGGCTTCATAGCGATAGACCTTGCCCGGCTCAATTACCCTTATCGGCGGCTTCATAGTCTCAATTGTCCTGGCGCTTACCGAGGTGGTGTGGGTGCGCAGTAGCATCGTCATTTCGCCACTACCTGTCTGAGAGTCAACCCAGGAGGTTGACATGGTATCACGGGCAGGGTGTTCTTCAGGGATATTCAATGCCTCAAAATTATAGTAGTCCCACTCTACATCGGGTCCCTCCACAACCTGGAAGCCCATGGAGATGAATATGTCGCATATTTCATTGAGAGTTTGAGTGATTGGGTGCAGGCGACCTGTCGGAAGTGGGCGACCTGGCAGACTAATATCAATGGTTTCCTTTTTAGCGTGTGTGGTCAGTTGAACTTCACGGAGAGCCTGCTCTTTTTGCTGGAAATTGTCCTCTAATTCAGTTTTAGTCTGATTAGCCCGGGCGCCAACATTCTTTCTTTCGGCTATAGGTAAAGTCGCCAGGCTGCGCAGGATGCCGGTTAGAGGACTTTTCTTCCCCAGGTAATGAACCCGCCAGGATTCTAATTCCTTGGTGTTGTTGATGCTTTCCAGTTCCTGCAGGGCTTTTAGTTTTAGTTCTTCAAGCTGTTTTAACATCTCTCGCCTTGAGCTTTAACCGTCTTGGATTATAGGTTATTAATAGCAAAGGGGTCAAGGAAAATTCGTTATAACTATTGCTGTCATTATCCCAGTGTTCGGCATTGTCTCGGAAAAAATTTTCCCCTCGCCTTTATTAGGGGAGGGGAGCGGGTAAAGCTGGGTATGGATAGTTCCCTGGCTAAGTTGGGGTTTTCTCTTTAGCTGTCGTTGTCAGGCTGGCGAAAGCTTTGGGATCCCTGACTGCCATATCGGCTAGCATCTTGCGGTCGATTTCAACTCCTGACTTTTTCAAGCCCTCCATGAACTGGCCATAGTTCAATCCCAGAGCCCGGCTAGCGGCACTAATCCGCAAAATCCACAGTCGCCTCATGTCGCCCTTTCGCTCACGGCGGTGGCTGTAGGCATAGCTTAGCGATTTAAGCATAGCCTCATGAGCCCGGCGATAAAGGGAGTGTTTGGTTGCGCGCTGCCCTTTGGTCATGGCCAGCACTTTTTTATGTCGGCGGTGGGCGGTTACGCCTCTTTTTACTCGTGGCAAGTTCAGCTCCTCCTAGTTAACCCACTCCGTAGGGTATAAGTCTTTTTATCCTGGTTCTGTCAGCCGGGTGCAGAGCTATTTTTTCATCAAAAAGGCTCTTGGTGCGCTTCGCTTTGCGACGGCGCAGGTGGCTTTTCGGACCCTTAACCCGCATGATTTTGCCACTCCCGGTAATATGGAAACGGCTTTGAGCGCCTTTATGCGTTTTAAGTTTTGGCATTCTGAGTTTCCTTTATCTCTTCTTTTATTTTGTCTTTTGAGGTGGCTATCGGGGCCAGGATTATATTCAGCTGTTTCCCCAGCATTACTGGCTGCCTGTCGAGAGAAGCCACATCCTTTAGTGTCTCTGACATCCTCTGAAGTAGCTTCCAGCCAAGCTCGGGATGCGTAATTTCGCGCCCTCTAAACAGTATCGTTGTTTTAACCTTTGCCCCGTCAGTCAACAGTTTCCGGGCGACCCTGGCTTTAGCCTCAAAGTCATGGTTACCAATCTTGGGGCGCAGGCGAACCTCTCTTAGTAGTGGAGCCTTCTGGCTTTTCCTGGCTTCCTGTTCCTTCTTGGCTTGCTCGTATTTATACTTACCATAGTCAAGAAGGCGGCATACCGGCGGTGCTGCAGTAGGAGCTACCTCGACCAGGTCAAGGTTATGTTTCCTGGCGGTCTCCTGTGCCTGGCTCAAGGGCATAACGCCTAACTGCTCCCCCTTTTCCCCCACGAGTCTAACCTCTTGAGCTCTTATCCTTTCGTTAACACGCAGCTGTTTGATTATGTCCTTATTTACCTCCTCAAGGCACAGGTATCTTACGAATAGAAACTATACCATTTTCTCGTATATTTATCAACTCAAAGTGATTGTTAAATGGTTTCATGCTTCCGGGCTTGTCCTGCCAGGCAATATCATACTACATCTTTGGACTTGTTGGCGATAGCTGTTTTGATATTTTTCTTGAAGCTGGCAAAGGGCTGGTCGGCTAGTTGTTCCCCGCTGCGCAGGCGGATAGAAACGGTAGAGGCAGCTACCTCTTTATCACCGGCAATAAGCATGGCGGGTATCTTCTCAAGTTGAGCCTGCCGGATTTTCAGGTTTATTCTTTCCGAACGGTCGTCAACATCAGCGCGCACGCCCTCGTTTTTGAGTTCGGTTTCTAACTTACGGGCATAGTCAAGGTGTCGGTCGGCTACCGGAATCACTCTCACCTGTACCGGCGCCAGCCATACCGGGAAAGCGCCTCCGTAGTGTTCCAGGAGTGTTGCCAGATAGCGTTCCATGCTGCCCAGCACAGTGCGGTGCACCATTACTACTGAGTGTTCTTTCCCATCTTCACCGATGTAGGTAACATTGAAGCGCTGGGGCAGGTTAAAATCAACCTGGATGGTTGGTCCCTGCCAGGCTTTACCCAGCGCACTCTCAAACTTAATATCTATTTTGGGTCCGTAGAATACGCCCTCTCCGGGGTCTATCTCGTAAGCCACCTTGGACTTTTCCAGAGCCTGGCGCAGGGTATCGGTGGCTTCTTCCCAGACCTGAAGGGTGCCGGCATATTTGTCAGGTCGGGTAGAAAGTAATATCTGGTATTTGCTGAAACCGAAGGCGTCTATCATAAAAAGAGCCAAATCCAGCACACCGATTACTTCCTGCTCAAGCTGGTCAGGGCGACAGAAGATATGGGCGTCATCCTGGGTAAAGCCCCTCACCCGGGAAAGACCGTGCAGCACCCCGGAGCGCTCGTAGCGATAGACAGTGCCCAGTTCGGCATAGCGTATCGGTAGTTCCCGGTAACTGCGCAGCCTGGTCTTGTAAATTAAGATATGCCCCAGGCAGTTCATCGGTTTGAGAATATATTGCTGTCCCTCTATGTCCATGGGGCTGTACAGATAATCCTGGTAGAACTCCAGGTGCCCGCTGGTTCTCCACAAATCTATTCGGGCAATATGCGGAGTATAGACGATGTCATAGCCACGCCTGACATGCTCATCCTTCCAGAAATCCTCAATAACACGGCGTATGATTGACCCCTTGGGGTGCCAGAGTACCAGTCCCGGGCCAAATTCATCCTGGATACTGAACAGGTCGAGCTCTTTGCCCAATTTCCGGTGGTCGCGGCGGGCGGCTTCTTCAAGATTTTTCAGGTGCTCGTCTAAATCCTTTTTCGTATCAAAGGCAACCCCGTATATCCGTTGCAGCATGGGGCGGTGCTCATCGCCGCGCCAGTAGGCGCCGGCGATGCTAGCCAGCTTGAAGGCTTTTATCTCTTTGGTGGAACTCACGTGAGGTCCGCGGCACAAATCAAGGAACGAGCCCTGCTCATACAGGCTGACCGTCTCGTCCGGGATTTCGTTAATCAGCTCCAACTTATAAGGCTGGGTGGCAAACACTTGCCGGGCTTCTTCTTTGCTTACTTCCTTTCGGATAAAAGGCTCGTCTGCCTTGATTATTTCATTCATCTTGCTCTCAATTAGGGGTAAATCATCGGGAGTTAGCGGGCGGGGCAAATCGAAGTCATAATAAAAGCCGGCTTCAATGGCTGGACCAATGGCAAACTTGGCATCGGGGAAGATAGACTGGACTGCCTCAGCCATGACGTGGGCTGCGGAGTGCCGCATCATCTCCAGTTTTTCGTTTTCTACCTGTTCCGCGTCCTGAGTTGACATAAAGTCTCTTCCACCTATAATCAAAACCTCTCACCCGCTTTGGGAACGAGAGGCTTTGAATACTTTACTACTACATTGTCTTAATACAAATTCGCCGATAGAAAATATTCTTATTATCGCAATACATCAGTTACAGCATTATTATACCAGCATCAAACGGTGAGTGCAATCACATAGATGGACTAGCCGTGCGTGCCCTGCTTTTTGAGCCTGTTATCAATGAAACTAGCCAGGAAGAGGAGCAGGATACTGAGCAGCAATGCACCCAGATCCAGGTATTTTATCCCCAGCAGCTTGCTGATAAGACCGGTGGTGCCACCCCCGATGAGTGACACCAGTGCTCCAAGGGGGGTAACTTTTAGCCGACTCTTAAAGAAACCGGCAATTACGGGTAGAATCACACCGGTGGTATATATGGTGTAAGCAAAGAGTAGGGCGCTTATTACCCCCTTCAGGGCTAACGCCGTGATTAGGGAGCATATACCCAGCAGTACTATCACCCAGCGGGAGCGAGGGATAACTTTCTCCCGGTTGAGCGAGGGTCTGAACCAGCCGACTATGTCAACCATAAGTATGGTGCTGGCACTTAGTAAGGTAGTATCCGCCGAGGACATAACCGCACAGAGCAGGGCAGCCAGGACGATGCCGCCAAGGAGTGGTGAGAATACCTCTTTTATTACCATGGGTAGAGCCTGCTCCGGTGCAATCTCGGGGAACATGGCGGCTGCCCCCATGCCGATTAAGGTGATAGCAAAGGCAATGGGTATAATCAGCAGGGCGGTCCAGAAGGTAGATGCCCTGGCGGTCTTATCATCCCGGGCACAGAACAGTCGGGAATACATGTCTGGTCCCACTGTGTAGGTCAGGCCAACCAGCAGGAGGAGGGTGAGCAGGTCGGTACCGCCGAACTGGGAGCTGAGCGGGAAAGCAAACTGCTCAGGGGGGAGAGAACTCTGCAGTCCTTCCCATCCTCCCAGACGTGACAGGAGCAATGCCAATCCGCCAAAGACGCCGGCAAAAATTATCACTGTTTGCAGGGTATCGGTACGGATGATGGCATACTGGCCGCCCAGCACGGTGTAGGTGACAAAGACGGCGGTGAAAATCAGCATCCACAGTGCCGGACTGCCCATACCGAGGATGCTCAGTATCTGTCCGGCGGCTATTATCTGGGCAGCAACAATGCCTATCCAGGAAATAACAATAAGGAATGAAGCTGCCAGAGCCATTCGCCGGTCGTATTGTTTTTCTACCAGCTCGGGGAGGGTGTAGAGTGCGAAATTTCTTACCTTTCTGGCAAAGAATAGTCCCAGAAATATCAGGCCGATGCTGCCTACCAGCAACCACCATGCCCCGGTTAGTCCCTGTTTGAAGCCCAGCCCGGCCATACCCACCGTGGCTGAGCCACCGATGATGGTAGCCAATAGTGAACCGGTGATTAATAGAGAGGAACTTCTCCTGCCGGCAACAAAAAAATCATCGGCTGCTTTTGTCTTTCTTCTGCTGACTACCCCAACGGCAAGCATGCCCAGAAAATAGAGGGTAATAATTACCAGCTCGGTCATTTTCTCTCCCTATTTATGCCAGTCTATGCCTTGGTGAGGTTTTATGCGGAGGTTGCGCAGGATAGGATATACATGGTCAGATTTTAGTAAATGCTACGGGTGTTTACCTGTTTGGTAATTCAGCTTTATTTGTTTGGCTTCTGAATACCTATGATGGCAATTTCCATGTTGCTGCCGCACTTCGGGCAGGTTACATTAAAAGTAATCGGCTGTTGCATTACTCGTTCCACAACTGCCGTGACCACCGAATCGATATTATCCAGGCGCTGGTCCAGCATGACCAGGCGCTTTTTAAGCTGTTCAACATCTTGCTCTTGGACGGATGATTTGGATTCGCTGTCCTTTGCCAAGGATGCACCCTCCCCAGGATTATAGTTAGCCTAATTATACGTATCAGGTAACGGCATGTCAAAAGTTCAATGCGGATAAATTGTTGACGCTGATGAAAATACTTTTTCTTCCGGTATTGATTTATACAAAGTGGGGGGTTATAATTTCAAAAACAGCGGGGTCGCCTTATGTAGCATTAAATACAAAGGAGGGAGTCAAATGCCTGAGGTAGTGATTGGGAAAGTGAGTGACTTCTTTGCTCACCCCGTAGTAGCCGGGATTGAGCTAACCGGGACTCTGAAAGTGGGTGACCAGGTCCATATCGTGGGGCACACGACTGACATCGAATGCACGGTCAATTCTATGCAGATTGACAATGTTGATGTTAGCCAGGCCAAAGCTGGGGATTCGGTTGGAGTCAAGGTTAGCGACCGTGTGAGACGGGGGGATACCGTCTATAAAGTTACTGAATGAGCTGGTGGCTGAGAGTAGAGCTACTATCCTTCCTTTTTTAGGATTGCATTTTATGACGCTTTGCGCAGTCTTTGATGAGTGATGATAGAAGCTGCGTGTTGCCTTCTGGTTCACTTTTAGTTTTACCTCTTGCCTTCTGTTGAACCATATATTGACAATAGACAATGATAGTCATGTAGTCCTGAATAACTCTCTAGTGCGACCCTAGAGGTGTGTGATGAGAGCGAGAAGCAGTTTTCTGCTAGCAGGTCTGTCCGGCGTCCTGCTCTTGTTGAGCCTCCCTCCGTTTAAGTTTGGAGGAGTCCTAGCGTGGTTTGCCTTTGTCCCCTTACTTTTGGCGATTTATTACCAGGCTGTTCTAAAGAGGCGAGATAGATTAGTTTCCGTTGCCACTGTTGGTGGCTTCCTCTTTCTCGTCTGGCTTCCTTGGTTGTTTGCTGACTATATTAAAATTATCACCATGTTCTGGCCAGAAGCACCAATTACTGTCTTTCGGGTAATAATATTTGTCCTAGGAATCCCTTATATCCTCTACTCAACGAAGGATGTTTATGGTGGATATATTGACACCTGGGGGTTCTGGAAGCCTAAACACTTTCCTTCCAAAGATCTCCAATACCTGCCTCTCGGACTACAATTAGTCGTTCTTCCCCTTGTTTGGACAGCCTGCGAGTTCCTGTTTATGAATATTCCTGGATTAATGAGAATAGGCCAATTCGTAGGTTTCTTTACACTGGCGAAGACGCAATACTGGAACCCTCCCATCATGCAGCTGGCCTCGTTTGCCGGAATATATGGGATAACCTTCCTAATACTACTGGTTAATTGTGCTATTACCTATGCTATAATTCGCTATCGCGAAGCAAAGAGAATATTTACGCCAGCAATAGCTATAGTTTGTGTTGTGCTGGCGTTCTTCTTTTACGGCTTAGCTACTATCCCAGCTGAAACTGAAGGGGACGTGACCGTTGCTGTTATACAAGTGCCACCAGCCGAGGGGCAGGACACATCTACTCTTTATGCCAACCTAAGTGAGACAGCCTTAAAATACGATCCGCAAATAATAGTGTGGCCAGGAATAATGTTTGACGAGTTTTCTTTTAATCCATTATTCGTTGACCGTTTCGTAGACTTCAGTAGCAAGCACAACGTTTACCTGACGGGTTGGATGGGAGAAATGGAGAAGATGGAGTTTGGTTACGGCGTTGTCAGTCCAGACGGAAGCATAGCTATGGACAACTTCGGCTACCACTTCGCGAGTATTCCTAACTATATTATGAATAGGGATGTCAAGGGACTGTTTTTCCCGCAAGTTCATAGTTTGCCTGCGGGGCTGGGTAGGATAGGTGTGTTGGATTGCATGGAGTCTGGCGGGACTCTGCCGGCAAGACATCGAATTAAAGAGGGTGCACAACTACTGATTGTTCCGACGGGTGGCCCCAACAATTATCTCTTTTCCTGGGGGCTTGGAACTAACGCTATATATAGAGCAGTTGAGAACCGAATGTTCGCTATAGAGGTTATTGGTGATGACGACTCGTCTTTAATCGTTGACCCCTACGGAAGAATAGTCAAGGACACTGCTAAGGAACCGGAAATAGTAGTTGGAAAAGTATCTTTCACTGACCAGAGAACGCTGTATACGAAGTTTGGCGAGGTGTTTGGCTGGACTGTTGTGGTATTAGCTGCAGCAGTTGTATCTTATAATTTCTATCTCGATCGGAAGAGCTCCTTTAAGGTCTGCACCAATAAAAATTGTATGGCAGAAATATCCCAAGACGCAAAGACCTGTGACAAGTGCGGAGCAAAACAAAGGAAAGGACGAATTTGGCGGAAAATTTTGTGGGTTATTTTCAAACCATGAAGTTCCCTAGTAATGCCTACGATACAGCTGAGTCTGCTATTTGTAGCTCTTGAAAGCGAAGTAATATTTGCTTGCTTTGTGACTTGGGGTTCAAAAGGTTCCTTATTATTAATCTTATAAAGTTATTCTTCGTATCCGGGGTGCCCGCTGGAGATTGAGCAACATCAGATAAACTGTGTCAGCTGATAATTTGTGCCTTTTCCCGATTCCGGTGCCATGTGGTTAGCCTATGGACTTAATCAGGTTAACCATTTCAATAGCGTTCACTGCTGCTTCAGCGCCCTTGTTCCCCGCTTTGGTACCGGACCGTTCCACCGCCTGCTCAAGGGTATCAGTGGTAATTACACCGTTTATAATCGGCAGTCCGGTCTCCAGGCCTACTCTGGCAATGCCCTTGATAACCTCGGCGGCGATATATTCAAAATGAGGCGTGCCACCACGAATCACGGCGGCCAGGCAGATAACAGCATCATACTTCTTGGCCTGGGCTAATTTCAGGGAAATTAGCGGAATTTCAAATGAACCTGGTACCCAGGTGACCTCTATGTCTTCTTCGTTAACACCGTGGCGAAGCAGGGCATCCTGCGCTCCATCCAGCAATTTCTTGGTAAAGAACTCATTGAA
>DATKWF010000023.1:0-5008 GCA_035529715.1 Dehalococcoidales bacterium | reverse complement strand
TCGGGACGATGTCAGTTTCCTGCTCACCGCCGATATCAGGCAAGAGGTAGAGTTTAAACTCACTGCCGATAGGGCGGAACTGCACAGCACCGTGCTCAAGGTTGCCCACCACGGCTCGGATACCTCCACCACCCCCCAATTTCTGGCGGTTGTCAACCCCCACTTGGCTGTCATCTCGGTAGGTGCCGATAATAAATTCGGCCACCCAAGCGACGAGGTCTTAGACAGGCTGAAGGAGAAACTAAACACAGAAGATATTTACCGCACCGATAAGCACGGCACGATAGAATTCACTACCGATGGGGAGAGTCTGTGGGTGGAGGTGGGGAGGTAAAACCCCCATCACTTACTCAAAAGAATCCTGGCACTGGGTATAACTATCACCACCGCCACACCGATGAATATCCAGCCAGTCCATACCGGCAGCCAGGTAGCCAGCAGCAGCCCCAGGCCCACGCCAAAGAGAGACCGGCTGGTGACGTGCAAAACAAGATAGGTGGTTGGCATCTGTCTGAACTTCTCAATCTTGCTACTAATCCAGCTCATTATCTCCTCCTATTTACGATAGTACCACCTTTTCTTTAAAATAATTGCTCTATACCTATTCCCAACTTGACTTTTTAGTGCTAAAATAACACAAATAACTTTTGCGACTGCGAAAGTTGAGAGGGGGCAAGCGAACAATGTGGACCTGGATTGGTATCGCCATAATTGTTGTCCTGATTATACTATTCTTCGTAATGAAGCGTAAGGCTTAGCTTCTTCTGAATCGCTAAAAACGTCCACCGCCGCACGCTTGGCCAGGACTTTCCCTCGCCAACAGCATGTAAAATGAACTCTTCTTTTTAACATGTTCATTCAAATGCTTATTCTTTTAACCAGCCCCCTTCCCCAGAGCCAGATTCCCCCGCTGCCTTCAGTCGTTTACTATATATAATATGTACACTACCCCCATTTGACTATCTGAATAATACCTCCTTTATATCGCCCTTCAGTCTCAAGATTGGCAGGACGATGGCAAATAGGCTATAATTGGGACTAAACCCTGGAGTGAATTCCGGATGAAAACTTTTTTTCGCGAGTTTTTGATAACGACCATATTAGCCGTGGTCATCTTCCTTCTTTTGCAAGCCTCTTTCCAGACCTTTGTTATATATATGAGCAGTATGGAGCCTAATTTCCAGGAGGGACAGAGACTGGTGGTCAATAAAGCCGTCTATATCCTTGGCGACCCGCAGCGGGGTGACGTGGTCATATTTGATGCGCCCGGCAACCGGACCGGTGACTACATCAAGCGTGCCATTGCCCTGCCCGGTGACACCGTGGAGGTAAAAGAAGGTACCGTATATATTAACGGCTCAAAAGCGGACGAACCTTACATCAAAGACTCGCCCAGCTATACCTTAGAGTCGCAAAAAATCCCGGCCAATATGTACTTTGTTCTCGGTGACAACCGGAACAACAGCGACGACTCCCATAACGGCTGGCTGGTACCACGGCAGAATATCATTGGCAAAGCCTGGTTATCCATCTGGCCGGTGGATGAATGGGGTGTTGTCTCTGCCTACTCCTTACCATGATAAATAGTCGACACTGGGGGTAAGGTTGACAGAAAATATTGAGAAAATCTTTGAGAAGTCGGGAGCTTTACTCAAGGGACACTTCCTGCTTACCTCCGGCTTACATTCTCCAATCTACTGGGAGAAGTTCCGGGTTCTGCAGTTCCCCCACTATACCGGGCAGCTGTGCGGTATGATTGCCGACCACTTCCGGGGGGAGGAAATCCAGGTGGTGGCCGGACCAACCACCGGCGGGATTATCCTGTCTTATGAGGTCGCCAGGCAGTTGGGAGTACGCAGCGTTTTTGCCGAAAAAGAAGGCGAGGAAAGAGCCTTCCGGCGGGGCTTCAGCATTGACGCCGGAGAAAGAGTCCTCATCGTTGATGATATTCTCACCACCGGTGGTTCCATACACGAGGTGATTGCCGCCGTAACCAAGCTGGGCGGCAAACTAATCGGCATCGGAGTGCTGGTTGACCGCTCCGAGCAGAACCAGGAATTCAGCGTACCTCTTTTCAGTTGCCACCACGCCGTCACAACAACCTACAAGCCGGAGGACTGCCCGCTATGCGCTGCCAGAATCCCACTGGTCAAACCCGGCAGCAGCCAGCAACCAACAGGTTAAGTTGGGGATTCTAAAGAGAGGCTTCGCCCCTCTTTTACTTGTGTTCCTGAATTACCTTGGGGAGGTCCATTATGGAGACTATAGTTTTAATTGTAATCATCGTAGCTCTGGCTATTCTGTCCATTTACCTGACCCATCATCTAGCCAGGCTGAAGTTTGAAGGCAAATTCTGACAGTGGCAGGAGACCGAGCTACTGAGGTGGCAGGAAGAAAAAGAAAAGGCCACTAAAGAGGCAATTGCCCAGAGTCGAGCCGTACTGGGCGGTAAATTCGTTGAACAGCTAACCCCTTACCTCCCCGAGTTCAAGTACGACCCCACCGAAGCCCGATTTATCGGCAGTCCCATTGACCTGATAGTCTTCCCCGGCCTGGCCAATGGCGACCCCAGAGAAATAGTCATCATAGAGGTCAAAACCAGCAAAAGCGGCCAGCTTACCCCGCAGGAAAGGAAAATTCGCCAGCTAATCGAGGATGGCATGGTAAGATGGGAACTGATTCAAAAGTCTACAGAGGAAATGCAACACAGCTAGCTTCTGCCGAACTCCCGCCGCAACTGCCCGGAACTGAGGTGAATCATGACTGGTCTCCCGTGGGGGCAGGTGTGGGGATTGGCGGTCTGCTCCAGCTGACGCACCAGCTCCCGCATCTCATCATCGGTTAACGCCTGCTCCGCCCGCACCGCACTGTGACAGGCAATAGATATGGCTACCGTCTCCCGCCAGTTACCTTTGTTCTCCCCGGAAAATGAGTCCAGCAACTCCCTCAGCACCCCCATCCAGTCCCTATCATGGAGCAAATGTGGCACCGCCCGGATGAGATAGGTCCGGCTGCCAAAAGGCTCAATGGAGAAACCGAATTCAGCCAGGTCAGCGTGGCGCGACTTCAAGACTTCCTCCTGCCTCGGGCTGACCTCAAATGTTGCCGGTTCCAGCAGACCCTGAACCTCTATTCCCGACTGCGAATGCTGCTGATTAACCTTCTCAAAAAGAATACGCTCATGGGCGGCATGCTGGTCAATGAGATAAAGTCCATCCGGTCCCTCGGCGACAATGTAGCTGTTCATAACCTGACCCACCACCCGCAGCACCGGCAGGGAGGCCATCACTGTTTGCGCCGTCTCCAGCGGCAAACCGGCCGGAGGTCTCCGCCTCTCGACTGATTCCCACAGGATCGGCTCCTGCCTGGGGGGAGATACATAGCTGGTGGCTACTTCTTCAATCCTGGGCACCGGCATCTGCTCCACCAGGGCCTGCCGCACCGCCTTCTGGACAGCGATAAAAACCCGGCGCTCATTCTGGAACTTCACCTCGTTTTTGGTGGGATGAATATTGACATCCACCTCCGACGGCGGCAGTGAAACGTTGAGAACGGTTACCGGATGCTTCCCCGTCATCAACAGTCCGTGGTAGGCCTCCTCCACCGCCCAGGCCAGAAGTCGACTGCTCACCCAGCGGCGATTGATAAAGAAGCTTATATAGTCGCGACTGGACCGACTTACCGTCGGCGAGCCCACCATGCCCGCTACCGAGATTGTCCCGACTTCCCACCCGCCTTCCCCAATCTCCAGCATGTTCCGGGCTATCTCCAGGCCATAAACGGCAATAACACTGTCCATCAGCTTGCCCCGCCCCGCCGTTTTCAATGCGGACCTGCCCTCAATAAGCAGGGTAAAAGCAACTTCGGGGAAGGCAAGAGCACACTGACTGACCACACCGGCGATACGACTGTTCTCTGTGGACACCGACTTGAGGAATTTTAGCCTTGCCGGCACCTTGCGGAACAGGTCCTTTACCGTGACGGTGGTACCCTGAGCACGTCCCTGGTTTCCCCGGTCAACGATAACGCCGTCCTCCAGACTCAGACGGGTGCCCGCCGACTCGCCATCGGCACAGGTAACCACTTCTACCTGAGCCACGGCGGCAATACTGGGTAGTGCCTCACCGCGAAAGCCGAGACTGCCAATAGACTGCAGGTCGTCCGGAGTCCCAATCTTGCTGGTGGCATAGCGCTCAAAAGCAAGCTCAACCTCCGCCGAGGGAATGCCGGTACCGTTATCAATTACCCTGAGCAGGCTCACCCCACCACCCCTTGCCTCGACCGAAATCCGGGTGGCGCCGGCATCCAGCGAATTCTCCACCAGCTCCTTCACCACCGACGCCGGCCTCTCCACCACCTCCCCGGCGGCAATCTGGGCGACTACCTCTTTATCCAGAACTTTGATGGACATAATTAACTATCCTGGCTTTAATCTTACACGGATTCGTGTAAGATGTCAATACTTTCTTTAGATTTTAACCTTTTGTTTTTACCCAGTCAAAGTATTTATTGTATCTACCTCACCCCTTGGATATTTTACAACCCTCCCCCTTTATCCCCCTCCCTTGGAAAGGGAGGGGGAAGAATAAAAAAGAGGGGCTGACGCCCCTCTTAAACGCCCCTTTAACTATTCTTGAACTAGAATTTTGAAGTGGTAGAATAGGGGTATGGAATACCCACTTAACCAGAGTACTTGGGCACGAGCGAAACAAGATACTATTACCGCACAAACAACGGCCAAATTCATGTGGGGAGGTGAGGGCGTGTTAGCCGTTGTGGGTGGTACTTGGTTGGCTCAAGTTGCACCTGTAGGTGCATCGACCCTAGAGATAGTGACGAGGTCAGTAACCGGCGGGCTAGGTGGGCTTATCGTGGCAGTATTAATAATCTTTGCTTGGAACTTATTCGGAGCACCGTACAAACAGCGTAATGAGGCATGGCAGAGAGTCAAGAAACTTGAGACCGAATTTGAGAGGCCAAAACTATTTGATGTTCTTTGTCCGATAAC
>DATKWF010000022.1:0-17835 GCA_035529715.1 Dehalococcoidales bacterium | reverse complement strand
TTTGAGGGATATTATAGTGACCTTCTGCGCAGCGCTCATAGCGACAAGATGGCGCTGGGGCTTTTCAGGTCGGTAAATGCCTTCAGAGCGGGGAGAGCCAAAGCTCTGGAGAGATTTCCGCACACGGTTAAATTAGCCGAGGAGGTAAAACGTCTCAAGGAAGACTGCATAGGTCGTATGGGTGAACTCGTTCAAAAGGCTACGGAAATCCTGGAAGAGAACGGGGCGCAGGTGCATTACGCCAAAACAGCTGATGATGCTCTAAAAATTGTTGGTGGAATAGTTGGCTCAGGCAAGGTAATTGTCTCCGGTAAAACTCTCACCGGGGACGAGATAGGGCTAAGGGAACACCTTGAAAGCCTGGGGAATGAGTACTGGGAGACTGACTGCGCCCAGTTTATACAGCAGCTTCGCAGAGAAAAGCCCATGCATTACGTATATCCATCGCTTCATATAACCCGGGAGGAAGTAGCTGAGCTACTGACCAATCTACTGGGTAGAGAGATACCCCCTGACATACCGACGGAGATAAGGACGATAAGAGAATTTGTTCGGGCCAAATATTTTAAAGCGGATATCGGGATTAGTGGTGGTAATGTCCTGGGAGCAGATACCGGTTCAATCTTCCTGCTTGAGAGCGAGGGTAATATCCGCATGTCAACCACGGTGCCCCCGGTTCATATCGCTTTGATCGGGATTGAGAAGGTCGTTCCCACCCTTCACGATGCCTTTAATGTAGCCGAGGTAGTCTGGCGGTACGCTGGGTTTACTATTCCGCTGTATGTAAGCTTGATTAGCGGTCCCAGTGGTACCGCCGATATTGAGTGCACCCTGATTCACGGCTCCAGCGGCCCGCTGGAACTCCACGTTATCTTCTTGGATAACGGGCGCACCGAACTTGCCAAAGACCCTATTCTAAAGGAAGCTTTGCGCTGCATGAAGTGCGGTGCCTGTCTTTTTGAATGTCCGGTTTTTGAGCTAGCCGCCGGATATTATGGTGGGCACGGCTACTTTGGCGGACTGGGAGCAATTCTAACCGCCTATATGAGTGGCGGCTTTGACCAGGCAGCGCCTATTGCCTATACCTGCCTCAGATGCGGACGCTGTACCGAGGTTTGTCCCCAGCAAATAAACCTCGCCAACCTCATACCAGAATTAAGACACCGAATCACCGGCATGGCTAAGAGATAAATCGGGGAATGCCATATTATGACGAAGTACACTGAAGTTGAACTTCCTTATGGAGATTCTTTTCTAAAAGCAAAGGTGCCGACTAAAAACTTGTCTTATATTCTAAACTCCAAATACATAAAAGGTCTTGAAGATGAGCAGGGTGCCATAACCAGCAGTCTGAGAGACCCGATAGGACGTCCTCCCCTTTACGATTGTATCAATAAGAATGATAAGGTTGTGGTACTGGTCACCGATAATACCAGACCCTGCCCTGATGACCGTCTGCTTCCTCCCATACTGGCTGAATTAGAGCGAAAAATACCCATAGAGAATATAACGATAATTGTTGCGGTTGGCCTCCACCCACCCCTAACTGAGCCACAGTTGGTGAAAAAACTGGGTAAAGATATAGTTGACAATTACAACGTGGTGAACCACGATGTCAACCAGTGTGTATACATTGGCACAACATCCAGAGGTACGCCGGTGGACATAAACAAAAGAGTTGTTGATGCGGATTTTCGCCTTAGTACCGGCTTCATTGAGCCCCACTGGTTTGCCGGCTTTTCCGGCGGCAGGAAAAGCATTGCCCCTGGCGTGTTCAGCGTCAGGTCGGCCTACAAGAACCACAGCTACAGCATGCTGGACCACCCACGCTCAATATCCGGGATTATCAAAGGAAATATCGTGCATGAGGACCTGGTGGAACAGGCAAAGATGGCCAACCTCAATTTCATAGTTAACGTGATTCTAAACAAGAACCGGGAAATCACGCACATAGTGGCTGGAGACCCCGTAAAGGCTCATGAAAAAGGCTGTGAGATGGAGGCTGACATTTCCCAGGCCAAGGCACCTCACAAGGTAGATATTACCATTACCACTAACGGCGGTGCCCCGCTGGACCTGGACCTGTATCAGGCCTGCAAGGGCATGAACACCGCCTCCAGGATAACCCGCGACGGCGGAATCGTAATTATAGCTTCAGCCTGCGGCGACGGCAAGGGGCCGGAGGAATTTGTAGAGCTACATGCCTCGGTCAGCTCTCCCAAGGAAGTACTACAAAAAATAAGGCGCGAAGAGCCGATAGGTGTGCAGTGGCAAAATCAAATCCTTGCCCGCGACCAGTTAAGGAACGACTTCTACCTGGTGTCCTGCATAGATGATAAAACAGTCAGAGATATGATGATAACGCCAATACGCACCATAGAGGAAGGCCTGGAAAAAGCGCTCCAGATTATTGGAGATAACGCCGAAATCGCGGTAATTCCGGAAGGCCCGCTGGTAGTTCCCGTGCTGGAGGACTAAGACGAGCAGCTCTTCTATTGGTGAGGTTTCCCCTAACTAACGCGCTCAACCTTTGGGCTACATACACTTTGAAGACAACCCCCCTAAAAGTGTATACTTTAATTAGTCATACTCCATTCTCTAGAAAGGCAGCCCACATGGTAAGCATATTTCTTTTTGAAGACGCCTGCGAGGATGCGTTCCTTCTGGGAAACAAAGGAGCCAATCTGGTGACTATGACCAGATTGGGGCTTCCGGTTCCACCGGGATTTATAATCTCCATTAAAGCTTACAGAAAATACCAGCGCGATGGTAAGTTGCCGCTTGAGGAGATTGAGCAAGCGCTATCCCGGCTGGAAAAGAAAACCAGGAAAAAATTAGGTAAGGGTCTATTAGTCTCGGCTCGCTCCTCAGCACCAGCCTCAATGCCAGGAATGATGGATACCGTGCTCAACCTGGGAGATTCAGCCGGGATAATATCATCAATAAAACAGGTGTTTGATTCCTGGGACAATCTAAGAGCTGTCGAGTACCGCCGCCTCAACCGGATTCCTTCCGATTTAGGTACATCAGCTATAGTCCAAGCCATGGTATTAGGCAATAAAGACAAAAATTCAGGAACCGGAGTAGTTTTCACTCGTAATCCCAGTAATGGCAACAGGGAGCTTTTTGGTGAATACCTGGACCAGGCTCAAGGTGAAGACCTTGTCTCAGGGAGGAGAACACCCCAGCCCATAGCAAAGCTCAAACTCCAGATGCCCAAGGTCTATACTCAACTGGAGACAATGACTGATACCCTGGAGAAATACTTCAGGGATATGCAGGACATTGAGTTCACGATAGAAGATGGCAAACTTTACCTTTTGCAGACCAGAGCCGGCAAACGAGCTGGTCTGGCAGCGGTGAGAATAGCTATTGACATGGTCAGAGAAGGGCTAATCTCGCCCGAGGAGGCGATATTGAGGTTAACCCCTCAAGACGTGAGGACCATGTTGTACAAGCGACTAAAATCGCCAGAATTATATCGCCCGGTGGCGAGAGGTTTGAGTGCCTGTCCGGGTGCTGCCTCCGGTAAGATAATATTCGACCCGTTTGAAGCAGTTTCTCAAGCCCAACTAGATGAAGATATAATTCTGGTCCGTCCTGAGACCAGCCCTGAAGACGTCCAGGGCATCAATGCTGCCGAGGGGGTGCTTACTTCACGAGGCGGGCTTACCTCACACGCCGCCATCGTCACCAGAGCCATGGGCAAATCCTGTGTCTGCGGTGCTGAGGATATCACAATAGACCTCAAAAAAGAGAGTTTAGCCATTGGTGAGCTGTTGCTTAAAAAAGGTGATGAAATCACTATTGACGGTGACACCGGCAATATTTATGTAGGGTCCTTACCTCTTCAGGAAGTCGAGGCTGCAGACGAACTAAAAGAACTAATGTCCTTGACGGATAGCTTTAGACGGTTGGGAGTGCGAGCTAATGCCGACACTGCCGAAATGGTAATCAAGGCAAAAGAACTGGGCGCTGAGGGAATCGGTCTATGCCGCACTGAACGTCAGTTTAATTCGCCGGAGAGCCTATCGGCAATCAGAGAGTTCATCCTGGCTGAAGACAATTCAGAGCGCGCCGAGGCAATAATTCACTTACAACGGTTACAGAAAGAGGACTTCACCGCAATCTTCAC
Source organism: Dehalococcoidales bacterium (assembly GCA_035529715.1). Lineage (GTDB taxonomy): Bacteria > Chloroflexota > Dehalococcoidia > Dehalococcoidales > RBG-16-60-22 > DATKWF01. The sequence continues at coordinate 13,700 of DATKWF010000022.1, read as the reverse complement.
TGCCCTGGATGGAATGCCAATTATTATCAGACTCCTTGACTTGCCGCTTCACGAATTTTTGCCCTCAACAGACGAAACCAGTGACCCCCAGCTGCAGAAGCGGATAAAAGAACTGGCAGAGATAAACCCTATGCTTGGTCATCGCGGGGTAAGAGTGGGGATAACCTTCCCTGAAATTTACCAAATGCAGATTGACGCCATAATTGATGCCAAGTCGGAGGTGCCGGCCAACGTCTCTATTATGGTACCTCAGGTTATCACCACCAAGGAATTCATCAGTGTGAAGAAACAAGTAAAAGACCCCAAAGTGAAGCTTGGAGTAATGATGGAGACAGTAAGGGCATGTTTGCGTGCCGGCAAACTGGCCCACGAGGTTGATTTCTTCTCCTTCGGAACCAATGACCTGACTCAGGCAGTCTTTTCTTTCAGCCGTGAGGACGCAGAGAGAAAATTTCTCACCAACTATCTAGAGCTTGGTATTCTCCAGCATAATCCCTTTGAAATAGTGGATATAAAAGGAGTCGGCAGGCTCATGGAAACTGCCATATCGTGGGCGAGACGGGAAAAGGAGGATCTGGAGATAGGTGTTTGTGGAGAGCATGCCGGAGAACCTCAATCCATCAAGTTCTTCCATCAGATAGGAACCGACTATGTGAGTTGCAGCCCATTCCGAATACCGGTTGCCAAGCTGGTAGCTGCCCAGGCAGCCATTGAGCAAAAAGCAGGCCAGGCAAATTGTTAACTTCTACAGGAGTTGCTTATAAAGGGTAGACTGAGGGGGCTTTACGCCCCCAAAATATAGAGTTTTGAGGAAATGCAGTACCATTTGTGCCTTCAAAATTAAAAATTATTCTCCACAGGCTTGATAAAATATAAACTCGCTGCTATACTCTTGATTGGATAAAAACGTTAACAAAGCTGATAGCATATTATTAAGCTAGGATAAGCCCCGAAGCGGGCGAACCTCGATGATACGAACCATTCCATGAGGTAAAGTCTGGAGTTTGTAAATGAGGAGGGACAGAATTTGATAGAACAAAGCTTCATCAAAGAACTAACCAAGATAGTCGGGCGTGAGAACATCTTATCCTCCAAGAAAGACCTCCTGGCATATGCCTATGATGCGACTCAACACAAAGAGATGCCGGAGGTCATTGTTTTTCCCAGTAGCACCGCTGAAGTCTCAGCGGTCATGAAGGCGGCACATCGAGTACAAATACCGATAGTGCCCCGTGGTGCTGGCACTGGACTATCCGGTGGTACAGTACCTCTCCAGGGCGGACTCGTCCTCGAGCTAAGCCGAATGAACCGGATTCTGGACGTGGACCCGGTAAACCGTAGGGCTACCGCCGAGCCAGGCGTAGTCAACCTGGATTTACAGGATGCTCTGGCACCATTGGGCTTTATCTATCCCCCCGACCCCGCCAGCCAGAAGAGTTGCACCATGGGCGGGAATGTCGGTGAAAACGCCGGAGGCCCGCTCTGCCTGAAGTACGGTGTAACTTCAAAGTATGTTTTGGGAATAGAAACTGTCCTGGCCAATGGCGATATCGTTGACCTTGGCAGTAACCTTGATGATATCCCTGGTTACGATTTGAGAGCTCTGCTCGTCGGCTCAGAGGGAACACTGGGTATCGCGACAAAGCTAGTGTTGCATATCCTCCCCAAATCTGAGGCTGCCCAGACAATGCTGGCTATCTTTGACAACCTGGATGATGCCAGTCAAAGCGTTTCTGATATCATAAGCGCCGGCATTATTCCTACGGCGCTGGAGATAATGGACAAGGGAATGTGCGAGGTTATTGAGCAGGGCGTAAAGGCCGGCTACCCGACCGATGCTGAAGGAGTGCTTCTCATTGAAGTTGCCGGAGTAGCCGACAGTATAGAGCGACAGGTCAAAGAAATATCAGAGATATGCCAGAAAAACAAGGTCCGTGAACTGCGCCTGCCTAAAACTACCGCGGAACGGGACGCTGTCTGGAAAGGTCGCAAGGGGGCTTTTGGCGCTATAGCCAGGATATGCCCCCCCTACTTGGTAAATGACGGCACAGTACCCCGAAATAAAATGGTAGAAGCATTACGCAAGGTAAAAGAGATTTCAGAAAAGTATCACCTGACAATACCTAACGTAGCTCATGCCGGTGATGGCAACCTGCATCCTTTAATCATGTTTGATAAGAACAACCCGGAAGAAGCCGCGGCGGCGAAGAAAGCCGGTGAAGAGGTACTCGATGTCTGCATAGCACTGGGGGGCACCATCAGTGGTGAGCACGGAATCGGCTTTGAAAAGCTAAATGCTATGAGCCGTTTATTCAGTCCGATTGACATTGCCGCCATGCGCAAGGTGAAACAGGTCTTTGACCTGAACAACAAGTTAAACCCGGGAAAGCTGCTGCCACCAGAAGCCGGCGAACCTCAACCGAGGGAAGAAGCCGCTCCCAAAGAACGAGAAGCCTTCTATCAGCGACTTGCTGAAATAGTTGGGGCTGAAAATGTGCTCAGGGATAAACCGGCGACAGCACCATATGAGGTAGATGGGTTCATACCCAATGCCGTCGTCTTTCCGTCCAGTACCGAGCAGGTATCACAAATCATCAAGGCAGCCAATGAATTCAAGGTACCAGTGGCTCCATGGGGGAGTGGCTCCAGGCAACAGGTCGGTCCCTATCTATCCGCAGTTGACACGGTTCTCTGCCTGAAGAATATGAATAAAGTCATAGACTTTGACATTGGTAACCTCTCCATTAAGGTAGAAGCAGGTATGATTAACGGTGAATTACAAAAGCAGATGACTGAACACAAACTCTTCTTCCCCCTTGACCCGCTTTATATGGAGACATCAACTATTGGTGGGGAACTGGCCGCCAATGCCAGCGGGCCGATAAGGTTTATGTATGGCACTGCCCGGGACATGGTTCTGGGGTTAACGATAGTCACCCCCACTGGCGACATCATCCATGCCGGCGGGAAAACAATGAAAAACGTTGCCGGACTGGACCTGTGCAAGATGTTCATCGGTTCGGGGGGAACCCTCGGCGTTATTACTGAAGCCGTCCTGCGGCTGTTCCCCCTGCCTGAAGTCAATAAGAGTCTCTGGCTAACCTTCCCCAAATATGAAGACGCCTTCCGGGTAGCAGACCGTCTCCTGAATTCAGTCCTGACGCCCAGTTCAATTGAACTGATAGACGGAATAGCTGGTCGCAATTTAAAAAATGGCTCACGCCTGGAGAAAGGTGAGGTATTGCTGATAGCTAATGTTGAGGGAGATAGCGAGACAGTTGCCCGACACGTGAAAGATATCAGCACTATCGCCAAGGAGAACAAGGCAAGCAATATTGTCACCATGGAGGGCGAGAAGATGGCCAGTGCCTTGAGCGCTTATCGCGGGGTACACCGGGCAACTCTAAGCGCCGAGCCATCAACAGTTCAGGGTAAAGCCTCCGTGCCCATCAGCAAACTAGGGGATATGTTTACCGCAGTAAAGGAAGTCGGTGACAAACACGGTGTGGAAATAGGCATCACGGCACACGGTGGCAACGGTATCCTTTATCCCTATATTGCGGCGGGTAATGCTGATGTAGCCCGCATCACGGATGACCTGAGAAAAGCTGCGGAAGGCCTGGGAGGCTACTTCATTGTTGAAGTTGCCCCTCTGCAGGTCAGAAAGAGTATGGACGGCTTGCCGCAACGAAACGACTACCCACTGATGAAACGACTGAGAGCAAAATTCGACCCTAATAACGTTCTTAACCCGGGCAGAGTGATAGGAGGTGTATAGTAGATATGACAGCAGTATCGAAAGAACTGGAAGCAGCTTTACAGCGGTGCAACATGTGTGGATTTTGCCTCGCCCATTGCCCTATCTACAAGGTCACCGGCATAGAATGGACGGCAGCCAGGGGACGCATTGCTCTGATTAATGGTGCCTTGCTTGACGAACAACTGGATATTAGTGAGATTAAAGACCCCGTGTATAACTGCCTGACCTGTAATGCCTGTGTTGACGACTGCCCCGGTGGGGTGACGACAGCGGACATTATCTTTGGTACCAGAGGAGAAATGCTCAAACGGCAGGGGCAACCCTGGATACAAAAGCTACTCTTCAATAAGGTACTACCAAATCCATCCCTTTTACACAAAGCGACGAGATTTCTGAGGCTGGCGGATATAACCGGCCTGCGCACACTGGGTAGAAAGACCGGCATCACCAGGTTAATCGGCGATTTCGGCAAAGCCGAGGCTGTAGTACCCAAAGTGCCCTCCAGCGGAGGAGTAGAGGCTCTCCGCAGTCTGATTAAAAAGGTTGAAAAGCCCAAGGCCAAGGTAGCTTACTTTGTCGGCTGTCATGCCCCCAACCTTGCTCCTGACGTAGCCGCGGCTACAATACGGGTGCTGAATAAGCACCAGGTTGATGTTACCATACCCGACTTTATCTGCTGCGGATTACCCGCCACCGGGTACGGAGACATGGCCTCAGCCAAAAACTTTGCCCGCACAAACATTGACCTTGCCAAAAAATTGGATGTGGATGCAATTGTCACCCCCTGCGCCAGTTGCAGTTCTTTCTTGAAAGATTATGTCAAACTCTGCGCTGGTGACCCCGAATTGGAGGAGAAAGCCAAAGAGTTCTCTGCCAAGGTGAGGGATATCAGTGAGTTCCTGGTTGATATTGGGCTGGTCACCGATGGACTGGGCACTATCAAGAAAAAGGTTACCTTCCACGACCCGTGCCATCTGGGTCGTTATCAGAAAATAAAAGAACAGCCACGCACCATATTAAAGAGCATTCCGGGAGTGGACTTTGTTGAACTGCCTGAATCGGATATGTGTTGTGGCGCCGCCGGAAGCTATGCCTTTACCCATTATGACCTGTCTATGAAGGTGCGTCAGCGCAAAATGGGCAATGTGGAAAAGACAGGCGCCGACATACTGGTATCAAGCTGCCCGGCCTGTGTTATGCAACTTACTTCCGGGGTAAGCCAGAATAAGTTTCCGGTACGTGTTTACGAGATTGTTAAACTGCTTGATGAAGCCTATCAGGCAGCCAAAGATAATCACTGAGTAAACTCAGCCAATCTATTACGAACAAAGTTTCTACCCAGTGGTGGGTAGAGGTTATCTCATTTCCAAATTGACTTATCCAGAAGGAGTGAACTGTGAAGATTGTTATTGCCCCTGATGGTTTCAAGGGAAACCTCAGTGCTCTTCAGGTTGCACAGGCGATTGATAAAGGAATTAAACGTGTGGTCCCCGACGCCCTGACCACACTAAAGCCAATGGCTGATGGCGGTGAGGGAACGGTGCAGGCCATGGTTGATGCCACCGGGGGTAAAGTGATGACCACAGAGGTAACCGACCCGCTGGGAGGACGCGTCTCCGCCCACTGGGGACTGCTGAGTGACAAGGTCACCGGGGTTATTGAGATGGCATCTGCTTCTGGTCTCCCCCTGGTTCCGCCGGAGAAGCGCAACCCATTATTGACCACTACCTACGGTACCGGCGAGCTGATTCTGGCCGCACTTGAGAGTGGCTGCCGGAAGCTGATTATCGGTATCGGCGGGAGTGCCACCAATGATGGCGGTGCCGGGATGGCCCAAGCCCTGGGTGCCAGATTGCTGGATTCCACGGGAGCCGAACTCCCCTCTGGCGGAGCGGCACTGACCAATCTGGAGCATATTGACGTTACCAATCTGGATCCCCGACTGGCTGACTGTGAAGTCCTCATCGCCTCTGATGTCAGCAATCCTCTCTGCGGTGCTCATGGGGCATCTGCTGTTTATGGACCCCAGAAGGGTGCCACTCCGGAAATGGTCACTCAGCTGGATGCGGCACTGGCTCACTACGCTGATGTTATCCAGAGAGACCTAGGCATTAAGGTAAAGGATGCACTCGGGGCGGGAGCCGCCGGGGGACTGGGCGCCGGGCTTATCGTTTTCCTCAAGGCTGAATTAATCCCCGGCATAGATATCGTCATCCAGGCAACCAACCTTGTTGATTCCTTGAAAGATGCCGACCTCGTTTTTACCGGTGAAGGCAGGATTGATAGCCAGACAGCGTGCGGCAAGGTGCCGACCGGCGTTGCCAAGAGAGCCAAGGAATTTGGCCTGCCGGTTATTGCCATCGCCGGGGAGATACTGGATGATTACCATATAGTCTATGAGCACGGAATAGATGCTGTGCTCAGCATTGCGCCTGGCCCCATAAGCCTCAGCCAGTCCATGGCAGAAGCGGAAAAATTAATCACCGATACTGCCGAGCGTGCCACCCGCCTGTTTCTGTGCGGTAAGCGTTAACTCCACTGCCGGGGCATATTCACAGTAAAAAGTACTGGCAAATCAATAATGTTCTGTTCAGTCCGGCATGCCTGTTTGTCTAAACTTTCAGCGGTAGGGTATAATTGACGGGTATTTTGGTTTCCTTGTCGGGAGGCTAGCCGTGGCCTGCTTATACTATGCGGCGAGAGAAATAGCAAGAATATTACTGCTTCTCCTGACCAACCGGCGGGTCAGGGGCAGAGATAATGTCCCGGAACGGGGTCCCCTGCTGATTGCAGCTAACCATCTTCATCTGGCTGACCCGCCTGTACTTAGCTGCAGCCTCAGCCGCAGAGTGACGTTTATGGCCAAGGAGGAGCTATTTCGCCGCCGACTCACGGGCTACCTGTTACGTAAATTAGGTGCCTTCCCGGTAAAGAAAGGACAGCTAAACCGGGGGGCCTTCCAATGGGCAGACCAGTTGCTGACACGGGGACTGGTCCTGGCTGCCTTCCCCGAGGGGCGTAGAAGCAAGGATGCCCAATTGCAGCCTGCCTTCTCGGGCATGGCACTGATTGCCTCGCGAAGCGGCGTCCCGGTTCTTCCGGTAGGCATCACTGGAACGGAGAATATCCGGGGTATGGTCTGGTTTTTTCGCCGTCCCCGGGTAACGGTTAACATTGGGCATCCCTTCTATTTACCGCCGCTAAGTGATAGACTGACCAAGGTAGAACTTACCGAGTTAACTGATACCATGATGGAGCGCATCGCCGAGCTCCTCCCTAAAAAATACCGGGGAAATTACACCGGGAAGATAAAGAAGAAAGCATGAAAGTCGAAAAAGCGGATAAAACAGGATTTTGCTTCGGGGTCAGGCGAGCCATCAATACCTTGGAGAAGATTGCCCGTGAGAGAGGCGGGGTGGAAACACTGGGGGAAGTAGTGCATAACCGACAGGTGCTGCAGAGACTGGCCAAGATTGGGATTAAGGTGGTCAAAAATATAGATGATATCCGGGGAGATACTGTAGCCACCAGCTCTCACGGGGTAAGTCCGCAACTGGAGGAAGAGCTCCGAGCCCGGCATATTGACGTCATCAGCACCACCTGTCCTTTCGTTCTGCGTGCCCAGATTGTTGCCAGAAGACTGGCTGATTCCGGCTTCTTTGTGGTTATTTATGGCGACGCTGACCACCCTGAGGTCAAGGGTATTCTCGGCTGGACCAAGGGCAAAGGAATAGCTACCTTAGACGAGAATTTTGTAGGCTCACTTGAACATCTACTGCGGCGCTGGGGAATTCTATCCCAGACAACCCAGATACCAGCCCACTTTAACAAATTTGTAAAAAAGTTTATTGATTCTGCATTTACCCGGGACTCCGAGCTGCGGATTATTGATACTATATGTCACGACATCAGAGAACGGCAGACAGCCGCCCTCAAGCTGGCAGGCAGAGTTGACTTAATGTTGGTTATCGGTGGGCTAAACAGTGCTAATACCAGACACCTGGCTGAATTGTGCGCCGCAGTTACTGAAACCTATCACATTGAAACAGCAGATGAAATTCAGCCTTCCTGGCTTCAAGGTAAAAACCACGTAGGCATAACTGCGGGTGCTTCCACTGCTGAGGAAACCGTGGATGAAGTATTGATGAGGCTAGAAGAGTAGCCTATATTGCCAGGCAGGTCACCGTTCGGGAAATACCAGCAATAGGATGGATTTTGCCAGTAACCAGGTCGCCGATGTCATTCAGAGTTTCGCCCTGTATGGTAGCAATAATATCATAGGGTCCGGTTACCGTATCAACTGAGCTCACCCCTTCTAGCTTCTTTAGAGTAATAACGACCTCTTTACTTCTACCCACCGCTGTTTCAATTAGCACAAAAGCTTTGGCTGCCAATGATTTCACCCCCTTCCGTCGCGTTCAACAATTTGTAGTATAAGCACGGTGATAGGTCATGTCAAGTTACTTTACTTGCCGCTATCTTGACAGTGAGTGTGTGTCTCTGCTTATAATACTTGTCTTTGGTGATAAGTAAATCAACTTCTAAAACGTTCTAACTGGAAATCACCTGATACGAAAAGGGGGCATTCCTTTGGAGTATTTCTTAACTGAAGAGCAGAAGACAATCAAGAGCCTGGCCAGAAGGATTGCCGAGGAAAGAATTCTGCCCGTCCGGGCGGAACTTGACGAGAAAGAGGAGTTTCCCTGGGCAATAATAAAGGACCTGGCTGATGCCGACATGTTCCGTGTCTTTATCCCGGAAGAATACGAGGGATTGGGCGGCGGCTGTTTTGAACTGTGCCTGGTCGTAGAAGAGCTGAGCCGGGTTTGCAGTGCGGTTGCCGTCAGCTATGCGGCTACTGCCCTGGGCTGCTTTACCCTGACGGAATACGGGACTGAAGCACAGAAGCAGAAGTATCTCCCTGATATTGCCAGTGGCAGGAAGCTGGCCGCTTTTGCACTGACTGAACCAACGGCGGGCAGTGATGCCAGCGCCATAAGGACAACTGCCGAAAAAGTTGATGGCGGCTACATGCTTAACGGTACCAAACAATTCATCACCAACGGTGGTGAGGCTGAAATATACACCGTTATTGCCCTGACTGATAAGACTAAAGGTGCTCGCGGTGCCAGCGCTTTGCTGGTGGAAAAAGATACGCCGGGCTTTTCTTTTGGCAAGAAAGAAAAGAAGATGGGTATCCGGGCTTCGGCAACCAGAGAACTAATCTTTCGGGACTGCCTGGTTCCTGAAGAGAATTTAATCGGCAAAGAGGGCGCCGGGTTTATCCTGACGATGAAGCTCTTTGACAAATCGCGCCCGGGAATAGGGGCTCAGGCGATGGGAGTGGCTCAGGGCGCTCTGGAAGCTGCCGTGGATTACACTCGCCAGCGTATCCAGTTCGGGCAGCCTCTGATTTCGCTCCCGGTAGTCCAGAATATCCTGGCGGATATGGCTATTCAGGTGGAAGCTGCCAGAGCACTGGTCTATGCTGCCGCCAGAACAGTTGACAGCGGAGTAAAGAAATTTTCTGAGGAATCAGCCATGGCCAAGGTCTTTGCCTCAGACATTGCCATGAAAGTTACCACCGACGCCGTGCAGATTTGTGGTGGTGCCGGCTACATGAGGGATTACCCTCTTGAGAAGATGATGCGCGACGCCAAAATCACCCAGATATATGAAGGCGCCAATGAGGTCCTCAGAAACGCCATTGCCATTGAGCTCAGGAAGAGAAGGGCAAGAACAGAATGAATATCGTCGTTTGCCTGAAGCAGGTCCCCGGTACCACCGAGGTTAAGATAGACCCCCAGACCAATACTCTCATCAGACAGGGAATTGAGAATATTATCAACCCGTTTGACACCTACGCCCTGGAGGAGGGAGTCCGCCTGAAGGAACAACATGGGGGCAGGGTTACCGCTATCAGCATGGGGCCACCACAGGCAGAAGAAGCGCTGAAGGAAGCCATTTCACGAGGGGCAGATGAAGCTATTTTACTGAGTGACCCTGCCTTTGCCGGGGCTGATACCTGGGCTACCGCCTACACCCTGTCCAGGGCAATCAATAAACTGGGACAATATGACATTATAATCTGCGGGCGGCAAACACTGGACGGGGATACCGGGCAGGTGGGACCGGAACTGGCAGAGATGCTGGAGATTCCGTTCATCGCCTATGTCAGCAAAATAGAGGAAATAGCTGACAGGTCAATGCGGGTGCAACGGATGGTTGAGGAGGGGTACGAAGTTATCGAGAGCCCCCTGCCGGCAGTAATTACGGTGGTGAAAGCGATTAACGTGCCGCGTCTTCCTTCACTCCGCGGCATTATGAAGTCAAAGAGCGCGGTTATCCCGGCCTGGGCAGTAAAAGAAATCGACGCTGACCCGGGCAGAGTCGGCCTGGCTGGCTCTGCCACCAAGGTAATCAAAGTATTCTTTCCCCAGAGAGTCCACCGCAGTGAGATATTCCAGGGAGACTTAAAAAGCCAGACAGAGTGCCTTATTGGCAAGCTGAGGGATGCTGGCTTAGTCTAGAATCGGAGCAAGTATGGGAATCCAAATTGACCTTGACAAGTGTTCTGGCTGTGGTGAATGTGTACCAGCCTGTCCTTTCGGCCTGCTGGAAGTGGTGGATGATAAAGTCCAGTTAAAAGAAGGCTGTACGCTTTGCGGTGCCTGCCAGGAAGCCTGTGCCTTTGAAGCAATAACCATTGAGACCGTTCCTGAAGCTGAGGCAGCCGACGAAAGTTACCGCGGAGTCTGGGTATTCGCTGAACAGCGCAACGGCAAATTAAAGGGCGTTGCCTATGAGCTATTGTCCAGGGGAAGAGAACTGGCGGACACCCTCAAGACTGAACTAGGTGCGGTGTGTTTCGGGCATGATGTTGCCGAAATCAACCTGCTGGCTGCCTACGGTGCGGATAAAGTATATCTGGTAGATAGTCCGGAACTGGCGGATAATCAGGAGGATTCATATACCCGGCAACTTGTCGAACTGATCCAGCAGTATAAGCCGGAAATTGTTCTTGCCGGGGCGACCTCGCTGGGGCGTGCCTTTATTCCACGGGTGTCGGCTATTCTGGGTACAGGACTCACCGCTGACTGCACCGGGCTTGATATTGATACCGAGAATAGACTGCTCCGGCAGACCCGCCCTACCTTTGGCGGCAATATCATGGCAACCATTATCTGCCCGACAAAACGACCCCAGATGTCAACTGTACGTCCCCGTGTCTTTAAAAAGAACGAACCGGATACGAGTAGAAAAGGACAGGTAATAAAGCTGGATTTTGCTCGTGAACGCATCACCTCAAGAACCAAGCTGCTCAATTTCGTTGAAGACCTTACCGAAAAGGTTAAAATTGAAGATGCCGATATTATTGTCTCCGGGGGGAGAGGGCTTGGCAAACCCGAGAATTTCAAGCTGATAGAAGAACTGGCGGCAGTTATGGGCGCCGCCGTAGGTTCGTCACGTCCCCCGGTGGACGAGGGGTGGATTCCCTATTCCCATCAGGTGGGGCAGACAGGCAAGACGGTTTGCCCCAAGCTATATGTTGCCTGCGGTGTCTCCGGTTCGGTTCAACACATGGCCGGTATGCAGACTTCCGAAACCATTATCGCCATCAACAATGATCCCCACGCCCCCATCTTTGAAATAGCCACCTATGGTATTGTCGGCGACCTTTTCCAGGTGGTGCCGATGCTGATTGAGAAGCTGAAGGAGAAATAACCAACTATGAATAGAGTTGAGCTGGCGGTTGCCTGCTTTGGAGATGGTTTCAGCTGTTCCCAGGCAGTGTTCTCCACTTATGCCACGCAACTGGGGCTGAATCGTGAAGCTGCCCTGAAGATTGCCGGGGCTTTCGGGGGTGGCATGGGACATATGGGTGAAACCTGCGGCGTAGTAACCGGTGCCTTCATGGTCATCGGGCTCAAACATAGCCGGTCAATAGCTGAAGACAGGCAGTCAAAAGAGAAAACCAATAGCCTGGTGCGCGAGTTCGTGGACAAATTTAAGTCCCGCAACGGGTCAATTCTATGCCGGGAATTACTGGGCTATGATTTAAGCACTCCGGAAGGGACAGGTATGATCAAGGAGAAGAAACTGCGTGACACTCTCTGCACCAAGTTTGTCCGTGACGCCGCCGAAATTATTGAACAGATATTTGAATAGCTTGCTTTGCCCGATACAAGTGCTACGTGATAGAATTCAAGACCATGTTTTTTCTCAACTACTCAACGATAGTCGACCCTTTATTGCGAGACCTCAGGACTTATATTCCAGAATTTTCCGGAATGAAAGCCGGGGACAGAGTACTTGATATCTGCTGCGGGACAGGTGCTCAGGTGTTTTATTATGCCCAAAAAGGAGTCTTTGCTACTGGAATTGACCTTGATCCCAATATGCTTAAGTTAGCTAGAAAGAATAAAAGAAAACAGGATTCAAGCAACGCCTCATTTCAAATGGCCGATGCTCAAAATTTACCATTCAAAGACAACTTCTTTGATTGTGCTTCTATCTCTTTCGCCTTACATGAAAAAGAAAGGACAGCGAGAGATAAAATAATTTCCGAAATGAAAAGAGTGGTAAAGAAAGATGGAGCCCTGATTTTCATTGATTTTTCGGCACCTCTACCTGAAAGTAGGTTTATCTACTTAATTAAAGCCATAGAATTTATTGCTGGCAGGAATCATTTCAGATGTTTTAAAGATTATATTGAGCAAGGCGGCTTGGACGTAATACTAAAGAAAAACCAGCTTACGGAAGAAAAAAGACATTATCTGAATTATCTGAATGATGGACTCATAATTATAATAAAAACAGGGAACCCGTAGGCCGTTTATCTATCTTACTTCTCCCCACCTTGCGGTTAATATATAGTTCAGCTTATAATAGAGAGGTTGTATCTGGTGGAGGGGAGGGGGTTCCATGCAGATAAATGTATCCCAGCTACTTAAAGAAACTTTCGGTACGGCACGGAACTATAAGGTAAACGAGACAGTTGATGTTACCGGTGACGGCAATGATGGGCTGGTTCAGGGCAAAGTCAGACTATTTCGCACCCCCAGGGGCATCCTGGTTAATGGTTCACTGCGCACCAGGGTCAGGCTTACCTGCAGCCGCTGCTTGAGTCCATTCAGTTACCCCGCAACTTTAAATATTGAAGAGGAATATATCTCTACGGTGGACGTGGTCAGCGGGACTCCACTACCTCCACCTGATGAGTCCAGCTCTTTTATCATTGACGAGCATCATGTAATTGATTTAACCGAGGCGATACGTCAATATACGCTGCTGGCTGTCCCGATGAAACCGCTCTGCCGTGAAGATTGCGCCGGACTGTGCCCGAAATACGGTCACAATCTCAACCAGGGAGCCTGCAGTTGCCCTAAACAGGATATTGACTCTCGCTGGTCTGAACTGAGTAAATTACTTTAATCTGGTAAATAATCGTAAAGGAATAAGTAGATTATGGGAGCCTTACCGAAGCGAAAAAGTTCCAAGGCACGCCAAGGCAAAAGGCGTAGCAACTATAGCATGAACAGTCCCCGCATAGTCGACTGCCCTCAGTGCCACAACCCCAAGCTGCCCCACCACGTTTGCCCTACCTGCGGCACCTATGCTGGCCGGGAAATCATTGAGACTGAAGGACCCAAAAAGAAGTCCGGCTAATGAGCCATGAGTGGTAACAGGGTATGGGAGATTGTTTATTAACCTCACCCCCTTAATCCCCCTCTCCTTAAGTGGAAGTGCACTTTTGACCAAAGTATATCGGAGCAATCGGGAACACTGCTTTAACTTCGGCTCTGTCGGGAAAAACTATCACCTTCATCTGAAGCTTATCTAAAGTCTCACGCCTGGTTGCAGGGAATCCAAGAGTGTTGGTTAGCTCTTTGTCCCCAAGGCCGATGATATTCAGCGTAAGTTTGTGAGGCCGTTCAAC
>DATKWF010000021.1:0-3817 GCA_035529715.1 Dehalococcoidales bacterium | reverse complement strand
TTTTAGGGCCATAGAAAGTGTGGCCAGTCCGGGGAGCTAACGGGAATACCAAAGTTACTTTACCTGTAACTGAAGGATGCTGCCTTTCAGGGCATGAAGCTACCCATTGAAAGTGTATTCCGTCACCGGGGCAAATACCTTGGGTATTTTTAACCCCAAAACCACAGGGCACCACCCACCACCGCCAGAACCAGACCAACAGACAGAGATATCCAGCCACCTATCTGACCCGCCCCAATCCTGGGGCGCTGCGGCCAGTGTTCCAGGAACTCTCTGGCGTCAGGGCGACCTGCCAGAGAACTGTAATATCCTTTCTCTTCACCCCTGCCCCAGCAAATCAGGATTATGCCCAGGATGACGAAAATACCACCTACGCCCATAAATATAAAATGATCGCTCAGAGGCATAATTGAAACCCCTTAGCTTTATTTAACTTCTACAGTAGCTCCGGCTGCTTCCAGTTTCTGTTTTATGGTAGTTGCTTCTTCCTGGTTAATCCCTTCTTTTACCGTCTGAGGGGCACTCTCAACGAAGTCCTTTGCCTCTTTCAGCCCCAGAGTGGTAACCTCTCTCACTGCCCTGATGACGCTGATTTTATTAGCCCCGATTTCTTTGAGAACAACGCTGAACTCTGTTTTCTCCTCAGCCGCCGCTGGAGCTTCAGCCGCTGCCGCCGGCGCTGCTACCGCAACCGGAGCGCTAACGCCGAACTCAGTCTGTAGCGCCTTGACCAGCTCTGATAGCTCAAGCACATTCATCTTCTTTATACTGGTCATTATCGCCTCAACGGCTGCCGAGCTCTTCACCTCAGCCTTGGCTTTAGGTTCCTTGGCTTCAGGCTTGGCTTCAGGCTCTTTTGCCTCAGCCTTGGCTTCGGGTTCCTTTACCTCGGCCTCAACTTCAGGTTTCTTAGCTGTTTTTTTGCCCTTGGCTTCCTCTTCTGGCATATTATCCTCCCTCTAATTGCTGAATTCTTGCTTGTAACCCAGCTATAAGCCCCATCATTGGGGAAGCAAGCTGGCCCACCAGAGCCGAGATAGGGCCTAGCACCCCACCCACAACCCTGGCCAATAACACCTCTTTCGACGGTAAGGCAGAAAGGGTGATTACCTCCTCCTTGGTAAGCAGCCTGTCAGGTAAAAAGCCTCCCTTGATACTCATGGTGGCTTTAAAGTCTTCAATGTAGGTGGCCAAAGCTTTAGCCGGTTCAGTTATATCGCCATAGCCAAAAGCAATCGCCACCGGACCATCAAGGAAACCGAAGAGCTCTTCCCTGCCCGATTTCTGGGCGGCAAACCGGGCCAGTGTGTTCTTCACTACCTTATACTCAATCCCCACCTCCCTCAACCGGCGCCGCAACTGGGTCATCTCGTTAGCTGATTGACCCCGGTAATCGGTCAGAATAGCAACGCTGCACTGAGAAAATAGCTCCTGCAGGCTATCTATAATCGCTGTTTTCTTTTCCCTGGACATCGCCCTTCACCCCCAATTAACACTATAAATATTCACCTAAAAAAACAAGCCCTTGCGCCTGCCGCACAAGGACCCGCCATTTAAGCCCTTTGTATCCTCGGCAGGTTATTTAAGCCTTAACGGCACCCGCTGTCACAGGAAACCTGTTTTATCCTGTTATTTTATTCTATTTTACTACTATACCAGCTCAAAAGCAAAAAATACCCTCGGCGCCTCCTCCATCACACCGCCCCTTTTCTCTATTATCATCGGCGGTACATCATAGACAGCCAGCTTGACGGTATCGCCTTCTTTAAGCTGCCCCTCTTTGCAGTTAATGACGCGGGAGATAAGCTTACGTCCCCCACCCAAGTCAATGAGGGCGTGAATCAGAGGTGACTCAAAGCCAAGAGGGACTCCGGCTACCTCTTCGGTAAACCGAAGCACCTTCCCCTGAGTAGGCAGGTCCACCCACTCTAAATCCTCGGAATTACACTGCGGGCAGACAACCCGGGGTGGGAAAGGCACGTTGCCGCACTTTTTGCACTTGGTGGTGGTAAATCTCTTCTGCCTAAGGTTTTCATAAAACTGGTGAATTCGGTTAAACTCCTTAGCCTCGAAGGGATAAAGGTCCAAAGTGGATGGGTATAAACCTTCCAAAATTGGTACTCCCGGTACTGGCATAACTCCCCCCTTACGATTTTCTAAATTCTTAGGGTTCTCTCCCGTAAATAAGTATGGTATGCTCAACATTGAGTCCGCTCAAGTTGTGCGTCAGCCCAATCTCAGCGCCCTCTACCTGCCTTATCGCTCTTCCCTGCAGCTGGTTGAGTATCTCGCGTGCCTGGCGGATGCCAGTGCCGCCAAAGGGATGGCCACAGGCGAGCAGCCCGCCATCGGTGTTTACCGGGACCTTGCCGCCAAAATCACCCTGTCCCGACTCAACAAATGGTCCCCCCTCCCCCTTCCTGCAGAAACCTAAGTCCTCCATCTCAATAATCTCAGAGATAGTGAAGCAGTCATGGGTCTGGGCAACATCGATATCATCAGGACCAACCCGCGCCCTCTCATAAGCCTTTTTGGCCGCCGTTCTCAGGTGAACCCAATCAGCCAGATGCTCGCCAGGCCAGTTCATTGACATGCTATGAAGCGTTGCCTGAGCCGTACCCCTGATATAAACCAGGGGCCTATCGCTGAGCTCCTTCGCTTTCTCTTCACAGGTCAGGAGCACGGCGGCACACCCGTCGGTGATAGGGGTGCAGTCAAAGAGGCCAAGCGGAGGAACTATCGGTCTGGCGGCCATCACCTCTTCCAGTGTGACCTCCTTTTGAAATTGCCCCTTTGGGTTGGTAGAGCCATTTCTCCGGTTCTTGACGGCGACGGCTGCCAGTTGTTCCTTGGTGGTTCCGTAGTGTTTCATATGCTCCTGAGCCGTCATGCTAAAGAAGGGGGGTGGCAGTCCCATTCCCTGGGCGCCGTCCCAATCATGGTCTATAGAAGCCATCTCGCTGTAATAGGTCTCCCACCTCTGAGGTGTATAGAGCTTCTCGCCACCGGCTACCATCATAACATCAGCCAGCCCCGCCTTTATCAGCCCCGCAGCCAGGATAATACCCGAACTACCACCGGCACACAACGTATCCACCCTGGTACACATACTGGTTGGTTTAATGCCAATGCGCTCGGCTATTACCGGAGCTATATTGACCTGAAAGGCACTCCGTCCGCAGTAGGAAGAGGCAAATAGAAGGCCATCTACGTCCTCCTTCTTTAGCGCCGGAACATCATCAAAACAATCCTTGGCTGCTTCCTGAGCCATGTCTATTATGCTTGCCTCCCTCACCCCCCACAGGCTCATGCCACCGCCAATAATACAAACATTTCTCTCAGGCATCTTAAACCTCCTTATCTTGCTAGGCTCTCCTGAATTCGTAAGCAATCCTGTTATCAGGCAATTTTGCCGGATTGACCGTCAAATCCATACCCATCTTGATATCCTTCTCCTCAATATCCCGGCTCAATCGGGCCAGAATCTGGATGCCCTCGTCAAACTTAGCCAGAGCCAGAATATAGGGAGCATCGTTCTCAAAACCACTGGGACCGTAATTTACCACAGTATAACTTGCGAGCTTACCCTGGCTCTTAACTTCAAACCACTCCACATCGCTGGACAGGCACTTCGGGCAGTCCACCTTGGGCGGGAAGTAGCTACCCCCGCACTTTCGGCATCTGGTCGCCATTACTTTCCCTGCCTCCAGCTGAGTTATAAAGTCAGCCACTTTGGCCTCGGCAGTAAAGCTAACTGTGCCAAAATTCTCAAAGCCCATTCGAGCTACCTCCTCAAAATGGTTACGTTACCGTATTG
>DATKWF010000020.1:0-12677 GCA_035529715.1 Dehalococcoidales bacterium | reverse complement strand
GCTATATCTGAGTTGGTATTGAATTTAAACAGCTGTCCGGCACCACCGGTAGCCAGAATCAGGGACTGACCTTCAAATTCCTCAATAGAACTGGTGCGGCAGTCAAAAGCTTTTATCCCCCTCGCCACTCCTCCTTCAACCAGGATTTCAGTAGCCAGGCAGTCTTCAAGCACCTTGATATTGGAGGAACGTACCAGTCTGCTTAAGGTGACTTCAATATGTTCGCCAGTAGCATCACCACCGGCATGCAGGATACGTGGTATGCTGTGAGCCGCCTCCATAGTAAGAGCAATCTCTCCGTCAAGAGTGTCAAAAGGCACCCCCAAGTTAACCAGGTCGGTAATTCGGGCCGGAGCCTCGTTGACCAGGATGCGCACTGCCTCCTCATCGCAAAGACCGCCCCCGGCGGCTATGGTATCCTTGAAGTGGAGCTCAGGGGAATCACCCCTGCCTATGGCAGCCGCGATACCTCCCTGGGCATGTTTGGTGTTGCAATCATCAATACTGCCTTTAGTGATGACCAGCACGCTTCCCTGCTCTTTTGCCAGCAGGGCAGTATATAGTCCGGCAATGCCACTGCCTACAATAATATAGTCGTAGTAACTCATTTGATTACCCCTGTGGCTTCTGTTACGTAATTAAGCAGCCGGAACGGGTGGATGGAAAATCCCTATATCTACTTCTCTCGGCGGCGGACTACGCTGTTTTTCTCTACCCTCACGATCGTCCCTGATTCTACTTTCATCAGGACAACCTCATCGCTAACGGTTTCAATTACCCCGTGAATTCCGCCGGAAGTAATTACATTATCACCCTTTCTCAGTTCTTGCACCAGGTTATCGTGTTCCTTCTGCCGCTTGCGCTGTGGCCTGATTATGAGGAAGTAGAACACGGCGAAAATCAATACCAGAAAGATGATTAACGACCAGTCAAACCCCCCTTCGCCCCCCTCCGGTGCCGGGACACAGCCGCCGACGAATACCAGAAGAGTGATAAGTAATCCCGTAAATAACCCCAGCTTTAACATTTTACCTCCTTACTTGGTTGTCTCTAAATGACATTGCCCTGTAATGACCACGGGCTTGTCTTGTTAATTCTAATGTTTATCAGTTGTCCCATGCAATCACTGTCATCGTTGAAGAATACCAGTTTATCACTGCGGGTGCGACCCTGCCACTTATCCTTTACCTTTCCTTCTACCAGAATTTCAACCGTCTTGTCCAGTAGCTGAGCATTGATTTCAGTGGCAATCCTCTCCTGTAACCGCTCAATGGTGTTCAGTCGCTCCTTTTTCTCAGCCGTTGGGACATTATCCCTGAGTTCTCTGGAAGCTATTGTTCCCGTTCTGGGCGAATAGGCAGCCACATGAACGGTATCAAATTTAATTTCGGAAAGTAAGTCGGCCGTTTGCTGGAACTGGGGAGCGCTTTCTGATGGAAAGCCGACAATGACATCGGTGCTCAGGGCTACGCCGGGTATTTTGTTGCGTATCTGGCTGACGAGTTGCCGGTACTGTTCCGCCGTGTAACCGCGCCTCATCGCTTTTAGAATATCGTTATTGCCCGCCTGAAGTGGCAGGCTTATCTGCTCACAGACTTTATCCAGGTGAGCTATTGCCTTAATGAGTTTAAGGCTCATGTCCTTGGGATGGTTGGTCAGGAAACGTATCCGTGCCAGACCCTCTATGTTATTCAGCTCAGCTAAAAGGTCAGCCAGGTCTGGTTTGTCCGCCAGGTCGTGCCCGTATGAGTCCACGTTTTGCCCCAGCAGGGTAACCTCTTTCGTGCCGCGTCGCACCAGTTCTCTGACTTCACCGGTTATTTCAGATACGGGTCGGCTCCTCTCTCGCCCCCGGCGGTAGGGGACAATGCAGTAGGTGCAGAAGTTGTTACAGCCCTGTATTATGGGAATATAGGTGCTGGGAGAGGGGTGGCGGGGTAGTACCGGTAACGATGCCGGTTTTTCCAGCCACGGCGGGTAGTCTCCCGCCTCGAAGAAATAGTTGACATAAGGGAAGCTCTCTTTAATTGAGTCAGTATCGGAGTTTACCAGACAGCCGGTAACTGCCAGTGTAATACCTGGCTGTGTCTTCTTCAGTGTTTTAAGGGCGTTGAGTTTGTTGATGACGCGGTTTTCCGCCCCCTGGCGCACCACACAACTGTTTAGCACAATAAGGTCGGCTTCCTCGGCAGTATCTACACTCTGGTACCCCAGTTGCTCAAGGGAGCTGCCCAGCCGCTCCGATTCCGCCTTGTTCATCTGGCAGCCAATAGTCCAGATATAATATTGAGGCATAATTTTTTAATTTTGCTCCTATTAAATATACCCCTGACTAAGGGGCATTTAGCTTTAAATTGGCTTGAGTTGGAATTTTATCTGGCGGAGGGAGAGGGATTCGAACCCTCGACCCCGGTTTCCCAGGGTAAGCACTTAGCAGGCGCCCGCACTAGGCCACTATGCGATCCCTCCTCAATCCTGCCGTCAAATACATTTTATAGCGTGTTTGGTATATTTAACTATATCACAACCTTTTATTTTGCTCAAACCTCTTTGTGGAATAGATTGACAGATTGGTGAGTCAGTTATACTATAACGTTAATGACCGTTGACACAATGCACTCTTCTCAAGCGCCCCTGAAGATTGAAGAGATTCCGCTGGGAGACCCCCGGATTAAGGTCTTTGCCGATTTAGCCTGGCATTTGTATAGGGGTGACCCCTGCTGGACTCCGCCTTTAACTGGAGACCTGCTCGGCAGTCGGCTCTTTGGTTTGGTTGGTCTGCTGACGCCTGAGCATCCCTATCACCGTCAGGCTGAGGTTACCCACTTCCTGGCCTGGCGTGGAGAACAGCCGGTGGGGCGGATATCAGCGGCGATTAACCACCGCTTCAACGACTACCATGATGTTAATATCGGCTTCTTCGGTTTCTGGGAGGTTATCCATGACTATGAGGTTGCTGAGGCATTACTGGATAAGGCATGCCAGTGGGTGAAAGACCATGGTGCGACAAGCGTGCGTGGACCCGGCGAGTACTCCAGCGCTACCTATGAGCGCCAGGGTATCCTGATAGACGGGTTCCAATATCCACCGACGATGGAATTGACCCACAATCATGTTTACTACAGTAGCTTCCTGGAGAGGTACGGTTTTCGTAAGGTTAAGGACTACTATGCGTATACATTTAACATACAAAAGCCCGCCCCGGCACGACTGAAGAGGCTGGTGGAGCGGGTGCGGCGGCGGCGGGAAATTGTAACCAGGCCGCTGATAATGAAAGATTTAGCCGGTGAGGTACGTCTGATAGTAAAGATTTACAATGAAGCCTGGTCCCGGAACTGGGGCTTTCTACCGATTACTGATGATGAAGCTAATTCCTTGAAGGATTCCCTGCGCGTGATTATTGACCCGGGGCTGGTTCGTTTTGCTCTGGTGCAGGGTGAGCCGGTGGCGGTGCTGGGGGCTTTCCCTGACCCCTATTATGCCTTGCGTCCGCGCTGGCGCTGGTATGGGGACTCAGACCTGGTACGAATGCTCAGGCTTCTCTGGATGCGCCGGCGCATCCCACATACCCGTTTAATGTTCTTCGGTATTCGCCCCGGATTTCGCAACCTGGGCATTGATGCGCTTCTCTATGACGAGACCAGGAAGTATGCCGCTCAACGCGGCTACCGCAAATGTGAGACCTCCCTGCTCCTGGAGGACAACGACCTTGTCCTGCGCGCTTCGGAATTTATGGGAGCGCGCCACTACAAGACCTGGCGCATTTACGAGCTACCGCTAAAGTGACTGTCACGGAACGGACATGGAGATTAATGTTTTAGTTGATAAAGGCTTTGAGGGATGCCCCGAAGCTGCTTGGCTGCGGAGTGTAGCCGAGCAGGTTCTGGTTGCCCGGGGTACCGGCGCTGATGTGGAACTTGGCCTGGTCATTACCAGCCAGGAAAGGGTGAAGCGATTAAATAAGGACTATCGCGGGAAGGATGCCCCCACAGATGTGCTGGCTTTTTACATGACGTCTGCCGGGGAAGGGAATGATGCAGAGTCCTCTGGCTTCATCACGCCTCCTGACGGTTTGCGCCATCTCGGTGAGGTCATTATATCTTACCCTCAGGCGGTGCTCCAGGCAGAGGAGCACCAGCATTCCGTAAAAAGGGAATTAGCCATCCTCATTATTCACGGCGTGCTGCATCTTCTGGGATATGACCACGAGGAACCAGAGCCGGGAGATGAGATGAGGGCTAGAGAGAAGGAAATCCTGAGTCAGATTGGGGTGGACTGAGCAAGTGGGCTCATCTTATAATTAGGGTTTGGAGAGGATAAATACAGCGATAAGCAAGTTTTAAAGGAGGGTTCATGGAAGGTTGTATTAGTTCCTATATGAAAGTGGGCATTGTCCAGTTTATGGCTTTCCCGGACTCCGGTCTTGACAGCATAAGGGAGATTGCCGAAGACGAATTTTTTGGTGCTATAGAGATTACGACTCTTCCCGGTGGTATTAGAGCTGAGGTGGCTAAGTTACTGGCCACCAGTAAGCTGGTGGTTGGCTATGGCGCCCAGCCGGTGCAGTTGGGCGAGAAGCTGGATATTAACAGCTTGAGTCAGGAGCAGCGCGAGTTGGCCGTATCCCGGCTTAAGTCAGCTGTGGACGAGGCATATTCGCTGGGTGCTGGTAAGCTTGCTGTTCTCAGTGGACCGGCGCCGCCAGTTGAGCAGCGGGATAAGGCAACTGAACTTCTCATTGATTCCCTGGTTCAGATATGTAGCTACGCAAAAAGTAAGGGCAATCTTGGTATCATACTTGAAGTCTTTGATGGAGAAATAGATAAGAAGTGTCTCATTGGTCCAACCGCGGAGGCAGTAAAAGTTGCCGCGGAAGTGCGCAAGCATGACCCAAGTTTTGGTATCCTGGTCGATTTAAGTCACCTGCCATTGCTCGGCGAGAGCGCTGAATACGCGATAAAAACAGCTGGCAACTATTTGGTTCATGCCCATATCGGCAATTGCCTGCTTAAAGATAAAAGCCACCCTGCCTATGGGGACAAGCACCCACCATTTGGTACGGCTGGTAGTGAGAATGATGTAGCTGAATTGACGCTATTCTTAAAGGCGCTAATGGACACAGGCTATATTGGTGAGGGTAAGCAGAACGTGGTAGCCTTTGAGGTCAAGCCATTGAGTGGTGAGAGCCCGCAAGTCGTCATCGCCAATGCCAAGCGGACACTCCTGGAGGCATGGGCCAGGCTATAAAACCTCCATCGGGAGTAGCTATAACTTTTGCTGTTTTAAATACTGGAGCGATGCAGTTTGTGCAGCTGTGGATTTAGCTTCTCGCTGCGCCGATAAGCTTGGCTATGTCCTTTAACCCCTCTTTTCTCATGAATTGCTCTATTCCTTCCAGAATATCAAGGGGGGCGCGGGGGTTGGTGAAGGTGGCGGTGCCTATCTGAATGGCACTGGCTCCAGCCATTAAGAACTCTATGGCGTCGCTGGCGGTAGCTATACCGCCGCAGCCGATAACGGGTAACTCCACGGCACCGGCTACTTCATATACCATCGCCAGCGCTATCGGCTTTATTGCCGGGCCGGATAGTCCCCCGGTTTTACTGCCCAGTAAGGGCTGGCGGATAGTTATATCTATATACATGCCCTTCAGGGTGTTTATCAGGGATATGGCATCGGCACCGGCTTCAGCCACGGCTGCAGCTACTTTGCTTATATCGCTGGTGTTGGGGGTTAGCTTGACCAGTATCGGGAGGGAAGTTACCGCTTTGACCGCCGCGGTTACCCTGGCGGCTGAGTCGGGATTGGCGCCAAATTCAGCACCACCCGCCTTGATATTGGGACAGCTGATGTTAATCTCAATGCCGCTGATTCCGGCAATTCCATCAAGCTCTTTAGCCAGCCGGGCGTAATCGTCAACAGTTTCACCGGCAATGTTAACGATAACCGGCACCCCCCAGCCTGCCCAGATTGGAGCCTTTTCTCTGATTAGGGCTTTAACGCCGATATTCTGCAGTCCGATTGAGTTGATTAGACCGGAGGCGGTTTCAGCCAGGCGGTACTGCGGGTTACCCTCTCTGGGTTCAAGGGTGGTTCCCTTGCACACTATAGCCCCCAGTTTTTGAATATCAAAAATATGGCTGTACTCGGTGCCGTAGCCGAAAGTGCCGGAGGCGGTCATTACCGGGTTGGCCAGCATCAAGCCGGTCTTGTGTTTTGGCGCTAATTGAACTGATAGATTCGTAATTATGCTCCTTATATCTCTAATGATTATAGGTTATGTATTCCGAATGGGCAATATATTATTCGTGCAGTACTGGCAGGTTAAGTAAAAAACATCTGGTATCGGGGCAATTCAGTGGGGTGTCTGACTCTGGGTTCTATGGCGTAGTCTGGAAATTCCAAAAGATATGAAAAGGACGATTCCTGCCACCAGGATAATTGTCGCCCCGGAAGCCAAATCAAGCAAGTAAGAAAGCCACAGGCCGCTGAAGGTGAAGACGGCACCGGCCAGGATGGAAAGGAGCATCATCTTCTTGAGGCTATGGGTGAACTGTCTGGCCAGCGCGGCGGGTATGGTGAGCAGTGCGATGACCAGAATAATGCCGACCACCCTGATTAACACGACCACGGTCAGTGCAATCAGGCACAGCAGCAGGAGGTACAAGCGTTGGGTGGGAACTCCGGCCACGGTGCTGAATTCCTCGTCAAAGGAAAGAAGCAGGAACTCTTTATAGAGCAGCAATACTATAGCAATGATGATTACATCCAGAATCAGCATAAGAATTAAATCAAAAGTGGGTACGGTCAGAATGCTGCCGAAGAGATAGCTGAAAAGGTCTGGGGTATACCCTGGAGCCAGACCAATGAAGATTATGCCCAGTGCCATGCCCGTCGCCCACATGATGCCGATAGCAGTGTCCTCGGAAAGCTTGGTTCGCTTGGTCACCAGACCCATGCCCAGTGCGGAGGCGATGGCGAAGAACATGGCGCCCAGTACCGGGTTTATGCCGAGAAGGTAGCCCAGGCCAATACCGCCGAAGGAGGCATGGGCAATGCCGCCACTGATAAAGACAAGCCTCTTTACCACTACGTATACGCCGACAATGCCGCAGGCGATGGCAGCCAGCAGACCGGCAATCAGCGCATTCTGCATAAATTCATACTGGAGCACTTCCATCATTTTTCTTTAATGCTCCCTGAGTACACGATGTGGAACGATGCCGTGAGCTATAAGCTGTATCGGGCAGCGGTAAGTCTTTTCCAGTGCCTCGGCGGATACCTCTTTTGAGCCGTGGTAGAACAGTTGGTGGTTGAGGCAGGCAATCTGGTCTACATGGATGGAAACCGCGCTGATGTCATGGGAAACCATGACTACGGACATTCTCCGCTTCAAACTTTCAATGAGTTCGTAGAATTCAGCCTGCATATTCGGGTCAATGCTGGCGGTAGGTTCGTCAAGAAGCAGTATTTTGGGGTCGGTAGCCAGTGCTCGGGCAATGAAGACCCGTTGTTGTTCTCCACCGGAAAGCTTGCCTACCTGTCGGTTCTGGTAATTCAGCATGTCCACGGTCTTAAGGGCTTCCTTGGCTGCCCTTTTATCTTCTTCGCTGTAACGCCGGTACAGCCCGGCTTTGCCGTAGCGGCCCATAAGCACTGCATCCGAGACGCTTACCGGGAAATCACGGTCAAACAGAGTATATTGAGAAATATAGCCGATGGATTTCCGTCCTTTTTCAGGGAGTTGTCCCAAGACTGAGATATTGCCCCGGGTTGGCTTTATCAGTCCCAGGATAACCTTGAGCAGGGTGGTCTTGCCACCGCCATTGGGACCTATGATGCCGAGGAACTTGTTAGGTTCAACGGACAGGTTTATTCCCTCCAGCACCGGGATGCCATCATAGTGCACCCATATATCATCCAGTCTTATTACTTCTTTAGCCATTGTGCTTGAGTCCCATTATTCGAACTAAACTATGCCGTCTTTAGCTCAGCGGGCATATGAATACTACCCTGATACTAATAATAGCACATTCATGCATGACCAATGAAAAGAGGCTGCCTTTCAAAACAGCCTCTTTGCTATTATCTGCTGAGTTTGGTTATGCCAGCGGGGTCATAGTTAAGAGCTTCTTGGCGATTTTGGGATATTTGGCTATGAATATTAACTCGTCTTCAACAAGCGGTTTATGTGATTCTACATTGGCATATCTTACCAGCTCTAAAATCTCACCAGCTTCTTCTCTGCTGGAGAACGATATCTTCATTTTTCCCATTATGTGGCTGAAGCCGGATATACCGCTGTATTGCCCGGCAATGATTTCTCTCCCGGTTTCTACAAACTTTGGTTTACCCCTGCCCAGTTCTTTGAAGCTGTACAGCTCGTAGTTTTCCGGGTCTTTTAGCACACCGTCGGCATGTATACCAGAGGCATGAGCAAAAGCATTGGCACCGACACCCGGCTGGTTTAATGGAATTGGCACGTCAAAAGCATAACTGGCAAACTCGGCTAGCTTGGCTGACTTTCGCAGGTCAATCGGGTTTCCCAGCTGATATTTTCTGGCAAACCCTTTTGATTTGGTTATCGCTAAAATGACTGCTACCAGGTCAGCATTCCCCGCCCTTTCCCCGATACCGTTGACGGTAGTGTTGATGTAAGCATCCTGCCCGCCATCTATGGTTCCTTTAGCGCCGGCAATAGAATTGGCAACCGCCATCCCCAGGTCACCGTGGCAGTGAATCTCAATGGGCATAGCGGTATTTTCCGCCAGTGCCTTGGTGCTTTCATAAATAGTGAACGGGTTATCGTAACCGAGAGTATCGCAGTATCTGAGCCTATCAGCGCCGTGTTCTTTAGCCGCCAGGCCGAATTTGATCAGGAAATTCAAGTCTGTCCTGGAGGCGTCTTCAGCATTGACACCTATAGTCTCGGCACCAAGGGCTTTGGCGGCATCAACTGCGGCAGCCATGTCACTGATGAGGTCATCCTTGTTCTTTCTCCCCTGGAACTTGCCCTTGAGCATCTGGTCTGATATGGATATTGATAGGTTGAGATGTCTGATGTTGGGTAGCAGCTTAAAGGTTGTTTCCACATCGCTAACGATGGCTCTTATCCATCCTTCCAGGCGTATGGGTTTCAGGACTCCCATTTCAGCCAGTTCCAGGTTGGCCTGCAGGTAGAGGGTCTCATGTCTGGTTGTGGGGAAGCCAACCTCGGACTGAAAGACTCCCATCTCATTAAGGTAAATGTTTATCATGGTCTTTTCCAACTTGGACAAGCCAAGTTTGGCGGTTTGAACCCCATCTCGGTTGGTCACATCAATAAGATAAATCTTAGGCATCTTGTTCTTCTCCTGTGGGATTTGGTAGCTGCCGAACTACTGGAAGACAGGATAACTTTTCATAATAATAGCATATCTGTGCAGCCCTGGGCAAGTATGTATGGCTTTGAGACTGCTTATGCCATTCTGGTTTGACACCTGGAGGGGTGATCGATGGAAGGGATAAACTTGACGGGCATCAGGTAAGGCTTATAAAATGGCCGTAGTTGACTTTAAAAATTCCATCGAAGGGAGTTGCCAAATGCCTAACTACTGGATGGAACACGTTCACCTGGTGAGCAATGACCCACTGAAAACAGCCGAGTTTTACGAGAAGACATTAGGTGCTAAAATGGTCGAGCGCAGCACGCTATCCGATGGACGGATTCTACTGAGCCAGCTGCTCGATGGGGACGTTGTGTCAATCAAGATATCGAATCCTAGAGAAAAGCCCCTGACATCCAATACCTTGCCGGACGGCTGTGGACTGGAACACTACGGAATAAAGACAGACGACATCGAGGCGGCTGTGGCGGACTTGAAGGGGAGAGGAATAAGGTTCGTGCAGGATATCGTTGAACACCCTTCAGGGGTAAAGGTAGCTTTTTTCCTCAGCCCGGACGATGTCCTGATTGAACTGCTGCAGATACCTGAGTAGCTCCGGTCAGCGCAGTGACCACGTTAGTATTATTGGGTACTAGGTTGCAGATGTGTCATGAATGTTGGTGTATGTAAAATTAACCTTCGCTTGCCGGAGAACTCATCTCTTAAGGGTAAACGGCAGGTATTGAAATCTATTACCACCCGGATACGAAACAAGTTTAATGTTTCGGTGGCTGAGGTTGATAACAACGACCGGTGGCAACTGGCTACCATAGGGATTTGTTGTGTTAGCAACGATAACCGGCATACTAATGAAGTCCTGTCCAAGGTAGTAGATTTTGTGGTTGGCAGTAAGTTTGAGGTAGAAATACTTGACTATGAAATCGAGATTCTGCCTATTTGATGAAGGAAGTCATAATGGATACCGCAGCGTTCCTTCATCATCTTAAGACTCAGGACACCTACGCTGGTCAAGTTGCCCATGTTGAGCATATCCCGCCCCGCAAAGCGACCTATGCCGAACTGGAAAGTCCTTTATTTCCTGGACTTCAAGATTGCCTCCGCAAACAGGGGCTGTTATCTCTCTATTCTCATCAGGCGGAAGCAGTAAACAAGGCCCGTCGAGGGAAAAACGTGATGGTAGCCACGTCCAGTGCCAGCGGCAAGACCCTGTGCTATAACATCGCGGTACTGGAGGCACTTCTAACCGGGTCGGCTAGCCGTGCCCTTTACCTCTTTCCCACCAAGGCTCTGGCTCAGGACCAGCTGCGTGTTCTGCACCAGTCCTTTTGCCCTGATTTGTTCCAGGTGGATGAGTTGGCCACCTTTGATGGTGATACACCACAGGCAGAGAGAGCCGGGATAAGGAAAAGAGCCAGGGTAATACTCACCAATCCCGATATGCTACATATCGGCATACTGCCCAATCATCAGTCCTGGTCAAGGTTTCTGCGCCACCTGCGGTATGTGGTGGTAGATGAAGCTCACACCTATCGTGGTGTTTTTGGTTCCCATGTTGCCGGTGTGCTGCGTCGCCTGCGCCGTCTGTGTAACCTTTATGGTGCAACTCCCCAGTTCATCTGCAGTTCGGCAACCATAGCCAACCCTGGTGAGCACGCGGAAAGGCTGGTGGGTTTGCCTTTTGAGGTGGTTGACAATGACGGCTCGCCTAGCGGGGGCAAGGACTTTACTTTCTGGAATCCCCCGCTTATGGATAAAGCGAGGAGTGTCCGCCGCAGTTCCAATAGCGAGGCAACCAGCTTATTTACGGATTTGGTGAGTAATGGTATCCGCACCCTGACCTTTGCCCGCACTCGCCGTCTGACCGAGCTTATTTATATCTACTCACAGCGGCGTTTAGCCGAAATCAGTCCGCAGCGGTCAAATCTAATCAAGCCTTACCGGGCGGGTTATCTTCCCGAAGAAAGGCGAAAAATAGAGCGGGAGCTTTTTGGCGGTCAGCTGCTGGGGGTGGTCGCGACCAATGCCCTGGAGCTGGGTATTGATAGTGGTGGGTTGGAAGCCACGGTGCTGACTGGCTATCCGGGAAGCATTGCCAGCACCTGGCAGCAGGCGGGGAGGAGTGGACGGGGCCAGGGTGAGTCGCTGAGCTTCCTGGTGGCTCTGGATAATCCGCTTGACCAGTATTTTATGCGTCACCCTGACTCATTTTTTAAGAGCAGCTTTGAGAATGTACTGGTTAATCCCGATAACCCTTATATTTTGAGAGCTCACCTGATGTGTGCCGCCTGGGAGTGCCCGCTCAGTAGCGATGATGAAGCGCTCTTTGGCTCTGCCTTGAGTCGGGAAACGGAAGCGCTGGTGGAGCAGGGCATACTCCGGGAACGCAACCACAGGTGGTATCTTTCCCCGGCGATTGCCTACCCGGCACAGGCGGTTAATATCCGTTCCACCACCGGGCAGAACTTTGCCGTTATGGATACCTCAACCGATTTGTTGCTGGAAACTGTGGAAGCCAGCGTCGCTTTCTTCCAGATACACCCCGGCGCTATCTATCTGCACCAGGGCGAGTCCTATCTGGTCACCGAGCTTGACCTGCCCAGCCGCACTGCCTACGTGGTACCGACTACAGCTAATTACTATACCCAGACCAAGGAGATAGAAGATTTACACATCGTGAAGATAGACCGTGAAAAGAGCCTGGGGCAGGTAAAAGTGTGTCTGGGTGAGGTAGAGGTTACCAATATCGTGGTCGGCTTTAAGAAAAAGGCACAGTTCACCGAGGAAGTAATCGGGGAAGAGCCGCTTGACTTGCCACCGCAGACTTTTCCTACCGTGGCGCTGTGGTTTGACCTGCCACCTGGAGTTGCAGCCCGGCTGGCTGAGGCAGAGCTGGACTTTGCCGGCGGATTGCATGCTGCCGAACATGCGGCTATTGGTATTCTTCCCCTGTTTGCCCTGTGCGACCGCAATGATGTTGGTGGCGTGTCCACCCCTCTCCACCCCGATACCGGGAAAGCCCAGATATTTATCTATGATGCCTATCCCGGCGGTATTGGTATTGCCGAGAAAGGTTTTGACATGATAGCCGAATTATGGCGGGCTACATTAAGGGCAATCGCTGAGTGCCCGTGCCAGGAAGGCTGCCCGAGCTGTGTCCAGTCGCCCAAGTGCGGCAATAACAATAAACCTCTGGATAAGGAAGCGGCAAAGGTGATACTGGAGGGGCTGGTGGGCTAAGGTTCGTTAGTAAAGATGTTAGCAATTGTCTAATAAAGGAGAATTTATTTCACT
>DATKWF010000019.1:0-17997 GCA_035529715.1 Dehalococcoidales bacterium | reverse complement strand
GCTCAGCGTGGATAGCCAGGCAAATCTCGTGTTTTTCACCTGAACGTATATGTAACTCATCCCTTAGACAGCCAAGCTCAAGGCAGTCCTTGCGACCAGACGCAGCACCGTTATAGCCGGTAGCCAGTATGTGTTTGTCCCTTACTGCCACTGCGCCGACATGATGGCGGCGGCAGGTCGAGCGCTCGGCAACCACCGAGGCTATCTTCAAAAAATACTCGTCACTATCAAGTCTGGCCAGGTTTTTCATCTTAATTCAGAGATAACCTTACTTGCTTCCTTCTTCAGATTTTCCAGCGAAGACTCGTTGATGATAGTAAAATCAGCGACGGCGATAGGTCCGCCCTTGTTGGAATTCTCTATTTCTGCCCGGTCACGGCTGGCAGCTTCTTCTGACGTGAGCGGTCGGGTTGACCTGTTGTTCAGGCGGGCATGCCTTGTTTTCGGTGACGACCAGACAGCGACCACGTAAAAATTGTCCTGATAATAATCTTTGAGAAAAGTGTATTCTTCCCACGAGTAAAGCCCGTCAATCACCACGTCAGCATTTTTCAGGGCAGAATCAATCCTGGATAGATTAAGCCGGGCGTAAGCCGACATTCCATGCTCTTCACGGAGAAGCTCCCTGACGTGGCGTTCGTTTTTTTCGTTCAGCTCCAGGCCCCTCTTCCCTACTTCTTCGTCAGTAACATCACCGAATCTTATCCTGATAAAGCCGTTTTTTTCGAGTAGCCGGGCAACTTCTGTTTTGCCGGAACCAGCCATTCCCACGATTGAAACTACCTTCATAATCTGTACCCGTTATGCAGTCTATTATACGGATATACAGGATAAATGACAAACTGGCGGAGTAGCGCAGGCTTTGCATTTTAGTGTAAGCTAGTTAAGATTACCCATTAGAAAGCGAGTGCCAACAACTATGAACTGGGCAAGTATAGCGCTACTGAGTGCGGCTACCTTTGCGGTAGTGAACATTATTGACAGCCACCTTATCTCCAGGCGAATGCCAGGCTTTCGGGCGTTCCTGCTACCACTGGGTATCTTTCACGTGTTTTATGGTTCGCTTTTTATCTGGTTATTCCCTCTGCCCACAGGTATCGGTGTATTGCCATTGCTGGTGGCAGTTGCCTCAGGTATATTACGTACTACCGCAGCTCTCATAATGCTTCATAACCTCCGCAGAGAGGAGGTATCCCGGGTTATACCGGTGGTCTATACTTACCCCATTTTCGTGGCAATTATCGCTATTCTATTTCTGGGGGAGACTCTGGCTTACCTGCAGTGGCTGGCAATAATCATCGTGGTAGCCGGGGCGGTAATGGTCTCAGCCAAGCAGGATTCGTCCGGTACTACTATCCGGCTGGGCAAGCCATTCATACTACTTTTGGGGGCCAGTCTGTTTTTCGCCCTGGCGGATATAACCAGTAAGTATGCCCTGGCCTACATCTCACCCTGGAACATGTTCAGCATCACCGCATTCTGCCTGTCCGGAGTCTTTCTGCTGGTCTCAGTGCGCTCTCCTGTTATCAATCAGCTGGCCAACATGAAAGGCAGAAAATCAGCCCTGGCCCTGCTTAGTTTTAATGAGATACTGGTACCAGCGGCGTCAGTGTTGTCATTCTGGGCGCTGGAAAGCGGACCGGTATCACTGGTTTCCACCATCATCGGGAGTCGCCCTATATTCGTTGTTTTATCTGCACTTATCCTGAGTCGTGTCCTGCCCGGGTTCCTGAAATGGCAGT
This sequence comes from Dehalococcoidales bacterium, assembly GCA_035529715.1. GTDB lineage: Bacteria > Chloroflexota > Dehalococcoidia > Dehalococcoidales > RBG-16-60-22 > DATKWF01. The sequence continues at coordinate 16,255 of DATKWF010000019.1, read as the reverse complement.
CGGATGGAGGAATGCTGGCTTTGCGGCTGGTGGCTGTCGCCATGATTTGTGGCGGCATTGCCATTATCTACCTGACCTGAACGAACAACGGTTACAACCTGTGCTATAATTTGGACTACTGAGGTTTGAAGACGAAATGGTGGCGACGATTAACCTATCCAGTAAGATTAACCACCAGCTACCTGCCGAGCTGGTTAAGTTTATGCAGGCAGCCGGCGAGGCGGCACAGAACCGGAGGCAGCCGTTATATCTTGTCGGCGGGGTGGTCCGCGACCTGCTCCTGGGGCGGGCTAACTTTGACCTTGACCTGGTTGTAGAGGGAGATGCCATAAGTCTGGCCGGCCAGCTAACGAGTGCTACCCCGGCCAAGCTGGTGACCCATCCCCGCTTCGGCACCGCCAAACTTCAGTGGGACAAGTGGAGTGTTGACCTGGCTTCTGCCCGCTCAGAGACCTATGCCAAGCCCGGAGCACTGCCAGCAGTGAAACCCGGCTCTATTAAAGACGACCTTTTCCGCCGCGACTTCACCATTAACACTATGGCAGTTGAGCTTCAGCCCGGTCGCTACGGAGAACTGCTTGACCTTTATGGCGGCAGGGAAGACCTTGAGCGCAAACTTATCCGTGTGCTGCACGAAAAGAGTTTTAAAGACGATGCCACCCGCATCTGGCGGGGGCTGCGTTACGAGCAGCGGCTGGGCTTTCAGTTTGAAGCGAACACGTTACAGATACTCAAGCGGGACATGTCCTGGCTGGATACCATAAGCGGCGACCGCATACGGCACGAACTGGAGCTTATATTAAGAGAGGAACTCCCGGAGAAAGTCCTGCGCCGGGCTGACGAGCTGGGAGTACTGGTCTGGCTGCACCCATCGCTGGAGGGCAACGACTGGCTGGCAGATAAATTTGGGCAGGCGCGGCAGCTCAGCTCTCCTGACCTACCGTCAGTTGATTTCTACCTGTCCCTGCTGGCTTATATGCTAACCGCGGAAGAAAATGAGCAGTTGGTTTCACACCTCAGATTCCCCAAGTCAGTTGCCCGGATACTGCACGACACGGCTGGAATTAAAGCCGAGCTTGGGCTACTGGCTAACCCAGACCTCACCCAGAGCGGTATTTACTCCCTGCTTCAGGGCTACTCGGCAAAGGCAATTGCAGCCAGTTCCATAGCCATTGACTCACCGCTGGTCAGCCAGCGCATTGACTTATTCCTCAACAAGCTACGTTATGTCAAGCCAGCGCTTACCGGTGACGACCTGCAAAAAATGGGGGTAGCCCCCGGTCCCCGCATTAAAGAGATACTGAACCTTCTCCGCAACGCCAGGCTGGATGGGAAAATAAGCAGTAGGAAGGATGAGGAGAGATTGGTGGAGGGGTGGATGAATAGGGATTAAGGAACATAAATTGGACCATGCTCAAGAAATAGGAGAAGATTTGAAGATGGCATTATACAAGAAATGGGCATCTCCAGAAGATTTTGCCACACTTTTTCAATATTTTTGGCATCGTGACTTCCCGATTGATTTAGCGTCTACAGGCGCTAAGCGCACTGATTGGACTATCCATATTGGAATAGTTGTTCGTAACATAGCTGACCTCATGGGACTCGCTGCAAGATTTGAGAGAGGTGGGAGAAAGGATGCGGTGCTTCGTAGCGCTGAAGGCGACGAAGTGGCTATAGAATGGGAGTGGGAAGGAGTATGGCGAGCTAACGAGCTAGAAAAGCTAAAACTACACAAGATATGGAGTAAAGACAAAAGTAGAAAGAGACTACTTAAATACGCGGCGCTTATAACTTATACTCATACACCAAATATCAAAAAGGTTTACAGTTACGTAATGAAAGAATGGGAAGGCGCACGGTGGCCACTCCTTCTAATACTAATTGACCTTGTAGAGTCTAGAAAATTTTCCTTTCATAAGGAATTCAAGAATATACAGATGTCGCTATTCTATAAGAATAAGCGCAAGGCGCTTCGCGTTGCTCCGGCATTTCCTTGGGAAGTCAACGGAACTCGTTGGTCAAAAGAGTTAAAATAACTTTGTCTCTTGAACCAGTTTTACTCTTTTTAGCTTTCCCCAGAGGTTATTTAACAACCCCTCACCCTTTAGCCCTGCAAAAAACTAGTCCACCCGCTTGAACCGGCTGGCGGGTGCGCCGCAGACGGGGCATTCATCAGGAGCTTCACCACCAACCGTGTAGCCGCATACCGCGCAGACAAAGTAAGGCTCATCCTTTAACTTTTTCCCTGCCTCAAGGGCTTCCAGTGCGTTCTGGTAGAGGTCGTGATGGACTTTCTCCACCTTGTTGGCAAAATTAAAACCGCTCTCAGCACGCTTGTTGCCTTCCTCTTTTGCCTGCTCAATAAAGCCGGGATACATCTTGGTGAACTCGTAGTGCTCCCCGCTGATAGCCGCTTCCAGATTCTCCCTGGTTGACTTTATACCATCCATGTTCCTGAGGTGGTGGTAGGCATGGACTGTCTCCGCCTCAGCGGCGGTGCGGAACAGCCTGGCTATCTGGGGATGCTCCTCCTTTTCCGCCCTATCAGCAAAGAACAGATAGCGCCGATTAGCCTGACTTTCTCCAGCAAACGCTTCCTGCAGATTTTTCTCTGTGTCTCCCATTTGGCACCTCCTACAACAGGTTATAGACTAATTATAAACTGCTTCACTATATTTGGTCTACGGCGGACAGGGTATCCGCCAGGTAAGCTTCTACCCCCTGCCCTTCCAGATAACCAAGCATCTCCTCAGCCCGGGTCCTGTCATCTACCATGGAGAATAGAGTCGGACCCGACCCTGCCAGGTGAATATTATCGGCACCGGCCTTCACCAGTTGCTCCTGATATGTATTCAGCCCGGAAAAATAAGTAAAGGCTACATTTTCAAAGGTGTTAAACAGAAGGGACGGCGTAAATTCTCTGCCTTCTCTTAATGCTGTTACCAGTTTCGCAGTTACCTGCCCGTCAGTGTAGTGACCAGGGTTAAGACTGGCATAGAGTTGCTTTGTCTTCCCCGGCAGCCGGGGCACATCCGGCACCACCAGGACAATCCACCGGCGGGGTAGTGGCGGCAGGGGAATCACCACCTCACCCCTCCCCTCCGCCAGAGCCGTGCCGCCGTAAAGGAAAAAGACTACATCCGAGCCCAGCTGTCCAGCTAAATCAAGCAACTTCTCCCGGGTTAAGCCCAGATTCCATAGCTTATCCAGTCCGCGCAGGGTAGCGGCGGCGTCACTGCTGTCACCACCCAGCCCCGACATCAGGGGTATGCGCTTAATGACTTCTATGCTGACTCCATCAGAACAACCGGTGGTCTCCTGGAGCAGGCTGACCGCCCGGGACACCAGGCTCTTTTCCGAAGCCCAGTCCGGCACACTGGACCTAATGCTGACACTCCGGCTGAGCTGGAAGTTAAGGCTATCGCACAGGTTTATCGTCTGGATGACGCTGCGGACTTCATGGTAGCCATCCGGGCGCCCGCCCAGAACCTCAAGCGTTAAGTTTAGCTTGGCCGGTGCTAAAACTGTGAGCATACTATTTTTCTCCCATGGCTTGAGTGAATACCTGCCATAGTCGTGCCCATTCCTCAAGGGTCAGTGTCTCTGCACGCCGCTTTGGCACTATACCCGACCTCTCCAACAGGGTCAATACTTCAGCCTTGGCCAGGCCCAGACCCTGGGCTAAGGAGTTGGCTATCTGCTTGCGGGGGGCAGCAAAACCCGCCCGCACCAGCTTAAAAAAGCCCTTTTCGTCGGTTACTGTCACTGCTGGCCGGTGGTAAACGGCAATTCGCAATATGGCTGAGTCGACCTCCGGCACCGGGTAGAAAGACTCAGCCGGCACATAGCTGACTATTTCCGGTTTCCCGTAAAACTGCACGCTGATGCTGAGCACGCTCCTCTGACCGGGCTCGGCAACTATAGCTTCAGCCACTTCCTTCTGCACCATGACTATCATCGTCTCCGGCTTAACCGATGCCTCAAGGAAATGGCGCAGGACGAGGGAGGTAATATAATAAGGCAGATTGGCAACTACCTTGTAGGGACTGGTTACCGCCTGGAGTTTCTTTTCTGGCTCGGCTAGTAAAGCCTCCGGTTCAAGGTGAAGTATATCATCATTGATAATGGTAACATTGTTAAAAGAATCAGTTGTCTTTTTCAAAATAGCCGCCAGTTTGCTGTCCAGTTCCACAGCAATGACCCGACCGACCTTACTGGCCAGTTCCCGTGTCAGGATACCCAGACCGGGCCCTATCTCTAGAATAATATCGGTGGGGTTCAGGTCAGCGGCCGAGGTAATATGTTTCAGCACTTCTCCGTCAACAAGAAAGTGCTGTCCCAGTCGCTTTCTTGCCCTGAGGTCAAACTGGCGCAGCATTCTTTTGGTTTGAATCAGCAGTGACTCTGTTTCCAAATAACACCTGCCTGTATTCTGTCCCCTGTTATCGCCAAAATGATAATGAGGCCGTGCACCTGTCCTCGACACTGTCCAATAGCTTGCTTAAACCAGCCAGCTCCAGCCAGGTGACCCTACGGCACCCAGAAATTACTATTTACCGCTGCTTCCTCTCGGATCTGACGGGGTTCATAGTTTTCTGCCGCGCAGGACCCGGCCTTCAACACCGCTTAGTCCAAGTAGTCCCACCAGACAAGAGCCTCAGACAGGAATTCGACCCTGCTATAGCGGATTGCAGGTTCAGGGCACCGCTGGCTCCCCATCTAGCACGACCCCAGCAAAATCGTAATCTCTATAAAAAACTTTGTCAAGCGGATATGGATAGATGACATCTATTGAGAGGCACAGTTTGTCAGGATACCGCTTGACCGTAAGCCAGGGATACTGCTACACTCAAATTAGCAACCAGATGGATGGTTTGCCATGAAAATTGTAACTAGCGAGCAGATGCGCCGGATAGAAGAGGAATGTGCCAGGACTGGCCTGCCAACCAGCGTCCTGATGGAGAATGCCGGCAAAGCGGTGGCTGAAGAAGCCCGGCGAATTCTCAGCCCTGTTGACCAGCAGCACATTCTTTTCCTGATAGGACCCGGCAACAATGGCGGGGATGGGCTGGTTGCTGCCCGCCACCTGCATGACCGGGGGGCCAGGGTCAGCCTCTACCTTTGCGCTCAGCGGACCAATGACCCAAACCTCGAGCTGGTTCAGCAACGGGGGTTAACCTGTGTTGAAGCAGCACAGGATGAAAACCTGAAAAAATTTGACGAATTACTTTCCTCAGCCAGCGGCGTGATTGATGCTCTCCTCGGTACCGGCAAAGTCCGCCCGCTTCAGGGTACCTTCCAGCAGGTCTTAGACAGGGTGAGCAGAGCCAGAAAGACAGGCCTTCGCATCATTGCCCTTGACTTGCCGTCGGGACTCAATGCAGATACCGGTGCCGTTGACCCTGCCTGCCTCCATGCGGATAATACTATTACCCTCGGCCTGCCCAAGCCGGGCCTATTCAACTTTCCCGGGGCGGAAAGGGCGGGTAAAGTAACCATAGCCGATATCGGCATACCTGGCTACCTTGCCGACTCAATAACTACCGAGCTCATCACCGATGAATGGGCAAGGACCGCCCTCCCCGAGCGCCCACTTAACGCCAACAAGGGAACTTTTGGCAAAGTGCTGGTGGTAGCCGGCTCAATTAACTACATCGGCGCCGCTTACCTTGCCTGCAGTGGCGCCATGCGGGTTGGGGCGGGACTGGTAACCCTGGCAACCGCCGCCAGCCTGCAACCGATTCTGGCTACCAAGCTAACGGAGACAACCTACCTCCCCCTGCCCGAATCCCAACCCGGCATTATCTCACCTCAAGCCGTTGAACTTATACACCAGCACTTGAGTGACTATAATGTCCTGCTACTGGGCTGCGGCCTGGGACAGAGCCAGTCGGCCATTGACTTCGTCAGTTCCCTGCTTGCCAAAACAGACCTGCCGCCGCTGGTCATTGATGCTGATGCGCTCAACATCATGGCTAAAATACCGAAATGGTGGCAACAGCTGACCAATGATGCTATACTTACCCCGCACCCGGGTGAAATGGCAAGATTAAGCGGATTATCCGTAGAAGAGATACAATCGAACAGAGCGGGGGTAGCCAAGAAACTGGCTTCAGAGTGGCGGAAAACAATTGTTTTGAAAGGAGCTTACACGGTTATTGCCACGCCGGAAGGTCAGACCAGAATCAGTCCGGCAGCCAATCCCGGGCTGGCATCAGCCGGGACCGGAGATGTGCTTACCGGGGCTATAGCCGGGCTGGCGGCGCAGGGTCTATCACTCTTTGATGCTGCTACCCTCGGTGTCTACCTGCATGGCAAGGCCGGCGAGATAGTCAGGGACAGGCTGGGCGATACCGGTATGATTGCCACCGACCTTTTGCCAGTATTACCCCTGGTCATTAAACAATTAAAAGAAAGCCCATCCTGACTGATTGGTGGAGTTAAATAAAATGCTATTAGCCATTGACATTGGAAATACTGAAATAACTATCGGGGTTTTTGAAGGCGAGAAGATTCGCGCTACCTGGCACATGGCTACCGGCATCCACCGTAGGGCTGACGAATATGCTGCCCTGCTGCTCAACCTGCTGCACCACCAGAACATTGACACATCTGGTATCAAAGAGGTAGCCCTGTGCAGTGTCGTCCCACCACTGATAGCCACTTTTGAGAAGTTATTCCAGCAGTATTTTAATGCCTCACCGCTGGTGATAGGCTCTGGAGTTAAGACCGGGGTGCGCATCCGCATGGATAACCCCCGGGAGGTCGGCGCTGACCGCATTGTGAATGCCGCCGCTGCCCATCACCTGTATGGCGGGCCGGTAATCATCACCGACCTGGGCACCGCCACCACCTTTGATACGGTATCCAAGGAAGGTGACTATCTGGGCGGTGCTATTGCCCCGGGTATAATTACTGCTGCCGAGGGCCTGTTCGCCCGGGCGGCAATGCTGCCCCGTGTGGAGCTGACCCGACCCAAACAGGCTATCGGCACCAACACCATTTCCGCCATGCAGTCGGGTATCATCTTTGGCTATGTAGGGCTTGTTGAAGGGATAGTAGCTCGCATTCAACAGGAACTGGAAGAAAAAGCCAAGGTGGTGGCTACCGGAGGCTATGCTGAACTCATTGCCAACGAAACCAGCGTTATTGATACCATAAACCCCGATTTGACACTCATCGGGTTAAGACTCATCTACCTGATGAACAAAGCCTGACCTGACGGGGAGGTTAACTGAGGAGACAAATAATGTTAGCTGACAAAACCATAATACTGGGCATAAGCGGAGGTATTGCCGCCTATAAGGCAGCCGACATTGCCAGTAAATTGACCCAGGGCGGAGCCAGGGTTGAAGCAGTTATGACCGAGTCAGCCACCAGGTTCATCGCCCCGCTGACCCTGCGCAACGTTACCGGCAGGCCGGTGGTAACCGACATGTTTGAGCCCGCCTCCGAGCTCAGCCCGGAACACATCGCCCTGGCTGAGGCGGCTGATGCGGTGGTTATTGCCCCGGCCACGGCTAACACCATCGCCAAGCTGGCAGCCGGTATCGCCGACAATATGCTTACCTGCCTGGTGCTGGCGACCAGAGCTCCGGTCATCGTGGCACCAGCCATGAATGATAACATGTTCCAGAATCCCGTCACCCGGGAAAATCTGGCCAAACTCAAAGCCAGAGGTTTCATCATTATTGAACCCGGGTATGGTCGCCTGGTCTCAGGCAAAACAGGCTGGGGACGCCTGGCGGAAGCCGAGACAATTATCGGCACCATAAAGCAGGTACTGGGCAAAAAAGGTGACTTAGCCGGTAAAAGGTTCGTGGTTACTGCCGGCGGCACCCAGGAACCGATTGACCCTGTCCGCCACATCAGGAACCGCTCCTCAGGCAAGATGGGCTATGCCATAGCCGAAGCTGCCCGGGACAGAGGGGCTGAGGTCCAGCTAATCACCGCCCCCACCTCCCTACCCAACCCGGCAGGCATTAAGGTTACCCATGTCCAGACCGCCAGCCAGATGAAGTCGGCAGTAGCCAAAGCCGTAGCCAGAGCTGATGCCCTGATTATGGCCGCCGCCGTCGCCGATTACCACCCCAAAGAGGCAGCCAAAGCCAAGATTAAGAAAGAAACCGCCAGCCTGACACTGGAGCTGGTCAGGACACCGGATATTATCAGCGAGGTAAAAGGTGACTTCCTCAGGGTCGGCTTTGCCGCGGAGAGTGAAAACTTAGTTGCCAACGCCAAACGAAAACTTGAGAAGAAGCACCTTGACCTCATCGTCGCCAATGATATTACCAATGCCAAAAGCGGCTTCGGCACCGATACCAATAAAGTAACCATGATTGACCGAAACGGTAAGGTGGATAACCTACCTCTGCTGAGCAAGAGAGAGGTAGCGGATAAGATACTGGATAAGGTAGTGGAATTTATTTAGCAACCTATCCCCCCACCCCCAAAGAAAGGGAAGTTAAAGAGGGGCAAAGCCCCAGGGGAAATCCCCCTGAGCCCCCTTTGCCAAAGGGGGGAGAACTTCTCCCTTTCTCAAAGGGAGAGCGAGAGGGATTTAAACAAAGGGGAAGGGGATAAAGGGGATGGGGTCACCCAATAAAAAATACGGACAAAGTCATTAAGCAACAGAACTAGAAAGAGATAATTATGACACAAGCACCAAATATTGACTATGAAATGCCCAAAGCCTACGAGCCGGGCAAGGTTGAGCAGAAGTGGTACCAGTTCTGGCTGGAGAATGACTGCTTCAAACCACGGATAGACCCCGCCAAGAAACCCTTTGTCATCATCATGCCCCCACCCAACGTCACCGGTGAGCTTCACATCGGGCACGCCCTGACTGCCACCCTGGAAGATATCATGACCCGCTGGCACCGGATGAAGGGCGACCCCACGCTGTGGCTCCCCGGCGTTGACCATGCCGGCATCGCCACCCAGGTGGTGGTGGAGAAGATACTGGCTAAAGAAGGCATCGACCGGCACAAGCTGGGGCGGGGCAAAACACAGGAGAGAATCAGGCAGTGGGCAGACAGCCGACGCCAGATTATTGCTCAGCAGCACCAGCGCTTGGGAGCCTCCTGCGACTGGAGCCGGGAGCGTTATACACTGGATGAGGGGCCCAGCAAGGCAGTGCGCACCGCCTTTGTCCGCCTGTATCAGCGAGGGTTAATCTACCGGGGGGAAAGAATCATCAACTGGTGCCCCCGCTGTGCTACTGCTCTCTCCGACCTTGAGGTAGCCCATAAAGACATAACCGGGCATCTATACTATGTCCGCTATCCCCTGGCTGACGGCAGCAAAGAATACATTACCGTGGCGACTACCCGACCGGAGACCATAATTGGTGATACGGCGGTAGCCGTCAACCCCAAGGATAAGCGGTTTAAAAACATGATTGGCAAGAAAGCCATCCTGCCCGCCGTGAACCGGGAAATCCCGATTATCGCTGATGAAGCGGTTGACCCTGAGTTCGGTACCGGGGCTGTGAAAATTACCCCGGCTCATGACCCGGTGGACTTTGATGTAGCACAGCGACAGGGACTGCCACTGATTCACATACTGAATCTGGATGCCACCATGAATGAAAACGCAGGACCTTACGTCAACCTTGACCGCTTTGCCTGCCGCAAGGCGATACTTAACGACCTGGAAAAAGACGGACTCCTGGTGAAGACCGAGCCCTACAGCCACTCGGTCGGGCACTGTGACCGCTGCCAGACTATTGTTGAGCCACTGGCCAGCAAGCAGTGGTTTATCAAGGCAGAGCCTCTGGCACAGCCCGCCATCAAAGCTGTCACCGAGGGACAGATTGCCATCATTCCCCAGCGCTTCACCAAGGTCTATCTCAACTGGATGGAAAATATCCGCGACTGGTGCGTCAGTCGACAGCTCTGGTGGGGGCACCGCATCCCGGTATGGTACTGCCATGACTGCGGTGAGCTGACCGTAAGCGTTGAAGATGCCCAGGCCTGCAGCCACTGCAACTCAACCAACATAGAACAGGACCCGGATGTCCTGGATACGTGGTTCAGCTCAGCGCTGTGGACCCACTCCACCCTGGGCTGGCCCGACGATACTGAAGACCTGCGCTATTTCTACCCGACCGCGGTAATGGAAACCGGCTATGATATCCTCTTCTTCTGGGTAGCCAGAATGATAATGATGGGTCTGGAAGATACCGGCGTTATCCCCTTCCACACCGTCTACCTCCACGGACTGGTACGCGATGAGCGTGGGGATAAGATGAGCAAAGTCAGAGGCAACGTGCTCAATCCCATTGTCACGCTTGAGCAATACGGCACCGACGCCGTGCGGTTTGCGCTGTCCACCGGCACCTCGCCGGGAAATGACACCAAGCTGACCCAGTCAAAGCTGGAAGGCGGGCGCAACTTTGCCAACAAGCTGTGGAATGCCGCCCGGTTCGTGGTCAGGAGCATCGAGCCAGGCGACACCGATATGGAAATCAAGCGAGACCTGATTCCAGTAGAAGACCGCTGGATACTGAGTCGTCTCAGCCGCACCGTATCCATCGCCGCCAGCCTGATGGATGACTTCCAATTTGGAGAAGCCGAGCGGCAAATCCATGACTTCCTGTGGGGTGAATTCTGCGACTGGTATATTGAGTTTGCCAAGGTTCGCCTCCGCCCTGAGAGTGATTCACCATCGCCTCTCCCCACCCTGGTTCACGTTCTGGAGACCTCGCTCCGCCTGCTGCACCCCTTCATGCCCTTCATCACCGAGGAGCTGTGGCAGAACCTCAAGCGGCACCTACCTTCAGACTGGCAAACGGGTGAATCCATAATGACCGCAACCTATCCTGAAGCTGATGCTACCGCAATTGACCCGCAGGCAGAACGGGTCATGGCAGCAATAATAGAAATAATACGCTCCATCCGTAATACCCGCGCCCAATATAAGGTGGAGAGCGGGCGGTGGATTGAGGCACAGATTTACGCCGATAAGCTGACTTCAGATATTATCCCCTACTCTGAGGCTATCCAGACCCTGGCCCGGGCAAAACCGGTTACCTTCCTGAATAGCCGAGCCAAAGGTGCATCAAGAGAAAATGCCCTGGCACTGGTACTCGAAGAGAGTGAAGTAACCATACCCATGGCAAGTATGTTTGACCTTGAAGCGGAGAGGAAACGCCTTAATAAAGAGATAGAGCAAACCAAAGCTGAAATTAGCCGTCTTGAAAGCAGACTCAGCGACCAGGCTTTCCTGTCCAAGGCACCAGCCGCTGTTGTTGACAAGGAACGCCAGAAGCTACACACCCTGGCGGACAGGCTGGAGAGACTCAAACAGCAAATTATTTAAATTTCAGGCAGGTATAAAATGAGTGAAAGAATTCTTATTCCGCTGGATGGTTCCAAAGTGGGCGAGACCGCCCTGCTCCATGTTGAGGAACTGGTACTCAAGCTGTCAGCGAGAATCAAAAAGGAAGTTACCCTCCTTCAGGTAATAACCTCGCTGACACACTATGCCATCGATGTAGAGACCAGTACCTTCGTTCCCTATACCGAGGAAGAGATAGAGCAAATCAAGAAGAAAGCCAGAGACTACCTGGACAAAGCCGGTGAAGGCTTGAGAAGCAAGGGAATCACGGTGAACTCCGAGGTAAGAGCCGGCAATGCGGCTGAGGAGATTATTAAAGTCGCCCAGGAAATCAACGCCGACATGGTGGCGATGTCAACACACGGTCGGTCGGGTATCAGCCGGTGGGCACTGGGCAGCGTTACCGAGAAGGTGCTGCGCAAAGGGAACGTACCGCTACTCGTGATAAGAGCGCCGAGGGAGACTACAAAAACTTAGCCATCTAACCAGCATCAATAGTGCTCAGCGGACAACTCATCCGCCACCAGCGCCCCGGAGAAACCTCTCTTACTCCACTGGCGTTTTAACTGTTCCAGCGCCTTCCTGGTATCACTGGCGACCCTGGCCTTGTCACACTCCTTCAGACGATACTTAAACAGCCAGTAGGTAAACTCTTTCAGCTGGTTTAGACTGATAGACCTGAGTTGAGGGTAACCTCTTTCACGCCTGAAGCGCTTAAGCAGCGCCGACTTGGTCGCACCGTAGATACGCCGGTAAGCTTCGTCATCCGTATCCTGCCCGTTACAGGAACTGAAAGCCCCCCTCTCCTTGTACACCTCCTCCTGAACCGTCAGGATTAGAGCCTGCTCCACGGTAACGCCATAAAAGTAGTTAAGATATTGATTATACTTGCTGCTGCCAATCAGCTTCTTTACCTGCTTCGAGTCCAGTCTGAGCGGCGGTTTACCGTAGAAAAGGAGAGCGTCCTTCTCATCAGCCGGCAACAAACCATCCACTGCCTCACACAGTCGTCCCGCCAGCAGCAGCCAGTCGAAGGCTTCACCATCAATAAGGTAGTGATAAACACACCCGTCACGCGCCTCATCAGCCGAACTCCACAACCCGATTGTCTCAAGCAAGGCGATATACCACTGCTTGCCGCCGGTGATTGCCTGCTCAAGGTGTCTTATCGCCTCAGCATCGCTGGTCGTGAGTGATTGGGAAAAAGATAAGCGGTCAGCCGAATCTGTCATTTTGTACCCTGACCCTGAGCGGAGTGAGCCCTTTCCGGGAATTCAGTCTTCAGCCTTTCGTAGAAGCCAAGGTGCCCGGTGGTTACCAGCTCGGTAATCTTTTTGGTAATTGCCTCCCCCACCCCCGGTATTTCCCCCAGTTTATCTTCAGCCACCAGCTGCACCACGTCCACCTTCAGCTCCTCAACAGAGCGTGCCGCCTTCTGGTAAGCTCTTATCTTAAAGATGTTCTCCTTTTTGAGCTTCAAAAGCTCAGCAATATCATCAAATATGGCGGCGATTTCAGTGTTTTGCATGGGATTTGATTTTACCCCCCCTACCCCCTAAAACACCGTCCAGCCGAACTTGGACCTTACGATAGGCGCTAAAAACATCAGTAGATGCGGGTGTTTCTCTCCGAGCGATGTTACCAGGGTGTACTCTATGCCAGTTTTAATTTCCATAGTCCGGTCATTCCTCTCTTTGGCCACTTTTATAACACGGAGAAGCTGCTTGCGGGCGGAAAGCACCTTTTTGCGCCTTTGCTCCTCCTTGGTCAGCGGCTTTTCGGAATTATGCAGCTTGTCCAGGATTTCAGTTATTTCCTCCGTTGCCTGGGTTAGCTCTTCATCAGTCATTGTACTTTCACCTTCCACAACAGTGTTTGTATTTCTTGCCGCTGCCGCAGGGGCAAGGGTCGTTACGACCTATCTTCTTGCCGCCAGCCCTCAGCCGCTGCTTTTTACCGAGGCCACGGTCGCCAGCCGCCTGTGCCATTGCCGACGTTGCCGGCTGGGGCGCTTCCTTCCTTTCAATTTTAACATGATATATGGTGTGAACGACATCATGCTGGATGGTGGACAGCAACACCTGAAACTGCCGGTATCCTTCATTCTTATAGGCATCCACCGCCCGCGTCTGGCGCAGGGTCTGCCACCCCGCCCCGAGGCGCATGTTCTCCATCGCCGTCAGGTGCTCTATCCACAGGTTATCCATGGTGCGCAGCATCAGCATCCTCTCCAGCACCCTCATGTTATCGGCACCCAGTTCCCTCTCCCGCTCTTCATACAGGGCTTCAGCCTGCTCAATCAGCTTGTCTTCAATCTGTTTCGGCTTCATCTGGGCAAGGGCATCAGCCTTGAACGCCGGCGGCAGCGGGAAAATGGTGGCAACATCAGACATCAAGCCGGCCATATCCCAGTCAACACCATGCTCATCAGCCATGCGGCTGGCGACTATATCCCGAATCTCCTCCCCGACCATAGACAGAATGTTCGCCTTGAGGTCGGTACCATCCAGTATCTTCCTTCGCTCCCCATAGATAATCTCACGATGCCGGTTGATAACGTCATCATACTCCACCAGGTGCTTGCGCATATCAAAATGGTAGCCCTCAACCCGCTTCTGCACATCGGCAATAGACTTGCTGACCAGTTTATTCTCAATGGGAACATCCTCGTCCATACCCACCCATTCCATAAACCCCTTAATACGGTCGCCACCGAAGCGCCGCACAATATCATCCTCCAGAGACATATAGAAGCGAGAGCTCCCCGGGTCACCCTGCCGCCCGGATCTTCCCCGCAGCTGGTTATCAATCCGCCTTGCCTCATGGCGCTCGGTGCCGATAATGTGAAGCCCACCGACCCCGACTATCCTATCGTGCTTCTCCTGCCACGCCGACTCATCCTGCCCGTCAAGGCTGCCCCCCAGCACAATATCAACGCCACGTCCCGCCATATTGGTGGCAACGGTTACCGCCCCCGGCTCACCCGCCCGGGCGATGATACCCGCCTCCTTCTCATGCAGCTTGGCATTAAGCACCTGATGGGGGATACCTTTTTTCATCAAGAGGTCACCCAGGTATTCCGACTTTTCAATAGACACGGTGCCGATTAGCACCGGGCGGCCTTGCTGGTGAAGCTGCTCAATCTCATTTACCACGGCGTGGTACTTAGCTTTCTCATTCCGGTAAATCTGGTCGGCAAAGTCCTCACGAATCATCGGCTTATGGGTGAGAATAATCACCACCTCAAGCTGGTATATCTTGTGGAACTCCTCTGCCTCAGTGATGGCGGTGCCGGTCATTCCGGCTAACTTGTCGTACATGCGGAAGTAGTTCTGGATGGTAACGGCGGCATAGGTCTTGGTTTCCTGCTGAACCTTAACCCCTTCTTTAGCTTCTATTGCCTGATGCAACCCTTCCGAATAACGGCGACCAATCATCAGCCGGCCGGTAAATTCATCAACGATGATTATCTGCCCGTCCTTAACTACATATTCGCGGTCTCTCCTGTATAATTCTTTGGCGGTAAGAGCGTTTCTCAGGTGGCGCATAAGGTCGACATTACCCGGGTCATAAAGACTTGCCGACTTCAGCAGTCCTTCACGCTCCAGCAGAGCTTCAATGTTAGCATAACCGGTGTCGGTCGGCTCAACACTGCGTTCCTTCTCCTGAACCTCATAATCCTGCCCGGACTTGAGGCGAAGAACCAGATGGGTAAAACGCTGATATTTCTGCGTGGCTTCAACGTCAGGGCCACTGATGATAAGCGGAGTGCGGGCTTCATCAATAAGGAGATTGTCCACCTCGTCAACAATGGCGTAGTTCAGGGGACGCTGCACATACTGGGCTAAATCCATGACCATGTTGTCCCGCAGGTAGTCAAAACCAAACTCACTGCTGGTGCCATAGGTGATATCAGCTTCGTATGCCTCTTTCCTGGAAACAGAACGGAAATGGTGCCACCGGCTATCCCCCGAGTCATGGTCGGGGTCGTAAAGACGGGAGGGCTGGTGCTCATCCGGAGTCTGCTGGGGGTATACGCTGGCAACGCTCATCCCCAGAGCGTGGTAAATAGGCCCCATCCAGTAGGGGTCGCGCCTCGCCAGGTAATCATTGACCGTAGCCAGGTGGCACCCCCCACCGGCAAGCGAATTAAGGTAGAGAGGCAGGGTGGCTACCAGAGTTTTGCCCTCACCGGTCTTCATCTCGGCAATTTTACCCTGGTGAAGGACAATGCCTCCCATCAACTGCACATCAAAGTGGCGCTGGCCTATAGTCCGCCTGGCAGCTTCGCGCACGGCAGCAAACGCCTCGGGTAGAAGCTCATCCAGTGAGCTGCCATTTTTAAGCCTGTCCTTAAACTCGTCTGTCTTAGTCCGAAGCTCGGCATCACCGAGCTTTTCAAATTCAGGCTCAAGTGAATTTATTTGGTCTACAATTGGCTGGAGACGTCTTAACTCCTTTTCATTAGACTCAACAATACGACTCCCCAGCCACTTAAAAGGCTTCCCCAGCAACTTGAGAAACCTTATAAACAATCCTATGAGCCACTCAAACATTATCTTTCCTCCCAATCAGCCCTCTGGCTTCCTCTGCCAACTCTCTCCAGACCATAATTTTGACCTCACCCATGCCATCAACGGCAAATACGTGCACTGAAGGAGCCGCATTTGATTTCATAAGGCAGGGGATTCCGCGGCTTTCCAGCAAGCCCTTGATAATCTGAGCTTCTGCCTCGCTTGCCGCCCGATACACCTCCACCAACTTTTTATCTTTGCTCAAACTCAAACAGGGCTCCTATAGATTTACCGGTATGAATGCGACTTATGGCTTCTCCCAGCAACGGCGCTATTGACAAAACCTTAATTTTGTCCAGCTTCTTGCCGTCCTTGACCGGAACAGTATCAGTGACTAC
>DATKWF010000018.1:0-13675 GCA_035529715.1 Dehalococcoidales bacterium | reverse complement strand
CTCAATGCCACATCTGCTTTTCGGTCTATTGTTCGTTCTCAATTGGTGGCACCACATTGGCTGGCTATCAATCACACTAATACTAATCCTCGGTGCGATAGCCTACGGCTGGTGGCACGGCAAGCCGGCCTGGGTCTTCTCCTGGCTGGGCTATACTTTGTTACCAGTAGCCATGGTTGGTCTGCTTTTACCCCTTCTACCCCAAGGGTGGTCATGGATAGCAATATTCCTCTATATTCCACTGGCTTTATGGTGGTTGTACTACATTGTAGACCAAACGGTAAGGCGAGACTGGCTTTTCAGTTCCTTAATGTTACTACCGGTGCCAATCATAGCCGGCTGGTTCCTGGCTATAGAGCCTCAAAGCGGACCCACCGAGTACAGCATACAGCGTGTCCATGAATTTGCACCCTGGATTGGACTGAGCTTTTTAGCCTTAGCCTTAACTATAGTCACCTTCACTCGCTTGCGACAGCGCTGGTTGCGAATAGGCCTCTTATTTATAGCCGGGCTACTAACCTTGACCATGATTGTCTATTATGCCGATGGCAGGCTCAGTTTGCTTGCCTTCCTGGTTTTAGGTCTGGCAATGGGAGGCCTGTTCCTGATTCCTGCCTTGCTGGAACGACGCATAAGAAAGTCAAAAAGTAACCTATTGGTCACCAATTATTAACCGCCAGTGCCAATGGCAAAGCACGGGAGGTTCCTGACGCAAAAGGTAGCCATCGTCACCGATAGCATAGCCTGTCTCACCAAGGAACTGGTCGAGCAGTACGGGATTGAGATTATCCCAATAAACTTTTACGCCAATGGTAAGGTCTACCGTGATTGGGTAGATGTAACTCCATCGGAAGCCTATGAATTATTCCTGCAAGACCCTGATTCCTTTAAGACCTCAGCTGCCCCACCCCAAGACTGCCTTGACACTTTCCGCCAGGCAAGCCAGCGAGCCAGGAACATTCTCTGTATTACCATCTCCATCAAACTCAGTACTCTCTACAATGTTGTCCTGGAAGCCAAAGAATTAGCCAAAGACGAACTCCCCGGGACTTCCATTGAGATACTGGACTCCCAGACGGCGACTACAGCCGAAGGGTTTGTTGCCATGGCTGCAGCGCGGGCAGCAATGGCCGGGAAGGACCTGCCCGAGGTGATTAATATTGCCCGGGAGATGAAAGACAAGGTAAATGCTGTTGTTCTCCTGGACACAATCAGTCATGTTTACCGCTCCGGGCGCATACCCAAGATAGCCTCCCGGGTGGGTTCCGTACTCAATATCCGACCAATATTAACCGTTTCGGGAGCAGTAAATTTTTCCGGGGCAGTGAGAGACCGAAAACACGGCATAGACCGCATACTGCGAATGATGAGAAATAAAGTCGGGGAAAGACCGGTGCATGTTGCCGTGATGCATGCCTACGCCCTGGATGAAGCCGAAAAGCTAAAGGAACGGGTAGCCGCTGAGTTCAATTGCGCCGAGCTTTTACTTACCGAGTTCAGCCCGCTGATGGGCTATGCCTGCGGCACCGGGACTCTAGGACTTGCTTTTTACGCCGAAGATTAAGCAAGGGGAACCGCTAACTCAATCTGTTCGATATCTCAATACAACACTGGTACAGGAACTTATTAAATGGTAATCAATGCAATTATAGCGATAGTCGTCGGTTATCTACTGGGTTCTATCCCCTTCGCCTACATCGCCGGTCGTCTGAAAAAGGGGGTGGATATCCGGCAGGTAGGCGGCGGCAACCTGGGCACCCTGAACACCCTGCGGGAGATAGGTCTATTACCCGGTTTGGCTGTTCTCATTGCTGACATAGCCAAGGGCTCACTCACCGTGCTCATTGCCCAATGGCTCGACCTCTCTCTGATATGGATATTTGTCGCTGGTTTCGCCTGCGTGGTCGGACATGTCTGGCCTGTCTTCCTGAAATTTAAGGGAGGTAGAGGCGCCGCCACTACCATAGGAGTATTCCTGGGGCTGGTACCCCCTGAGGCAGCGATTAGCCTGGCAATAATAGTGATAATCATCATTGTCACCAGCAACTTCAGGCTGGCAATTATCATCGGCCTGGCTTTCCTGCCCTTGATTGTCTGGCAGCTCAATGGTTCGGTCATGCTCATCGCTTACTCTCTAGCGCTTCCCGTCTTTCTAGTAATCAGAAACTTAACCAGTTTCAGGGAACCCGCAAGCAATACTGGCAGCAAGAAGAATCTCATTTTTGACAGAGATTATCACTTCTGGCAGTCAAGGAGAAAATAGCTAAAAGCATCATTTTCGTTCTACAAAGCAGAACCAGATGAAAAAAACGGCGATTGTTACTGATACCACCGCCTGCATTCCTCCAGAGCAGGTGGTGCGTACTGGAGATTAAGCTCAAGCCTAATTTTTAGTAATTAGCCACGTAATTTCCCTGACTAACTAGCAGATTAGAGCAAAACATTCTATAATCAAGGTTATGGAAGATACCCGGGTTATTTCTGATGCGCAGAGACTCTCGGCAAGCTTAGGCCAGCTTCCGGACCCGATGGTAAAACCTGCCTTTATTGTGGTTAGCGGTTTGCCGGGAACCGGGAAATCCTACTTCTGCAGTAAATTAGCGGAGAGACTCCCGTTTATTATTCTGGAAAGTGACGCCCTGCGTAAGACTCTCTTCCCTTCGCCAACTTACAGCCTGCCGGAAAGCTCTCAGCTTTTCCAGTCCATCCACCACCTCATTGAGGTGCTACTTAAAAAGGGCATACCACTTATTTTAGACGCGACCAACCTGTCCGAGCGGTACCGTGAACGCCTGTACAATATTGCTGACCGCTTAAACCTCAAGTTAATTCTGGTGCGCGTTGAGGCACCAGCCGAGATAGTCTTTCAACGACTCAAAGCCAGAGCCGAGGGGACTAACCCAGAAAATAGGTCAGGCGCTGACTGGGCAGTATTCCAGAAAATGAAACCAGCTGTTGAAAAAATAAGGCGCAACCATTATGCTGTGGATACCTCCAGAGATATTACCCCTGTCCTGGATAAGATCGTTAGAGAGGTGAACCGGTGAAAGGAGATTTAAGATATGGAGATTAAGGTCATAACTGGTGACATCGCCAAAATTAAAGCTGACGCCATTATAGTGAACTTCTTTGAGGGGCTGAAAAGCCCTGATGGTGATATTACCGCCGTAGATAAGGCACTGGACGGAGCTATCACTCAACTTATCAGCCAGGGGGAGATTAAAGGTAAGCTTAACGAGATTACCCTGGTTCACAGCCTGGGCAAACTGCCCGCCGCCCGTGTGGTGGTTGTCGGTCTGGGCAAGCAATCGGAGTTATCGCTGGATAAAGTCCGGGGGGCGGCAGGCGAGACCTGCCGGTGGCTGCGACAGCGAGATGTAGGCAGCGTGGCTACCACCGCTCAGGGGACAGGGATAAATAACATAAGCCCGGAGGATTCAGCCCAAGCCATCACCGAGGGTGCCCTGCTCGGTCTCTATTTATTCCGCAAGCACATGACCAGAGAAGATGACAAGCCTGGCGAGGTCAAGCAACTTTTAATTGTCGGCAGTGACAAGGCAAAGACCCAGCTTGAAAAAGGCAGCGCTAAAGGTAAGGTATTGGCTGAAGCAACCAACCTGGCTCGTGATATGGTCAATGAGCCAGCCAACTACATGACGCCCACCCACATGGCCGAGATGGCAATGAAGCTGGCGCAAAGCCACGGGCTTGAAGTCACTATTCTTGACCAGAAAAAGATGGCGGAGCTGGGCATGGGAGCACTGCTAGGCGTAGCCCAGGGGAGCCAGCAGCCACCTAAATTCATCATCCTTAAATATAAAGGAAGTGATTCTGCCAGTACTAATGTGGCACTGGTTGGCAAAGGATTAACCTTTGATTCTGGCGGTATTTCCTTAAAACCGTCAGAAAAGTTAGAGGAAATGAAGGGTGATATGGCTGGTGGTGCGGCAGTCATGGCTGCCATAAGCGCCATTGCCCAACTCAAGCCAAAGATTAATGCCATGGCTGTCATTCCGGCTACAGAAAACCTGCCCAGCGGCAGTGCTCTAAAACCCGGCGACATTCTAACCGCAATGAATGGCAAGACCATTGAGATTATCTCCACCGATGCCGAGGGGCGACTTATCCTGGCTGACGCTCTAACCTACGCCAAGAAGCTTGGCGCTGAATTTATCGTTGATGTGGCCACTCTAACCGGAGCCTGCCGTGTAGCCCTGGGTGATATCACCAGCGGTGCCTTCGGTAATAACCAGAACTTAATGGACAGGGTAACTGCTGCCAGTACCGAAGCCGGAGAATATATCTGGCAGATGCCGATGTATGATGAATACAAAGAACAAAACAAGAGTGACGTGGCTGACGTAAAGAATGTTGGCGGCCGATACGCGGGTGCCATTACCGCTGCCAAATTCCTGGCTGAGTTCATCAATGACACCCCCTGGGTACATCTGGATATTGCCGGTACCAGTCTGAGTGAAAAAGACCGTGGCTGCACCGTCAAAGGCGCCACCGGTGCGCCGGTACGCACTCTGGTAAATCTTGTCCTTTCCATGGCCAAAAAGTAACCGCAATAAATAAGAAAGAGGATTGTTAAAATGAAGGTTAAATGGTTGGGACATTCAGCTTTTGTGATTACCTCAGACACCGGCACCAGGATAATCACCGACCCATATGACACCGGAGGGGAGCTGAATTACGGTGATATAAAAGAGTCGGCTGACATAGTTGTCACCAGCCATGACCACCATGACCATAACAATGTGGCGGCGGTTCGGGGCAACCCGGCAGTAGTCAGGGGAACAACCAAGGTTAAAGGAATAAATTTCAGGGGCATCCCTACCTACCACGATGAGGTTGCCGGTAAAGAGAGGGGCAATAACACCATATTCTGCTTTGAAGTTGACGGAGTCAAAGTCTGCCACCTTGGCGACCTCGGCCACCCGCTCAATGAAAAACAGGCAGCCGAGATGGGCGAAATAGATATACTAATAATCCCGGTAGGCGGCTTCTACACCATTGACGCTGCCACTGCCAGCCAGATTTGCGACCAGCTTAAACCCAGAGTAATCATACCAATGCACTACAGAAATAAAAAGTGCACTTTCCCGATAAGCGGTGTGGATGAATTTCTTCAGGGAAAAAAGAACGTAAGCCGACTGGATACCAGCGAAGTGGAATTCAAATCAGGGAAACTGCCAGCTGACACTCAAATTATAGTGTTACAACCGGCACTATAAACAGTAAATTTTGACTACCTATTAACCTTACCCTCTTAAGACACCTATTCAGATTTATTGACTGATGTGGTAAAATTAAGTATAGGGGGTGAGGTTAGAGAACTAAAAGCTTTGGAAGCTAATTGCATCATTCTTGCTGGCGGCAAGAGCTTACGCTTTGGACATGACAAGGTTTTAGAAACTGTTGGCAACGTCAGTTTGCTACAGCGGGTAATATCCTGTGTAAGTTCTATTAGCAGTGAATTTATCATAGTTGCGGCTGAAGAGCAAACTGCCTTCAGGCTTGGAAACTACTCAGGGCTAAGAATAGTAACCGATATTTATCCCGGCAAGGGTCCGTTGGGCGGTGTCTTTACCGGTTTAGCCAGCTCAAATTCATTCTATAACCTTGTCGTTGCTTCAGATATGCCCTTTTTGAACCAAGCCTTGCTGCATTACATGATGCAACTTTCGGCTAGCTTCGACCTTGTCGTGCCCAGAGTAGGCAAGCTGGTTGAACCACTTCATGCAGTCTATAACAAAAGCTGCCTACCCCATATAGAAAGCATGATTAAACAAAATAAGTTGAGTATTTACCAGATTTTTCACCTGGTTCGAGTGAGGTACGTAGAAGCTGAGGAAATTGAAAGGTTCGACCCCAAACACCTCAGTCTCTTCAATATCAATACTGAAACTGATTTAAAGAGAGCCAGGGAACTGGACAAAGGAAATATGGCTAATGATAAGTGTTGAACGGGCTTTAGAGAAGATTCTCAGTTACGTGGATGTTCTGGAAGGGGAATCGGTTCCTATCCTGGACTCCCTGGGGCAGGTTCTGGCTGAGGACATATATTCCAATATCAATATTCCTCCCCTGGACAATTCCGCCATGGACGGCTACGCCGTTAAAGCAAGAGATACTGATAATGCCAGCAGTGAGTCGCCGCGATTTCTGCGTGTTATTGACACTGTCATTGCTGGTTCCATTTCTGAACGTGAAGTAAAACCAGGCACCGCCATACGCATCATGACCGGGGCACCGGTACCCAAAGGTGCGGATAGTGTCGTGCCATTTGAAGATACTGATGAAACTCAGCGAAGGGAGTCTTCTAATAAGCCGACCATCACCGAAATTGGTATTTTATGTAAAGTCAAACCCGGACTGAACATTAGGCGGGCCGGGGAAGACATCATCAGCGGCACAAAGGTATTAGCCAAGGGAACGGTAATCAGGCCGGCTGAAGTCGGCGTTATGGCATCACTGGGCAGAGGTAAAGTGACCGTTTTCCGCCGGCCGGTGGTGGCTATTCTGGCCACGGGGAATGAGCTGGTGGATATTGAGCAACCACTGTCGGCGGGCAAGATTTATAACAGCAACACCTATAGCGTAGCCGCCCTAGTAAGGCGCTACGGCGGCATTCCCAAAATACTGGGGATTGCCCAAGACAGCGAGGACTCGCTGGTAGCCAAGCTCCGCCAGGGGCTGGATGCCGACATGCTGATAACCACCGGCGGTGTCTCTAAAGGAGACTACGACATTGTAAAAGACGTTTTGGCCAAGGAAGGCAAGATTACCTTCTGGACAGTTCGCATGAAGCCGGGTAAACCCCTGGCCTTTGGCATAATCAAGGGTACTGGCAAGACAGGTGTCACCAGGAACATACCCCACCTTGGCTTCCCCGGCAATCCGGTTAGCTCCATGATTACTTTTGAGCTTTTTGCCCGTCCGGCTATTTTCAAGATGATGGGTAAAAATAATCTGACCAAGCCAGCTGTAGAAGCAGTGATAGAAGAAACTATCCTGAATAAGGGTGGACGCCGTATATATACACGGGCAATAGTGGAAAAACGCCACGGTCAATACTTTGCTCGATTAACCGGTCCTCAGGGCTCGGGTATTCTAACCTCCATGAGCCTAGCCAACGGTCTGGTAATTGTTCCCGAGGACAAGGCAGAGGTGAAGGCAGGAGAAAAAGTCCAGGTAATGATGCTGGACTGGAACGAAGAAGTGAGTAAGTAACTGGGAATTTAGCATGCAACCAATTATTTCTATTGTGGGAAATTCAGACTCCGGCAAGACAACCCTGATTGAGGGCTTAATAATAGAACTCAAGCAGCGGGATTATAGAGTGGCGGTTATCAAACATGCCGGCGATGATTTTGAGCTTGATGCGGTGAGCAAGGACAGCTGGCGATTCAGCCAGGCCGGCAGTGAGGTATCAGCTATCAGTTCCGCACACAAGCTGGCGGTCGTTAAAAATCTGGAGAGTGATTTGAGTCCGCAAGAGTTATCTCATTTTATCTGGGGGGACTACGACCTTATCCTGACCGAAGGCTTTAAACGAAGCGACCACCCCAAAATTGAAATCCACCATAAGGGTCAGGGGAAACAACTGTTAAGCCCACCAGAGCAACTGCTGGCGGTCGTTACTGACGAAGGCATGAATATAGATGTACCCCAGTTCTCAAGGAACGAGGTGCCAAAGATAGCCGATTTGATTGAAAGGACATTGCTGACCCAGCACGGGCAAAATGACATTGACCTGTTTATTAATGATACCCACATTACACTAAATCAAACTGTTAAGAACTTGCTGTTTAAAACCCTGATGGCTATGATGTCTGGTCTAAAAGGGGTTAAAGAGATAAAGAGTTTGCGCATTTTCTTGAGGAGGAAGAAGTGATATTTAAGGCTTCAGAGTTCGCTTTTAAAGCACCATCAGCAATATCCCGGGCACGGCGTATCCTGATAAAACCCAGTGCGTCTTACCCGATTCCATACCCGGTAACTACCAGCCAGAATATACTGCTGTCAATCATTACCGGTATCAGACAGATTAGTGATGCTGACATTCTTATATTAGAAGGGACTCCCGGTGGTAGATCGGTTCAACCAATATACCAGGCTCTGGGGTACAACCTCCCACGGGTATTAACGCTGGATGTAAAAGACTGTATCTGGGTGGAAGTAGATAACCCCCTGCCTAAACCCTTAGCCGTGCCAACGTTCTGGGTACCCAATGTCATCCTGTCCAGTGACTACCTGATAACCGTGGCTCCGCTGAAGATTCTTAATGGAAAGCCCAGCCTCAGCATAATGAACCTGCTGACCCTGCTGCCGAGCAGCAAGTACCGGGGCGAGACACAGAGTGGCTGGGAGACTCTACACAGTCTGGGGATAGATAAGGTGATAGCTGACCTGTATTTCACCCTCCCCTTTGAACTGGGGATTGTGGAAGCGCGACAGAAATTCACCAGTGAAAATGACCCCACTCAGGGTGAGGTCGAGGAGTATGGTAAAATATTTGTTGGCGACCCTTATGAAGTGGACCGTGAAGTCTCAGAGACGCTTGGCCTTAAAACTGAGTACCTTAACTTGATCAAGTCGGCTAAAGTAGAACTTGAAACTTAAAACTTTTTCAATAGAGTGGCTCCATGAATGAAAAAATAGGCACTGCCCAACCAAAACCACGCTGGTTCATTGATTTAGACTGGTATCAGCAAAATAATCGCTCATTCCATGCCCTGGCAAAAAATTACCTCTGCAGCAAGTGCCATAAAAAGCTAGATGCCAGGGAGAAGGCAATTTCAGAAACCGAACTCCTTTCTACCATTAAAGACTGCTGCGCCAAGGAATCGGGATTCATTTCCGGTCAGCTACCAATTCTGGAAAGTGTATTTCGTCTTTTCCTGACTAACGGTAACCAACCCCTTGAGCTGGAGGAACTGGGCAGGCAGTTAAGCGAACTACTTGGCGGAGACACTTACCGCACCTCGGCAGAAATTTTATCCCGCCTCCTCAGGAATGAACAATACTACGGAATACGACCGGTCCCCGGCTAATACCTTATCCTGAAACCAGTATACTTTCCAGTATAATCTGACCATCTGGTCGTCACTTCTTTCACCCTCGCCGCTGGCGGTCCCACCTTGAGGTAAGCAATTAACTTTTCCAGGTTTTCCCGTTCTCCCTCAGCCAGAACCTCAACACTTCCCCCGGGTAAGTTGCGGACATAACCATTGAGACCAAGCTGACTAGCCTTTCGGTCAACAAAAGCACGAAAGAAGACGCCCTGAACATAACCGTAAACTATTGCCTGAACTGAAGCCAGTTCACTCATTACCCATCACCCTTATAGCCCTACCAGATTTCTATTGAAATTGTTAATTAACCTCACCCCATTTATCCTACTCTCCTTAAAAGGAGAGGGGGAAATTGGTGCGCAAGAGAGGCGAAGCCTCTCTTTAACTCTCCTTTAGTATCTACTCCTTAGAAGAAGAGGGGGTCAGGGTCATAGGTTACTAACCAATTTCTACTCTAAAATAAGTCTTAGCGGCGAAGCGATTTGCTCCCTGTCCAGCCGATATAAGCCCTGCCGGTGAGCCAGGTCAATTGCCTCAGCAAACTCCTGCCTGTTTAGCGGGCGCGCCAGTTGCGGTATATCAAAAGCCCGGTGACAGGGGTGATACTGAGCCATAATGTTTAGATAGGTGTCAGCAGATACCTCCCGGGCAAGGAATCGCACCACTTCCTCGGTTCCAGCCAGACGATTGGGCAATACCAGATGGCGCACCAGAAGACCGCGCTTGGCGACTCCCTGCTTATCTAACTGAAGGTCACCAACCTGACGGTGCATCTCCCTGACCGCCGCCCGGTTAACCTGAGGGTAGCTTATTATCCCGGATAGTTGCTCAGCAGTCTTCTCGTCTGAGTACTTCATATCTGGCATATAGATGTCAACAACTCCATCTAATAACTCCAGGGTTTCCACAGAATCATAACCACCGGTGTTGTACACCAGGGGCAAATAGAGTCCCCTACTCGCCGCCAGCTCCAGAGCCTCCAAAATATAGGGGACTACATGAGTTGGGCTTACCAGATTTATATTATGGCAGCCTTTTGTCTGAAGGGAAAGCATCATCTTCGCCAGCTCTTCCATGGCAACCTCATTGCCCTCACCCATCTGACTTATAGAATAATTCTGGCAAAAGACGCAGCGCAGATTACAGTAGGTGAAAAAGATAGTTCCCGAACCATACCGGCCGACCAAAGGTGCCTCTTCCCCGAAGTGCGGCCCATAGCTGGAAACCATGACCTGCTTGGAAATGTGGCACTTACCACTCTCACCAGCCAGCCGATTAACACCACAGTGGCGCGGGCACAGACAGCATTCCTCCAGCACCGACCTGGCTTTTTCCACCTGCGCCTTTAGCTCCCCGGTGCGGTAAAGCTCTTGATAAGCGGCTATACCTCTTCCTCCGCTTCCTCTCGTCCCTTCTTAACCTTCTTAACCACTTCTACAGTCGTCGGAGGTGGTACGATGATGCTAACCGGGGATACTTTCCTGGTATCCCTTTTTTGTTTCTTGGGCTCTCTATGTCTAAAATCTCGTCTCCCCATATTAACACCTCTACTTGAGTATTAGACTACGGACGCTACTAAATTGAAGTTTAGCAAAGAGAGACTACCATTTAAAGTTAGTTGAAATAAATTCTAATGCTAAGCGGGCAGCCTCAGTCTCCGCCAATTTTTTGCTCTTGCCTGAACCTCTGCCCAGCACAATATCGCCAGCCATCACTTCTACAGTAAATATCCGGTCATGGTCTGGGCCCGTCGCTTCCACCAGCCGATAGGCAGGAGCTACCTGATACTTGGACTGAATAAGCTCCTGTAATCGTGATTTATAATCAACCTCCACGTCCTGCTCAGTTACCTTCCTCAGTTCCCCACTGAGTAACTTTAACACCAATTTTCTGGTGACGGCTAAACCTCTATCAAGGAAACCCGCAGCTATCACTGCCTCCAGGGCCCCAGCCAGGTTAGCCGTTTTATGCCTGCCCCCACTCGCCTCCTCTCCCTTGCCCAGATAAAGGTAGTCGCCAAGTTTGACAGCTTCAGCAACACAAGCCAGAGTCTCCCGGCACACCAGAACTGAACGGAACCTGGTCATCTCGCCTTCAGTAAGCTCCGGAAAGTCCCGATATAACTTTTCGGCGATGATAAGGCCCAATATAGCATCACCCAGAAACTCAAGCCTTTCGTTGTCGATTGGAGCAATAGCGGGGTTCTCGTTAACATAGGAACTGTGAACCATAGCTTGCTCCAATAAAGCTAGATTGTTAAAAGAAACCCCGATGGTTTCTTGCAAAGCCGCTAAATCAGCCAAAAGAAGACCCCCTTATGAAACCTGCATAATTTCAGCATAAGCATCTGGACTGGCGGTGTCAAATCCCGCGGTTTTCATTGAATCCCCTTCTTAACCTTCCGCCTCAATAAGGAGTAGAGTGCAAAAATTTTAGAGAGGGGCAAAGCCCCTCTCTAATCTATTCCACACTCCCTTACCAAGGTAAGGGATTTCAGTTGTTGCCATGATTCTATGCTCCAAGCCCTTTACTGCTCACTCGTGGAGGCATCATGGTAACCCATTTCAGCCTACTTTTCATAGGCCAAATGATAAATATCTACTATCTCCTCCCTGGTCGCCTGCTTGGGATTATTCGCCGGGCTGCCGCTGGCAATGGCATCTTCAGCCATCTTGGGTGCCAATTGGGCTAATTTTTCCTTACCGACACCCAGCTCCTGCATTGAAGGTATTTTGACATCCTTGATTAACTTTTTAACCGCCTTAGCACCCGCCTGGGCAGCCTCCAAGTCGGTTAAGCCACCAATGTCTTCTCCCATAGCTCTAGCAACATGTGCATAGCGGGTTGGATTGCCGGTAAGGCTAAACTCCATAACCTCTCCTAAAAGAACCGCGTTGGAAGCACCATGAGCCACATGGAAATATGCCCCAATCGGTCGTGCCATCCCGTGAACCAAACCTACCGAAGAATTGCCAAAAGCAATACCCGCCTGAAAGGCTCCCAACATGGTCTTCTCTCTCGCCTCAACATTCTTGCCATCAGCCCAGGCCTGCCTCAAATTACCCGAAATAAGTTCGATAGCAGCCAGAGCGAAAATATCACTCATCGGCTGGGCTTTTACCGAAACATAGGCCTCAATGGCATGAGTAAGAGCATCAATCCCGGTAGCAGCAGTTACAGCCGGTGGTACCGAAAGAGTTAACAACGGGTCGACAATAGCTATATCGGGGATGATGAACGGACTGCCGATAAGCATTTTAACATCCCTTTTGGTATCAGTGATTATGGCAAAGGGAGTAACTTCGCTGCCGGTGCCGGAGGTAGTCGGAATGGCGATAACCGGGCTTCCCTTTTTCGGAATCTTGCCCATCCCCTGATAATCCTCAAGCGAACCGGAGTTAGTAGCCATTATGGCAATGGTTTTAGCCGTATCCATGGCACTGCCCCCGCCTACAGCCAAGAGCAAATCGCACCCATTTTCCCGGTAAGCCTTGAGTCCTTCCTGAATGAACTCTACAGTTGGCTCAGTAGAAATAGCATCAAAGACGGCAAACTGCACATCACTTTGCTTTAGTGCCTGCTTGACGCCATCTACCAGCCCCAACCTGGACAAAATCTGGTCGGTGACAACCAGGACCTTCTTAACATTTAGCTTCTTGATTTCTTCCCCAACTTGCTCGGAAGCCCCTCGCCCAGTAATTACAGTCGGCGGAATGCGGAACGGCCTTGCTGATCCCATGATAACCTCCAATAGTTTATCTCATCTTGCATTAAGCTCAGATGGAAACGCGGACAAAACGAGAAAAGCAGTAATTGCTTATCCCCGTTCAAGTCCGCTGATGTAAATTTACCACACTTCATTGTACTCGTCAAACACGATAACTTTACTTCTACTCCGGTCCCTGGTAATCCATTAGCATGACCAGACAGTGCCAAACCAAGACTACAAGCAACTACTTTGGGCAGGATACCTTTGACACATCTAGCATTAATAGCTATAATTTGGCTGTGCTGGGGAATCGTCTAGTGGTAGGACAGCGGACTCTGAATCCGTAAGCGAAGGTTCGAATCCTTCTTCCCCAGCCACTCTGGAAATTGTCCGCCCCTTCGGCAAACAGTCACCTCCATCACAAACTAAGAGAAAGTCAATAAAATAGCTTGCAAATCACGAAATAATAGAGTAATTTGTAAAGAGTATAACCATGTTTCCGGTTTGCTTAATTATTAAGAGCTTTAAAAGTCCAGTACTCCAGAGCGGCACCCATATCAAGAGAGATGCAAACTAAATCACTTAGTGGGCAGATTTATGACACTACGTAAGAAGGCGCTTCTTATCATTGGGGTCACATTAATCAGCACCGTTTTCCTGGTATATGTCGCTTCACGGTTCACTTTGATGGAAGACCTCCTGGAAATAGAGGAATACACCACTCATCAGAGTGCGGAACAAGCTCTGGGCGCTTTGTCTTACGTTCTCTCTGACCTGGAGGCCAATACTGCTGATTTGGCATCATGGGATGACACCTATGCCTTCATTGAAGACCCCGGTAACGAATATATACAATCTAATATCGTTGATGAAACTTTTATCAATT
>DATKWF010000017.1:0-4303 GCA_035529715.1 Dehalococcoidales bacterium | reverse complement strand
GATTTAAGCAGCGCCCAGCGGTGGGCGAGCCCCCTGGGCTCAAGTACCAGAAATAGAACAATTACCAGGCCGAATAGCATTGGCGTTACACCGGTGGCAAACCCGGAGGGTAGAGCGGTGATGGTTCTTTCCAGGAAGGGAACAAACTCCACGGTTAAGATTTGCTGGAGAAGGCGGATAAAAACCACACCAAGGATGGGTCCCAGAGTAGTGCCCAGACCGCCAATAATTATCATGCCGATATACAGTATTGACTCGGTCAGACTAAATTGCTCAGCGTTCATAAAGCCAATCCAGTGGGCAAGCAGTGAGCCGGCTATTCCCGCCATGAAACAGCCAATAAAGAAAGCGAGGAGCTTGTAGTAAAAGAGGTTTATCCCCATTACCTGGGCAGCCAGGTCATTGTCCCTGACAGCAATAAAGGCTCTGCCAACCTTGGTCCTGGCTAGATTTTTGGCAAAGAAGATGCAGAGGGCAGTGATGGTTATGATGAGGTAAAACTGGCTTGCCTCACTCTTGAAGACGAAACTACCGATTGAAGCATAAGGTACCTTTATGCCGACGAAGCCGCCGGTTAATGCTGACCAGTGATTTATTACCCAGATGATGATGAACTGGGCGGCGATAGTGGTGATTGCCAGATAGAAGCCCTTGACCCGCACCGAGGGAATGCCGAAGATAAGCCCGATGAAGCCGGCGGTGAGCCCGGCACAGATTAGCCCTACCAGGAAGGGAAGCTCCAGCCGGTTGGTCAGGATAGCGGAGGTATAGGCACCAACGGCAATGAAGCCGGCATGGCCAATAGATAGTTGTCCGCAATATCCGGTCAGGATGTTCAGCCCGGTGGCGGCAATGAGCGTAATGCCAATTAAGTTGGCTACCCCCAGCCAGTAGTTGCCCAGGTACAGCGGGGCGGTAAAAAGGAGAACCAAAAAGCCAAAGAACAGTACCCAGTGGGTCCTGGTTCGCAGGATAGCCATATCCTGGGCGTAAGTATAATTGCGAGTTCCGCTTGGTAAACTCACCAGTCTATATCCTCTCTATTCGGACTTCACCGAACAGCCCGTAGGGTTTAATCAGCATGACAATTATGATGATGACGAAGGGTATAATATCCTTGACCCCGGCCCATAGGAAGGGAGTAAGATAGCCGCCGCCGAGGTTCTCGGCTAGTCCGATTATGGGACCGGCGATAATGGCGCCGGCGAAGGAGTTAAGGCCGCCGAGTATCACCACGGAGAATGCCTTGAGTCCGGTTTCAACCAGACCATGGGTAATGCCACCGATGCTGGAAATCAGGACGCCGCCAATGGCAGCGACCAGACAGGCGAACATCCATGACATGGAGAAGATTCTGGTCACCGGGATGCCGCAGGCTTGAACTGCCATCTGGTCATCGGCAGTCGCCCTCATGGCGATACCCATCTTGTGATAGCGGAAGAAGGCAGTCAGGAGACCGAAGACAAGCAGGGAGATACATGCCACCCAGACATATTCCTGGGAAACCACGGCATCACCAATGTGAAGGGGTTCAATCGGGAACAGGCGCGGCAGGGCATCTACACTCCAGGGCCAGATGAAAGTTACTATCCCTTCAATAAAGTAGGCAATCCCCAGTGTTACCGTAATTAGCGACAATATAGGCTGGGCGATAAGGGGACGCAGAGCAAACCGCTCAATCAGCCAGCCCAGGGCAAGGGCAAAGATGATGACCAGAGGGAAAGCGAGCCAGAGAGGAAACTTGGCCTGAACCAACATCCCGTAGGTGAACCAGGAAGAGAACAGTACCAGCTGACCGAGGGCCAGGTTGGCGACGCTGCTGGATTTCCAGACAACGACAAAACCCAGAGCAATTAAGGCATACACCATGCCCACGGCTATGCCGGTAATCAATAACTGAAATAACTCAGCCATTTATCATCATACCTCTTTCTTGATATTCCTCACCTTGATGCTGGTGGCCACTACTCCCTTTCTGCCATCCCGATAGGTTACCGGGGCTTTGACCTGTATCTTTTTACCATCTTTATACATTGCTTCAATTAAGTCCCGGTAGCGTTCTTCCATAAATTCCCGTCTTAGCTTTCTGGTTCGGGTAAGTTCAGCCTCATCAGCGTCAAACTCTTTATGCAGCAGGACAAATTTCCTGACCCTGGCCGGTTCGGGCAGGTAGCTGTTTACCCGGGCCAGGTCTTTCCGCACCAGGTCAGCCA
This sequence comes from Dehalococcoidales bacterium, assembly GCA_035529715.1. Lineage (GTDB taxonomy): Bacteria > Chloroflexota > Dehalococcoidia > Dehalococcoidales > RBG-16-60-22 > DATKWF01. Next base: position 2,090 of record DATKWF010000017.1, on the reverse strand, counting down.
CTTCTTCTTTCTGGGAAAGGTCAACAAAGGTGGTGTAGGGGATGTGGTTGCGTTCCGCCCACTTACCCACCATGGCAAAGTCTATATTTAGTATTGCGGAGACGAAGTCCTTATCCTTACCGCCGATGACCATGGCATCTCTAATGTAGGGGCTGAATCTCAGCCTGCCCTCGACATACTGGGGGGCATATTTTATCCCGGAACTCAGCTGTCCCATGTGCTCCAGCCGGTCAATGAACAGCAGGTGTCCGTCATCGTCAATATTGACGGCGTCGCCGGTATGGCACCAGCCATCAATTAAAGTTTCGGTGGTTTTCCTGACATCCTTGTGGTAGCCATTGAACATGCAGTCGTTTCTGACCAGTAGTTCGCCGTCATCGGTTATCCTTACCTCGGTGCCGAGCGCCGGTCGCCCCACGCTCTCAAATTTGATTTCGCCCTTGCCGTGAGAGGAGATAAGACCGGCCTCGGTGCTACCATAGTTTTGTCTCAGCTCAACACCTATGGCGTGTATCAGGCGGAAGGTGTCCAGGCTCAATACCGAGCTGCCGGTGACGGCAAACCTGACTCTGCTTAACCCCAGCCGATCTTTTAAGGCTCTGAATAGAAGTAGATAGGCAATCCCGTAGAGGGCACGCCAGAAAAGATTTGGTTTTTTACCCTGGAAGTTAAAATCGGCCATTTTGTAGCCTACCGGCAGGAAGAGGTGATAGACGAAGCGTTTTAACGGATGGGCGTCGAACATTTTCACCTGAATCTCGCTGACCAGGCTTTCCCACTGGCGTGGGCCGTATATCACGAAGTTGGGTCCCACCTCCCTGGTATCCTCGGCTACGGTATCCGGCTCCTCGGCAAAGTTCAATCTTGCTCCGCTGAGCAGGTGGGGGATGGTGGCGAAAAAGCTATCGCCTACCCAGGCCGCCGGGAAGTTGGAAATCAAATCATCATCCTCGCTTAGTGGGTAACGGCTGACAAAGGAACGGGCAGTATTTATCAGTGCCTGGTGGGTGAGCGTTGCTCCCTTGGGCAAGCCGGTGGTTCCTGATGTGTAGTAAATAAAGGCAATGTCATCTCCCTTGCCCCGCTCCACGTTCTGCTCAAACAGGCCGGGGTGCGTTTTCTCGTATTCTTTGCCCAGCGCTATTACCTCGTTAAATGAGGCAAGTAAGGGGTCGTCATAATCCCTCAGCCCCTTGGGGTCCCAGTAAATCACTTTCTTGAGCAAAGGCAGTTCATCCTTGATTTCAAGAAACTTGTCGGTTTGCTCCTGGTCATTGACGATAGCAAATTTAGCGCCAGAGTGCTCGGCGACGTATTTCACCTCGGAGGGAATAGAGTCAACGAATATCCCGGTCACTGTACCGCCAGCGGCTTGAGTGGCAAACTCTCCCCAGAACCATTGCGGTTCATTATCGCCGATAATACAGACCACGTCACCCGGTTCCATGCCGAGGCTTATCAGTCCCAGCGAAAAGTGTTTTACCTTTTCATAGTATTCCGCCCAGCTATACCTCTGCCAGATGCCGAAATTTTTCATGCACATGGCGGTGCGCTGGCTCCACCTTTCGCAGTTGCGCCGGATAAGTTTGGGAATTGTATCCAGGTTATCCATCGGTATTAAATTAACCTCTGTATTTATTTGCTTGCCTCAAGCTTATTTTGTATGTGATATGTCTTATATAACAAAAAACCTCCCGCTTGGGAGGTTTTCTATAATGTCAGATTAATCAGTAAAATATTTTAATCAGCTAAATATGTGTACAACAACCCCCCAGGCGCACCTCGGTGCGCACGGTAAATACGAAGGCTTTTCTCTCCGCACTCTGGAAAGGGACAAACATTTTTGTGCACATTAGTTTCATGATTAAATAGTCTAACATAATAAAAATAGATATGTCAATAGTTTGAGTAGGAAGACTGTTTAATAACCTCTCACTTTGGATTTTTATTCGGTGACCTATCCCCCTGTCCCCCTTCCCTTATCAAGGGAAGGGGGAGTGTAGGTGAGAGAGGGGCGAACCCCCTCTCTAAAATCTCTTCCCCCCCTTTAAAGACCAATGCATATGGGGTGTTTAAGAGGGGCGTTAGCC
>DATKWF010000016.1:0-9615 GCA_035529715.1 Dehalococcoidales bacterium | reverse complement strand
TCTAGCAGAAAACGAGTGGGAAGGCAAGTCCGGGTGATTGCTTATTGTTAACAAATGGGCTACAATCGGAGCGAAAATATCTATTAACCTGTTTATGAAGGGAGAGGCTATGTTGGCTAAAGTGCTTTCTTGGTTAGTTGTCTTTTCTTTGATTTTGGTTACCCTTTCTGTCGTGGCGTGTGGTGAGTCGGCCCCAGCCCCATCACCCGCACCAGCCCCGGCCCCAGCACCCGCACCAGCCCCGGCACCCGCACCAGCCCCGGCCCCATCACCCGCACCAGCCCCGGCCCCATCACCTGCACCAACCCCGGCCCCATCACCAGCCCCAGCCCCGGCACCGGCTCCGGAACCAGTACCTGTTCCAGAGCCCAAGACTTACTCCTCTCCACCACCAGTGACGATTGATACCAGCAAGAAATACACTGCCATTATAGTAATGGAAAAGGGTAGCATGGTGCTGGAGTTATTCGCCAAGGATGTGCCGGTGACGGTTAACAACTTTGTTTTTCTGGCTACTGAAGGTTTCTATAATGGCTCTACATTCCACCGGGTAATACCTGGCTTTATGGCGCAGGGAGGAGACCCCACTGGTACCGGCAGGGGTGGTCCCGGTTATGAATTTGAGGACGAATTTACCGACCATGAACATGACGCCGGGGCGCTGTCAATGGCTAATAAGGGACCCGATACGAACGGCAGCCAGTTTTTCATTACCTTTGCACCACAGCACGGACTTGACGGCATGCACACGGTTTTCGGTCAATTAATAGAGGGGATGGATGTCCTGGAAAGCCTGACGCCGAGGGACCCGAATCAGAATCCGCAGTTTGAGGGCGACAAAATAATCCGAATAGAAATGATAATAGAATAACTCTGGTTGAGGAAGGCTGATTCTATACCGGCATGCCCAGCATTCTGAGCAGTCCTCTTAGCCCGTAGTAGCCGACATAAACTACGGTCATACCTTTAATTGTCTTGCCTACCCAGCAGATAAGGAAATACCTTTTTACCCCGAAGCGCAGTGCCCCGGCGGCCAAAGCTGCCGGGTAGAAGAAGGGATTGATTACCGATGATAGTAAAAATAGCGTTAGCGAGCCTCTCTGCTCCATCAACTTCATCATCCGCTGGTAGGCGGCGTTAATCTTACCGTGCTTGCTATTATAGAGTGCCGCCCCACCACCATAGCCGGTCATATAGATGGTCAGTGCGCCCAGAGTCTCGCCCATACCGGCGGCAAGACCTACCAGCCAGGTGTACTTCATTACCCCGCCCAGAGCAAAGACTACTGCCAGCATGGGCACCGGGATGATAATAGTGGCGCCACCCAGAATACTGATAATAAAGGCGCCCAGATAGCCGTATGCTTCCAGAGCCTGGACCCATTCCCAGTAATAAACAACGGCTCCTGCCATGAGCAGAGTAAGTATTACGCCGATGATACCAAAAATATATGCTAACTTGGCCGAGCCTTTTTTTCCTTCTTTTTCCATGCGGTTACTATATTCTAGCACAGTCTATGGTTTTCCTGCTGAGGTAGTAGTTGGTCAAGCTGAAAACCTCGTCGTTATTAATTCGCCAGTAGCTCTGGCGCTCAGGCGGCTGTTTTGGTAGCTCTTTTTGTGGTAAAGGTTAAGCCATCTTTACCAAGGTTAACTTTGACAGTATCACCCTCTTTAAACTCTCCCCTGAGTAGGCTGGAGGACAGGGGGTTCTCCACCTGGCGCTCTATCATCCGCCTTAGCGGTCGTGCTCCAAAAGTAGGGTCATAGCCTTCCTTGGCCAGCCAGGATTTTGCCTTTTCAGTCAGCTCAATTCCCAGTTTACGTTCTGCCAGGCGCTTTTGCAAGTCTTTTACCATTAAATCAACGATATTTCTCAATTGCGCCTCAGTTAGCTCATGGAAGACTATTATCTCGTCCAGCCGGTTAAGGAACTCGGGGCGGAAGGTCTTCTTTACTTCAGCCATTACCTTTTCCTTCATCGCCTCATAGCTGTGTTTCTTAGTCCTGGCATCGTCTTTTGGCGTGGCAAAACCGAGGTTTGTCTCTCGTTTAATTAGTTCAGCACCGGCATTGCTGGTCATGATGATTACGCAGTTCTTGAAGTCTACCGTCCGTCCGTGCCCATCTGTCAATCGTCCATCATCAAGGAGCTGCAGCAGGCTATTGAATACCTCGGGATGTGCCTTCTCAATCTCGTCCAGCAGGATAACACGGTAAGGGCGCCGTCTCACCGCCTCGGTTAGCTGTCCTCCCTCTTCAAAACCAACATAACCCGGTGGGGCACCGATAAGGCGGGATACGGTGTGCTTCTCCTGGTACTCTGACATATCAAGCCGCACCATTGCGTTCTCATCATCAAACATGAACCAGGCGAGAGTACGGGCTAGCTCAGTCTTGCCAACACCGGTTGGGCCGAGGAAAATGAAACTACCAATCGGTCGCTTCGGGTCCTTCAATCCAGTCCGGCTTCTCCGTATGGCTTCGGAAACAGCAGTTACCGCTTCCTCCTGGTTTATCAGTCGGTCGTGAATTCTCTCCTCCATATGAAGCAGCTTCTCAGCTTCACCCTCAAGCATCTGGGATACCGGGATACCCGTCCAGTTGGAGACCAGTCGGGCAATTGTCTCCTCATCAACAATCCCGCTAATCTTCTCCTGCTGGAGCCAGTTGCCCTTGGCCTGTTTGTACTCTTCTTCCAGGCGCAGTCTCTCTGCTTTCAATTGGGCCGCCTGCTCATAATCCTGGCGCTGTGAAGCGGCATCTTCCTCATTGGTCAATTGTGTGAGGTGCTGCTCCAGGGATTGAATTTCTGGTGGTGAACTCTCGGTGTCAATGCGCAGCTTGCTGGCCGCCTCATCAATAAGGTCAATAGCCTTATCCGGCAGGTACCGGTCGGAGATGTAACGCTGGCTTAGTTTAGCCGCCGCCTCCAAAGCTTCATCGCTGATTTTAATCTTATGGTGTGCTTCATACCTTGGTCGTAGACCCTGCAGCATCTCGATGGTCGCCTCAATGCTGGGCTCGCCGATAAATACCGGCTGGAGGCGCCGCTCCAGCGCCTTATCCTTCTCAATAAACTTGCGGTATTCATCAAGAGTGGTAGCGCCGACACACTGTAATTCGCCATGGGCCAGGGCTGGTTTGAGCATATTGCTGGCATCAATAGCTCCCTCGGCAGCCCCCGCGCCAACCACGGTGTGAATCTCATCAATGAACAGTATGACCTCACCCTGGGCCTGGCGGACCTCGTCTATCACCGCCTTGAGTCGTTCCTCAAACTCACCACGAAATTTACTCCCTGCCACCATGGCACCCATATCCAGAGCTACCACCTTGCGTTTCTTAAGGGAATTGGGAACATCATCAGCCGCAATTTTCTGGGCTAGCCCCTCGGCGATGGCGGTTTTACCTACGCCGGCATCACCAACAATTACCGGGTTATTCTTGGTACGCCGGGTGAGTATCTGCATCACCCGCTTAATCTCATCATCACGCCCGATAACCGGGTCAAGCTTGCCCTGTCGGGCAAATTCGGTCAGGTCACGTCCGTACTTCTCCAGGGAGCGGTATTTGCTCTCGGCTCTGGTATCGGTAACCCGGTGCCCTCCGCGGAGTTTCTGGAGAGCCCCGTACACTTTCTCTTGGTCAGCACCGAAGCGTTTGAGGATTTTGGCGGCTTCGCCTTTTTCCTCACCAATGATGGCAATCAGCAAATGCTCGGTGCTGATAAACTCATCCTTGAGACGGTCTGCCTCATCGTTGGCTGTCTTTAAAAGCTGAGCGACACGTGGCGTGGCGTAGATTTGTCCCGTGTTATAAGCAACCCTGGGCACTTTCTCCAGAGCCGATTCCAGTTCCTGTCTCACCGCTTCCATATCAATGCTGAGTTCTTTTAGGATGTCACCGACCAGTCCTTTTTCCTGCTGGAGCAGTGCCAGCAGAATGTGTTCTATATCCCACTGGCTGTGCTTATATTGACGAACCAATTCCTGGGAAGCAGTCAATGCCTCCTGTGCCAGTTCGGTAAATCTCTCCTGTCTCATCTATCATTCACCTCCCTCCAATCTTCTCACCTCTGATTCCAACCTCTCCAGTTCGTCCTGGAGCTCACTCATCCGCCGCACCATGCGCAGAATAACTTCCGCGCCAGCAAGGTTAATGCCCATATCATCTACCAGTGTTTTTACCCGCCGAAGCAGGGCGATATCTCTCTCTGAATATAGTCGGATGTTTCCCCCGGAGCGGCATGGCTCTATTACGCCAAGCCTCTCATAATAACGCAAGGTGTGGGTCTGAATGCCAAGTATCTTGGCAGCCACGCTGATTACATAACGGGGTTCAGTATTCTCGCTATTCATATAATCTCTACTCTCCCTTTCTAGTTGGTCGGCCGGAGTTCGCTCAGCCGCTTGAATAATTCCTTCTCCTGCGGGGATAGTTTGGCGGGCAGTGCCACATTCACTTTAGCCAGCATATCGCCCCGGGAAGAGTTGCCAAGGTGGGGCATACCCTGGCCCTTCAGGCGAAAGACTCGCCCGTTCCGGGTCTCTGGTGGAATTTTCAATGCCAGCTTGCCCTTAAGAGTAGGCACCTGAACCTCCCCACCCAGCATTACGGTTGTCATTGGCACCGGTAGTTCCACGTGTAAGTCATTACCACGCCGTTCAAACAGGCGGTGTGGTTTAACCGATATCACCAGGTAGAGGTCGCCATTGGCTCCAGCGTAACCTGGTTCTCCCTTGCCCGGGATGCGCACCCGGGACCCATTATCAACCCCGGCTGGAATCTTCACCTCAAGACGCTTTACCCTGTTTATCGCGCCGGCACCATGGCACGTGGAACAGGGCACATTTTGAGTTCGACCGCTGCCCTGGCAGGTAGGGCAGGGCTCGGCGGACTGAAGACTGATAGTGCGGGTGGTGCCGTGATGGGCTTCCTCCAGGGTTATATCAATCGGGGACTTAATATCCCGCCCCTGCCTTGGTCGAGCCCGGCGAGTATAGGTGTGATTACGGGTGCCCCGTAGCAACTCGTCAAAAAGGCTATCCAGGCCAGACTCACCAAAGTCAAAGCTGGCTGAGCCGCCACGCCGGCTAAAATCCCGGGTGGGCGCCTGCTGCCACCCTGTCCTGGCGAACTGGTCGGCATATTGCCACTGGTCGCCGAACTGGTCGTACTTTTTCCGGTTTTCCTTATCCGACAGAACTTCATAGGCCTCGTTTATCTTCTTGAACTTTGACTCGGCTGACTTGTCGCCGGGGTTAACATCAGGGTGATGCTTGCGCGCCAGGCGGCGGTAAGCTCGCTTTATCTCCGGCTCGCTGGCGTCACGACTGACTCCCAATATATCGTAATAGTTGTTATCTGGCATGTCTTACCTCGGTAAAGCTACTAATATATTATAAATTATATTCACAAATATGTCAAATTATTATTATATAAGTTAATTCAAAATTATTAAGGTATTTAGGCTGGCTTGATGCTTTGGGTGGAGTAAGTTGTGGCGGTGAGGCTCTGCTTACTTACTTTCCGTGATCTGGTCAAAGATGTCCAGAAATTTCTTTAATATGCGGGCGGTGGTGCCCCAGATTACCCTCCCTTGATAATGATAAAAATATGAGGTGACTTCTTCACCGTTTATAATCTCCTGACGCTGGTAGCCTTTGTCCCGAAGCGCCGAGATAGGTAATTCAATTATCTCCTCTGTCTCCTCTCCGTCCACTTTTAACTGGTATGGCCAGGGTATAAGAGCCACGAAAGGAGAGATAATATAATTTGAGGACTGGCTGACTTCATCGTCAAGCTTACCTAATACCTCAATATCCTTAGGCATCAAGCCTATTTCCTCGGCAGACTCCCGTAGAGCGGTGTCAAACAGTGTCTTGTCTTCATGGTCAAAGGCTCCGCCGGGAAAGGATATCTGACCCTTATGCACCTTTACCTTCTCTGTCCTTTTGATGAGCACGATATAGTATTGACCATCCTTATAATATAGGGGAATTAGAACCGCGGCTGGTGTTCGGTTGGGGTCGGCAATATTTCGTTTTTCTCCTCGAGAGAGGGCTTGAGTCAGTTTTTGCTTCACTACCTTATATTTTAATATTTTTCCCCTGGCTAATACAAATTGGCCCGGCGCTGGCTTGACTTTTACCGGGGAAAAACGATATAAAAATAGGACTTTTACCTGGCAAAGTTATAAACTATGAGCAACGTAAAAAAACTATGTTAAGAGATAAGGTAGTTTGATGAATCTGAGTGGCTTCCGCTTATTGCAGACCTGTCCGGTTAGCGGTGCCCGTGCCGGGGAGCTGATAACGCCGCATGGCATGGTACATACGCCGGTGTTTTTGCCGGTGGGCAGCCAGGGCACGGTCAAGACACTGACTCCCGAGGAGATTAAGGAAATCGGCTTGAGGATGGTGCTGGCTAATACCTATCACCTTTATCTCCGACCGGGTATTAAGTTGGTGGCAAAGATGGGTGGTCTGCATAAATTTATGGCCTGGCATGGTGCCATTCTCACTGACAGCGGCGGCTATCAGGTATTCAGCCTGGCGCCGCTGCGTAAGGTTAATGATGAAGGGGTAACCTTTCGCTCTCATATTGACGGCAGCGAGCACTTTATAACTCCTGAGTCCGTAATCCACTTCCAGGAAGCGCTTGGCGCTGATATTATAATGGTTCTGGATGAGTGCACTGCCTGTGATGATAGCCTGGAGAAGGTGCGGCAGGCAATGGTGAGGACACATCAGTGGGCGGAGAGGTGCCGGAAGGCGAAGAAGAGTGATGACCAGTCCCTGTACGCAATTGTGCAGGGGGGCATGTATCCTGAGTTGCGGCACCAGTCCGCCGAGTATCTTACTTCGCTGGACTTTGCCGGCTACGCTATCGGTGGTTTGAGTGTGGGTGAACCAAAAAAGGTAACGCTGGCTATGGTGGAGGAGACGGTACCTCTGTTGCCCGGGGATAAGCCGCGATACCTGATGGGGGTGGGTTCGCCGGAGGATATTGTTGAGGGTGTGGCCAGGGGTATTGATATCTTTGACAGCGCTCTGCCCACCCGCGTCGCCCGGAACGGTGCTTTATTTACCGGGCAGGGTCGGCGCAATATCAGCAATGCCGCTTTCCGGCGGATGGAGTCGCCGCTTGACCCTGATTGCGACTGCTATACCTGCCGTCACTTTTCGGCGGCTTACCTGCACCATCTGTTCAAGGCTGAAGAACTCCTGGCTCTCCGTCTGGCGACCATACATAACCTGAGCTTTATCAGCCGACTGATGGGTGAAATAAGAAGCGCCATAATGAACGGCACTTTTAGTACTTTCCGGGATAATTTTCTGGCGAATTACCACCCCACCGATGAGCGAGCGCGGGTCAGCCAGAAGCAGAAGTGGCTGAAGCGGAGAGCAGCGGATTGATAGTCCCTTTGTGCAGTGTTGCTATCTTCTTGATATTAAGGTTATTATAACTGCGACCAAAGCTATTAGCCACTTCCAAATATATTCTAGTGGGTCAAAGACAACCAGCATTAACACTCTCAGATGCTGTGGTAAATCTGCTGTTACTTCAGATAGGGATTCATGCCACCATTGCAACAATTCAGGCAATAATATAATGGCGATAAAGCCAAAAAATATATACGCAATCCAATTTGGCAACATATAACAATCCTCCCGACATCTATTTTTACATAACTGTACTACTTTATTATACTCCTACATAAGTAACTTCATAGTAAAGCGTACTCGCAGGAGGGCAAATAGCTGAATTAGACTAAGTATAGCTTTTACTGTGGATGTATAGGTTTCAATGTAGGATTTGATATGGTAAAGTTTGTTTCGGAAGTGAGGTGGATAATATGATAAGAGAATTTATGCCTGAGCCAGATGTGGTCTTGCAGCTCAAACCAGAGGAATTGGCAATACCTTTGTTAAGATGTATCATCCACAAAGAAGCGGCAGGTCATGATAACGATTTAGTACGTGAGAATTTTTTTGGTCTCGTGCTAGTTGAAGAATTTGGAGGCGACCAGAAAATAGAAGTAGCGAAGGCTATAACCGAAGCGTGGCTTTGGCTCGAAAGAGAAATAATGATTGCCCCGAGACCTGAACCTGGTGCAGGGCGTATAGTGTATGTAACAGAGCGTGGTAAAAGACTTGCCGAACAGTCAGACATACACAATTATATTCGAAGCAGTTTGATACCACGAGGGGTACTAGACCCACGTTTAGTGAGTAAGATTCAACACTTGTTCATACGTGGTGATTATGATACTGCCGTATTTCAGGCTTTTAAGGAAGTAGAAATACGTGTCCGAGAGAGAGCCTCTTTACCCCAGAATCTATTGGGTGTGGAATTAATGAGAACCGCTTTTCATGATGAATTGGGTGCACTAACCAACCATGCCCAAGATATTGCTGAACGGCAATCCACTAGTCATCTATTCGCAGGTGCTATTGGTCTATTTAAGAATCCTTCAAGCCACAGGGATGTTAATTGGGAAGATCCAATGGAATGTGCTGAACTAATTTATCTAGCAAATCATCTATTACGAATAGTAGAGAAACACGCTAGTGTTAATAGAAGTGATGCGGCTACTACTCAGTGACAGATGTTAATAGGCACATAGGCTTTACTATTGTAGATTATCGGAAGTGAATATCTCTTATGCGCCTCCACCGCATCGTAACACCCTACTGCCTGACGGTAACGATTAGCCTTATTCCACACTCTCCCCAATCCACTCCAGATAGTCCTTGTTGCCGCCGATGATGGGCAGGGCGATTACGACCGTATAGAGGGAGTCGGTGTTGCCGATTTAGAACTTTCATTTTTCCTTGTCTTTGTCAGCTTTAAAACAATCTGCTACACTTTTGCCAAAATCTTGAGCAGCCTTTCCCACATCTCTAAACTTATCCTTGACTTCCTCATCTTTGAATCTGCTTCCGAAAATTTTCGCTGACTTAGCGGCACTGTCTGCAAATTCTTTAGCTTTTTCTTTTAGCTTAGGGTCGTCAAATATTTCGCTCACAGCATCACCAAATGTTTTGAACATTTCACTAAAGTTTTCGGTTGCCGTTTTCTTATTAGATTTATCTTCTTGTGACATAATGCTCCTCCCATTGACTTTGTATTTATTCCACACTCTCCCCAATCCAGTCCAGATAGTCCTGGTTGCCGCCGACGATGGGCAGGGCAATTATTTCCGGGACATCGTAGCCGTGCATTTTCTTGACCAGGTTGATGACTTCAGTAAGTAGTGACGCTCTGGTTTTGACAACCAGCAGGTTTTCTTTGGCTGAATCAACCTTGCTTTCCCACCAGAAGACCGACTCCACCCCGGGGATGATGTTTACGCAGGCTGCCTTCTTTTGTTCAAGCAAGGCTTCGGCTATTTTCCGGGCTTCTTCGGCGCTATCGGTGGTGATAAAGAGGACAATATAGGCAGGCTCTTCCATTTCAGTGCCCCTGTTCAGACGATTTCCAGCATCCTGTCCACGGCTGCCTTTGCCTTGATGCGGACCGGTTCCGGGACTTTTACCTCGGGTTTCATATCCTCCAGAGCCCACAGGACTTTCTCCAGGGTGATTAGCTTCATATTGGGGCAGATTGC
>DATKWF010000015.1:0-3707 GCA_035529715.1 Dehalococcoidales bacterium | reverse complement strand
GCCGGAGATGATTGAAAAAGCCAGAGAAAATGCGCAAATGAGTAATTGCGCAAATGTGGAATTCAGGCTGGGAGAGATTGAAAATTTACCGGCGGCCGATAATGCCGTTGATGTGGTCATTTCCAACTGCGTGATTAATCTTTCACCGGACAAGAGAAGGGTTTTTGGTGAGGCGTTCAGGGTGCTTAAACCTGGCGGCAGGCTGATGGTATCAGATATTGTCTTGCTGAGGGAACTGCCTGATTTTATAAAAAGCTCCGTCGCAGCTTATGTCGGTTGTGTTTCCGGGGCGATGATGAAGGATGAGTACACTGAAGCGATAAGAGGGGCTGGTTTTCAGGAAGTTAAGATACTGGATGAAGCCGTGTTTCCTATTGACTGTATTGCTAATGACCCGACGGCCAAGGCAATTATCAACGAGATGAACCTATCAGGGGAGAAGATAAAGGATATTGCCCATTCGGTGGTCAGCATCAAGGTTCAGGGGATGAAGCCAAAGTAAGGGGATCTCTTAACCTCACCCCCTGTATCCCCCTCTCCTTGGAAAGGAGAGGGGGAATAATATTTTAGGAAGAGGGGCTGGCGCCCCTCTTAGACGCCCCGCCTGGTTCATCCAGATAAGGGGAAGGGGGAATGGTTGTGTAAGGGAGGCTTCGCCTCCCTATGACTCTCCTTTAATAATTTCCTTTAAAAGAAGAGGGGGAAGAATATTTAGAAAGAAGGGCTTTCGCTCTCTTAAACACCCCGAGTTAATCTCTATAGCAGGCAGACAGAAAATTCTTGAAGATGCAAAGTCCAGGGCAAATAATCCCTGACAGGCTGACTTGATGTGAGGCTGGTTTTAAAACAGAGCGGTATTTTACTTTCAATTAACACGATTTATAATTGATTTCGTCAATTTGATTACAGGAGTAGGAAAAATGTTAAAGAAACGCTTGGATTCATACGAAGGTAAGCTAAACAATAAGCAGGTTGCCGACGGGATAAATGCTTCAAGGCGTAATGCCCGACGCTTAGTAGAGGACGCTCAAATACTTCTGGAAAGCGATAGATATCCAACAGCAGCATCTCTCGCTATATTTTCAATTGAAGAATCGGGTAAAGAGCATATTATTCGGGGTATGGCTATAACGGAAACTGATGATGAAGTGTTACAGCATTGGAAGGATTACAGGTCCCACACAAAGAAAAACATTATGTGGGTTCTACCTCAGCTAGTTATGGAAGGAGCGCGGCATTTGGATGATTTCAGATCTCTTTTTGAATCTACAGCAGAACACCCGTACATCTTAGAACAGGTAAAGCAAATTGGTTTCTATACTGATTGCCTTGGAAAAGCAAATTGGTCTGAGCCCATGGAAGTGATAGATAAAGACTTAGCGACAATGTTAGTGCAAACGGCAAAGATATTTCTTAAAAAAGGTGAAATAACAACTAACGAGATAGAACTTTGGGTCAAACACCTGGGTCCAGTAAAGAACGGCGATTTCTCACAACAAAAAGAGGCTTTATTACATTGGTATGCTGAGATGCAGGAGCTAGGACTAGCAACTAAGGGGGAGAAATTGACAGATTTCATGCAATGGCTGGGTATTCATTTGGATAAATGAACCTTAATTACGGGCCTAACGTTTACCGGAACGATGCCCCACATTCCAGAGGAGCCGATGGGTCGTGAGGTCTCAATCCGCTTGCCCTCAACTACCGCCCAGCCATGGATGACGGGTATCGTCATCCAGAGCCCAAACAGGCGAGCCTTAGCCAGACCAATGCAAGCGACAACCCTGGCCGGTACGCCCAGAGCCGCACACTCTCGCTTGAGTTTTACGGATTTAACAAAGCAGTCATTGGTGAGAAGACTATATGGTTCGTGACGCAGCCTCTCAGCTATCCGCTCCGCCTCTTCCAGGTGGCTCATTTCACTGACCTCATCATCTCCAGACGCAGAACCCGTCTTGTGCCTTCGGTAACTTTGACCCGGTCATCAATGCGCCAGCCGACAACCCAGAGAAGATGCTCGGGTGAGCAGACAATGGGGACGCGACGCCGCCAGGGGTGAGGGATTTTACTATCAATCATAAACTCGTTCAGCTTCTTGGGCTGGTCCATTCCCAGCGGCTGGAAACGGTCGCCGGGCTGGCGGGTGCGGACGGTCAGTTTACGACCAGCTTTATCAAGGTCAAAATAGGCGGTAAGACTGTCAGGTAACCCACCCCCTTTGTCCCCCTCCCTTGAGAAGGGAGGGGGAAAATGAGTGAGAGGGGCTTCGCCCCTCTGGGACTCCCCTTGTTGGTTGATAATTGTTGCCGCCACCTGCCATCCCGGTAGCGGTGTCTTTCCGGGTACCTTCAGGGCAAGCTCGGTCTCCAGAACGGGGAAGGGGGACAAAGCGGCGGGGTCCGGGCCGAGGAGATATCTATCGTATTCTATGGAAAAGATTAAGCCTTCAGGCAGGCTGATTCTTTTGCCAGCGGGCTTATTTAAAGCGGCCATTATTTCCTCAATATGGCGGGTCTCAATATCCTTGAGATTGCCGAGCAGCTTTTCGATAGAGGTTCGGAGCAGGTATCGCTGCAGGGCAGAAGGCAACTCAGCAAATTTTGCTTTATCTAAAATGATGGTGTTTTCATGTTCCCGGGCAATTTCGCTCCATAATCGGGCGACTTCCTTATCCAGAAAAGCAAGGTCATCAGCGGCGATGCGGGCAGTTCGAAGCAGGGCTTCCACTACCTGCGGATTATAGCTCTGGAGCAGAGGCAGAAGCTGCTGGCGGATGCGATTTCTTAACGGCGATAGCGACAGGTTAGAAGCATCAAGTCGGGGTTTGAGCTGGTGATAACGACAATAGTCGGCGGTCTCCTCCCGACTTACTGGCAGTAGCGGTCTGATTACGGTGAGGCTAATGTCTGGGGATTGCCACTGGCTGGATGGTTGCAAGCCCCGCAAGCCCCTGGTGCCGGTTCCCCGTATCAGATGCATCAGTATGGTTTCAATATGGTCGTCAACGGTATGTCCAACGGCGACCCGGTCAGCCTCGATAGACCGGGCGACCTGAGCCAGGAAGGTATAGCGCACCTCGCGCGCTGCCTCTTCCAGGGAAAGGCGCTGCTTGGCTTGATAGGCTTTGACATCACGTCGTTCGATAGTAGCTGGCAGGTCTAATTGCCGAGCCAGGTCGGCAACATACTGGGCGTCAGCCTCAGCCTCAGCCCCGCGCAGTTGATGGTTAAGATGAGCGACATGCAGGCTTATACCCAGTTTTTCCCGCAGCTTGACCAGGATGTGAAGCAGGCAAACTGAATCCGGGCCTCCAGATACCGCTACCACCAGCTTCTGTGGCTCTGGTATCAGGTGCTGCTCCTGGATGAAGTGGAGTACCAATTGCCCAAGTGCTACTGATTCCTTGGCGACCAATTTTCCCTCTTTATTAGATATTTAGCAACCTATCCTACCTATAGGTTTTCATTAGGTGACCCTATCCCCTTTATCCCCTTCCCCTTGATGAGGGGAAGGGGAAGATTTCATAAAGAGGGGCTTCGCCCTTCTAAAACTGCCTGTGAAAAGATATTAGTCAACTTGTCCCTAAAATAAGTTTGGTGCGGTGCAGGGACTGCGGATAATGGACAAAGCCCAGGGCAGTGGTAACCTGCTCTGGCCTTCCCGAACCACTATTATCACAGCGTAACCTCATCCCGATAGTGCAGTAT
>DATKWF010000014.1:0-8559 GCA_035529715.1 Dehalococcoidales bacterium | reverse complement strand
TTTGAGACACCACCGCCACCACCGGATATTATTATTCCACCGGCACCTGCGCCACCGGCACCAATTACTCCGGCCTTCATCTGGGCCATAGTCATCATTGGCGCCATCCTGGTGATTGCGGTGATAGTCCTGATAGTCAGAACCAGACGAGTGGCCTAGTTCTAGCCTGAGGGACACCAGTCCGTAACTTCGAGAGCCCCCCGAAATCGGGGGGCTCTCTTTTTATCTAGCCTATTGACTTTGCCTCATAGTGGGAGTAAAATTCGCCACGTGGCGAGTATTAAATCCCCCGGCCGGCTATATACGTGTGTTATAGCGCTGGGGGTAATTTTTTTATTAAGCCTGTCCTTATCAATCCCCGCCAGCCCAGCCACTGCCTCCCCGGACGAGGCCAAGTGGTCCAGAGTCAATATCCCTGCCCAGGGCAGAGCCAGTAACTGGGTACTGGCTGACGGCTCCGATATCCAGCACCTGACGATGGCCATTGACGGCACCATCTACGCCTGCGGCAAAGGTCTCAGCTTCACCCTGTATAAGTCCACCGACGGCGGCTACAGCTGGGAATACATCGGTGATGTCCAGGACAGCATAGTTGATATTGCCACCGCCCCCAACGATGCCAATGCCATCTACTACGCCACCGCCTCGGATGTCTACCGCTCCACCGACGGCGGCAAGAAATTTTACCAGATGGCACCAAACCCGGGCGGGGCGGGCAGCAATAACATAGCCATCACCGCCATTGATGTCACCCAGATGGACAGCGCTATCGTTGCCGTCGGCACGAGGGACACCGATAACTCCGAATTCGGGGGTATCTATATCCTTGACGAAGAACAGGTCATTCCCAGCTGGCAGGACACCAGCCCCGGCAACTACGATGTTTATGCGGTAGCTTTCTCCCCGGACTACGCCGCCGACCGCCAGCTGGTGGCGGTGGTAACCGATGAGACCGACACTCTGGTCACCACCAAGTTTGGCGGGGCGGGGTGGGGCGCTACCATAGGCGATGCCAGTCTGGATAAGGACAACTCAGGAATTCCCACTCCGGTAGCCGTGGCTAACCAGGCAGCCATCACCTTCCCCGACGACTATGACGCCACCTCCGAAGCGTATATCCAGTTTATCGCCATTGATACCGGCAGCGATGAGGGGGATGTCTATAAAATCAGAGCCGTAGCGGCACCGGGCAGTTCGGTAGCTACTGACCTAGATATTGGCTACACTTATGGGCTGGACAATGTTGATGTTACCGGACTGGCAATTACCGGCAGTGGTACCACCGCCAGTCTAATGGCAGGCAGTGCCGCCAGCGCCCAGACCTACTTCAGTGATGACGGCGGCAAAAACTGGACGAGGAGTCGCAAAGAGCCAACCGGTGGCTCCCAAACTTATGTCCTCATGGCGCCTGATTTCACCAGCAGTGACCGGGCATATACCGCTACCAGCGGCAGTGATAGCGCCTTCTCGGTAAGCCAGGACAGCGGGGATGTCTGGAACCAGGTCAGCTTGATTGATACCGAAATCAGCACCATCGTTGACCTGGCACCTTCCCCCGACTATAACCATGACAATACGCTGTTCATGCTTACACTGGGTGGTGATTACAGTCTCTGGCGGAGCCTGAATGGCGGCACCATGTGGGAAAGGGTTTTTGCCAGCACCCTGACCAATGTAGACAGCCTTGAACTGGTCAAGCTTTCTCCGCAATACGGCAATAGCCGCCAGACAGTGTTTATCGCCGGGAGCAGCAACAGCCGTCCTGCAATATGGAAGTCAACCGATAACGGTCAAACATTCAAACGCCGACTCACTTTTGACCCTGACTCCGGTTCCCAGTTCCCAATCAACACCTGGGCGATAGCAAATGATACGACACTGCTCATTGGCAGTTACGACGGCAGTAACGGCCTGGTCTACAGCACTGCTGATGGCGGTTTTTCTTACTCCAGTGGAGCAGCAGTCGGTAACCAATCACTGAACTCCCTGGTCCTGTCACCGAATTACGAACAGGATGAGACAATCCTGATTGGCAATACCAGCGGCTGGGTTTACTGGTCAAGCGATAATGGCACCTCATTTGAGCCGCTGCCGACCGATGCCACCTCACCACCTCTCGCCGGCTTCATAACCATCGCCTTTGACCCTAAATTTGGCAGTAACAACACTGTCTACGCTGCCAGCAGCACCGCCGATAAGGGAATCTACCGCTTCATCATCGGTAAAAGCACCGAGTGGGAGAGCATAGACAGCACGCTACCCAGTGGTAGCACTCTCAATCAGTTATTAGTTTCAGCCGATGGTACATTATATGCCGCTAACTTCGAAACTGACGCTGGTATGGAACGCTGCCTTGACCCAACCTACTCACTGGGTCCAGTTTTTGAAACAGTAACTCGCGGTCTCGCTGATGGTGCCACTCTATCCGGACTGTGGCTACACGACCACAGATTATGGGCAACCAATTCCGCCAATACCAAGCTGGTAACCTTCACCGATAGTTTAACTTCGCCTATCGTCCTAACCTCGCCATCTAATTCAACAACGGGTGCAGGCACTCTCGTCAATTACACTATCAGCAATATTAACCTTGACTGGGAAGCAGTGAGCGGTGCCACCAGCTACCAGTGGCAACTTGACTATGACACTGACTTTTCCGCTGTGCCCAGCGACTTCGAGGGGAATACCAAAGCCAGTTCGGTGCGGCTGCCAACCCTCGAGCCAGCTACCACGTACTACTGGCGAGTGAGAGTCGCTGAGCCAGTATTAAGCCCGTGGTCAGCCAAATGGTCGTTCGCCACCAGCCTGGACACCGAGTCGGTTGCCATCAAGCTTGAGAGTCCAAAAGCCGGTGCCACGGGGGTAGCAACCAAACCGCTGTTTCAATGGAGTTCCGTAGCCGGGGCAGACGCCTACGAACTCCTGTTATCCGCAGATGTTAATTTCGCTAATCCCTCAATAATAAAGACCGGCACTTATGCCCTCCCTTCTACTGCCTGGCAATGTAATTTAAGCCTGAACCACGACACCACCTACTATTGGAAGGTGAGAGCCATCAACTCTGATACCCAAAGTGCCTGGAGCGCCGTAGGTGCCTTCGCCACTAACTCAGCCCCAATACCGCCAGCGCCAACCACAGTGCCGCCAGCAGTCATATCACCGGTGCCGGTGCCACTACCGGTAATGCCAACAATGCCGTCACCACCGCCAGCACCAGTTTCACCACCATTACCACCACCCCCGGCAACAGAATCACCGGACCAAACTCCAATCACACCTGACTGGGTGATATATCTAATTGGTGCCTTGCTCTTGACCATTATATTGCTGGCGGTTATTGTTCTGGTATTAGCGTCAGGGATGAGACGTTCCTAGCCGACGTGTATGATGCTTTTACCAACACTTCTTTTTAATATCCAATAGTTGCCCTTTCTCCGAATACTTAAGTATGCTATATTACAATATTACAATTAATAAGCGGGTAACTTTGAGGTGCTAAATGGCCAGATGTCCTAACTGCGGTCAAAAAACCAGGGGTGACTACTGCCAGTATTGCCACTACCCGATACTGAGGCGGCGCCGAAAAAGGTACCTTAAGGCAGAAATGCAGGCCAGGAAACAGGCTGAATTAGAAGCTAAAGAGAAAGCAAAAAGAGAAGCCGAGGAGGCTAGAGAGAAAGTCAGAAAAGAAACTGAGCAAACTAAGAAGGCTAAAGAGGCGGAGGCACTGGCTAAGAAGCAGGCTGAGTTAGAAGCTAAAGAAGCCGAAGAAGCCAAGAAGAAGGCGAAAAGAGAAGCTGAGGAAGCCAGAAAAGATAAAGAGGCGGAGAAACTGGCCAAGAAACAGGCCGAGATAGAAGCCAGGGAGAAGGCAAAAAGAGAAGCCGAGGAGGCTAAACAAGCTAAAGAGGCAGTAGAAAAAGCTAAGAAACAGGCTGAGATAGAAGCCAGGGAGAAGGCTAAAAGAGAAGCCGAGGAAGCCAGAAAAGCCAGAGAGGCGGAGAAACTGGCCAAGAAGCAGGCCGAGATAGAAGCTAAAGAGGCAGAAGAAACTCAGACGATAGCTGATATAGAGGAAAGCCTGAGACAGGTAGAAAGCATTTGTGAGGAACTAAAAGCCGGGAAAGTCGGCACAAAGGAAGCACTGCAAAAACTTTCTGATATTTCTGAAAGGATTCCAGAGTAGATACTAGTAGTCCAGCAAAAACACCTGGGTGCTGGCCGGTAGATTGGACTTGGTCAGGGATAGCTTGGGTTTGGATTCAATCTGCTCCACTCCCATTTCCTTCAGGAACTCATCAATGGTGCCGAGCCTGCGACTAATTGCCGGTGTCTTATAGTGCATGGGAATCACAACCTTCGGCTCAAGTCGACGAATTACCTCAGCCGCCATCGGCGCATTAAGCGTGGATACCCCGCCTACCGGCAGCAGGAGCACATCCACATCATCTATCTCCTCCACCTGCTCGGCGTTAAGCACGTGCCCCAGATCACCGAGGTGACATATCGACATCCCATCTACCTCCATAAGATAGACGGTATTTTTACCTTTATTCTTGCCCCCGACAGCGTCATGAAAAGTAGCTATCCCCAGAATCAGGACATCACCAATTTCATACTCACCAGGTCCTTTAACCACTCTCGGTTCTCCATCAACACCTTGAACATAAGAATGAGAAGGATGCTGGTGACTCACCGTTACAATACGGGCGGTCGGCTTGCCCAGTGAATAGCCCAGGTCCGGGGGAAAAGGGTCAGTGATAATTACGCCATGACTACCCTTTATCCTGAAGCATGAGTGACCTAACCAATCAATGTCCACATTGGCCAATATAGCATAATCGAGCTTGTTAGTCAAGGTAAGGAGGCCAGGACAGGTACCCAGGCAGTTATTCTTGACAAGCACCCACCAAAGTGCTAAATTAGATAATGATTAGCAGTCTCAGGCTTAGACTGCTAACACAGGTTGAGATGATATCTGAAAGAACCGGGAAAATACTTAAATCTATAGTGGGACAATACATTGCCAGGGCAACACCGGTGCCCTCGCAGAGTATTGCCGATATCTCCGAGATGGGAGTCAGTTCCGCTACCATCCGCAATGAAATGGCGCGCCTGGAACATGAGGGATACATTATCCGTGCGCATCCTTCGTCCGGAAGCATACCATCAGACAAAGGCTACCGCTACTATGTAGCGTCCCTGAATGACGTAATTCTTGCCTCTGCCGAGCAGCGCCTGATAAGCCACCTCTTCCATCAGGTAGAAAGGGAGATGGAGAAGTGGGTAAGTCTGGCAGCGACGCTCATCGCCCAGCTAGTCCGAAACACAGCGGTAGTTACCATGCCCAAGCCGATTGACTGTAAATTCAAGCATATTGAGATAGTCGCCCTGCAGGAGTCTCTGGCACTGGTTGTCCTTGTACTTCACGGCGCCAAAGTCAAGCAACAGTTACTAATCTTCGACCAGGTTGTATCTCAATCAGAGCTAACGAGCATTGCCAACAAGCTAAACGCTGCTTATTCCGGCCTGTCCCGTCAGCAGATACTGGCTAAAGAAATCAGCCTTTCCCTCACTGAACAGCAGATAAGCAAACGCCTGCTGGAGATGATGCAGACTGAAGATGAACTGGAGTACGAAGAGCCCTACCTTGACGGATTACACTTCATGCTGAGCCAGCCAGAATTTGCCCACAGCTATCAAATGCTGAGTCTGGTGGAACTGGTTGAACATCGGACCCTGCTGAGGTCCATCATACCCGAAGAGCTGGACAGACAGCGAGTGCAGGTAGTCATCGGCAAGGAGAATAAAGTGGAGGCTTTCCACAACTACAGCGTGGTCATCAGCAAATACGGTATTCCTGAAGAGGCGGAGGGCACTATAGGGGTAGTCGGCCCCACGCGCATGCCTTATGCTCACACCATTTCCACTGTGGTCTATCTATCCTCACTCCTGAGCGGACTGGTGGCTGGACTGTACGGGAAAAATATTCCCATGGAGCAAAGCCAACGCAATACCAATTGATAACGATTAAAGGGAGATGAGTTCCCGCCTGCAATCGGTTTTCCTTTTAAATAGAGCTGGATAAAGTGACTAAAGTCATATTTAGAAACCGGGAGGTTTGATAAGATTAATAATGATGGAAGAAGCAGAGTCAGAGGAAAGATTAAATAGCGAGGTGAACCCAGAGGTTGCTGAGGCGGAGGATATAGAGAGTCTGAAGCAAGCACTGGCTGAGGAAAAGGAAAAAGCGGAAGGCTATCTGGCTAACTGGCAGAGGGCTCAGGCCGACTTCATTAACTACAAGCGGCGCAGCGAGCAGGAAAAGGAGGAGATCAGCAAGTTTGCCAACGCTGCTCTTATGCTCAGCCTTTTGCCGATTCTAGATGATCTGGACCGAGCCTTTACTTCTATTCCACCCCATCTTGCCGAAATCACCTGGGTAGATGGCATAAGGCTCATTGAACGCAAGCTCCAGGCATCCCTGGAGGCACAGGGATTGACTCCAATAAAAGCGCTGGGGGAGCCGTTTGACCCCAATCTCCATGAAGCAGTGATGCATGGTAAGGGCAAAGATGGAATAGTCGTTGAAGAGCTACAGAAAGGTTACAAACTATATGATAGAGTTATTCGCCCAACTATGGTAGTAGTTGGCAACGGAGAAGAGGTAGAAAAGGAGGATAAATAAATGGCAAAGGTTATCGGTATTGATCTGGGGACAACCAATTCAGCGGTGGC
Organism: Dehalococcoidales bacterium; assembly: GCA_035529715.1. Taxonomy (GTDB): domain Bacteria; phylum Chloroflexota; class Dehalococcoidia; order Dehalococcoidales; family RBG-16-60-22; genus DATKWF01. The sequence goes on along the minus strand of DATKWF010000014.1, from coordinate 1,821 downwards.
GGTAATGGAGGCGGGCGAGCCGGTAATTATTCCCAGTGCCGAAGGTGGGCGGGTCACCCCATCAACGGTAGCAATGAGCAAAAGCGGCGAACGCCTGGTCGGACAGGTAGCCAAGCGCCAAGCGGTAACTAACTCGGACAATACCATCTTCAGTATCAAGCGCCTTATGGGGCGTAAGTTTGACGAACCGACCGTAGAATATGACCGAAAGCTGCTCTCCTTCAAGATAGTCAAGGCAGCCAACGGAGATGCCAAGGTAGTCATGGGTGATAAGGACTATAGCCCTCCCGAAATCTCAGCCATGATCCTGCAAAAGCTTAAACTGGATGCCGAGGCTTACCTTGGTGAGAAAGTAACCGAAGCCGTAATCACCGTGCCTGCCTATTTCAATGATAGCCAACGGCAGGCGACCAAGGACGCGGGCAAGATAGCCGGCCTGGAGGTATTGCGCATAGTCAACGAGCCCACGGCTGCCGCCCTGGCCTACGGGCTGGATAAGAAGAAGGAGGAGACCATCGCTGTCTATGACCTTGGTGGCGGCACTTTTGATATATCCATCCTTGAGCTGGGTGAAGGCACCTTTCAGGTCAAGTCAACCAACGGTGATACCCACCTCGGTGGCGACGACTTTGACCAGAGGATTATGGACTGGCTATGTGATGAATTCAAGCGAGACCAGGGGATAGACCTCAGGCAGGACAAAATGGCTCTGCAGAGATTGAAGGAAGCCGCCGAAAAAGCCAAGTGTGAGCTATCCACCGTCCAGCAGACCGAGGTAAACCTGCCCTTTATCACCGCTGATGCCAGCGGCCCTAAACACCTTAGTATAACCCTCACCCGGGCTAAACTGGAGCAACTGGTGATGGATTTAGTAGAAAAAACGCTGGGTCCATGTCAGCAGGCATTAGCCGACGCCGAAAAGACAAATGCCCAGATTGATGAGATGATTCTGGTTGGCGGGCAGACCAGAATGCCACTGGTGCAGGAGAAAGTGAAGCAATTTTTCGGCAAGGAACTTCACAAAGGAGTAAACCCGGACGAGGTGGTAGCTATCGGCGCCGCCATTCAGGCGGGAGTGCTCAAGGGAGAGGTCAAGGATGTTCTGCTGCTGGATGTTACCCCCCTCACCCTGGGCATTGAGACCCTGGGCGGTGTGGCTACACCCCTCATCACGCGCAACACCACCATTCCCACCTCCAAGAGCCAGATTTTCAGCACGGCGGCGGATAACCAGCCCAGCGTAGAGATTCATGTCCTCCAGGGGGAGAGACCCATGGCAGCTGATAACCGAAGCCTGGGACGGTTCATGCTTGATGGCATCCTGCCGGCACCACGAGGCGTCCCCCAGATTGAGGTCAGCTTTGATATTGACGCCAACGGCATCCTCAATGTCAAGGCACACGATAAGGGCACCGGCCGGGAGCAGAAAATAACCATTACCGCCTCAAGCGGACTCTCCAGGGAAGAGGTAGAAAAGATGCAGCGGGAAGGAGAAATGCACGCCGCTGAGGACACCAAACGCCGTGAAGAGATAGAAGCCAAGAACATGGCCGATACCCTCGCCTACACTGCCGAAAAGACCCTGCGTGAGCAGAAAGATAAAATACCTGAAGACCTGAATAAAGAGGTGGAAAGCAAGGTGGCTACGGTGCGCTCGGCACTGCAGGGCACAGATATTGATGCCTTACGTAAAGCAACCCAGGAACTATCTGACGCCATGCAGAAGGTGGGCAGTGCCGTCTATCAGCAGCAACCGCCACCGCCAGGGGCTGAACCACCCCCGGAAGGTGAGCCACCTGCGGGTGAAGAAGGCGGCGGAGA
>DATKWF010000013.1:0-6545 GCA_035529715.1 Dehalococcoidales bacterium | reverse complement strand
AGCGGTGACGAATCCTGGGAGTACTGCTCCAAAATTAATCGGCCCCTGATTAAAGCGTTTCGGGTAAGCCGGCGACAGAGCCCACAGGAAATCTGTGATATCCTGGCCGGGGGCACAAAAATTCTCACCAATCAAAAACATGTCTACCTCCTTGACTCCAGTATCAAAGGCAAGTATGGTGGGACCGGAATGACCTTCAATTGGGACCTGGCAAGACAGGTAGCCGAACAATTCCCGGTGATTATTGCCGGCGGTCTCACCCCGGAGAATGTAGCTAAGGCAATCAAAACGGCAGCACCCTGGGGGATTGATGTCTCCACTGGTGTAGAGACCGGCGGGGTTAAATCTGTTGAGAAAATTAGAGCCTTTATCAGGGCAGTAAGGTCGGTGGAGGAATAATCAGATGCTTGTTATTATGAAAAATGACGCCACAGAAGCACAGGTGCAAGCAGTTGTTCATGAAATTGAGAACCTGGGCTACCGTGGTGTCCCGATGCCTGGTGCCCAGAGGACTGCTGTTTGCATTATAGGCAACAAGGGGCCGGTTGAAGATTCGCGGCTACTCTCGTTAGACGGTGTAAAAGAGGCCATCCCGGTAACCAAACCATATAAACTTGTGAGCAGAGAGACGCAGCCACAGTCTACGGTTATAACCATTAATGATATCAAGATTGGTGGAGAGGAACCGGTGGTAATGGCGGGACCCTGCGCCGTAGAAAATGAAGACCAGGCACTCACTATCGCCCGCCTGGTGAAACAATACGGTGCACAGGTCTTTCGCGGTGGTGCCTTCAAACCCAGGACATCACCCTATAGCTTTCAAGGACTGGGAGAAGAAGGACTAAAAATACTGAAGAAAGTCCGTAGAGAGACAGGTTTGTTAATTGTGACAGAGGCAACTGACCACACAAATATTGATATTGTTGAACAATATGCCGATATCATTCAGATTGGGGCCAGGAACATGCAGAATTACTCACTGCTGCGCCGGGCGGGTCAAGCCTCAAAGCCAATACTGCTTAAGCGGGGTTTCGCAGCCACAATCGAGGAGTTGCTAATGTCGGCTGAGTACATCATGTCTGAAGGTAATAATCAAATTATTCTGTGCGAACGAGGAATACGCACCTTTTCCGATAATACCAGGAACACCCTGGATTTAAGCGCTATACCTTCAATTAAAGAAGTCAGCCACCTGCCAGTGGTGGTTGACCCCAGCCATGCCGCCGGGAGAAGGGACTATGTTATTCCTCTATCAAAAGGGGCTATAGCTGTAGGTGCCGATGGGCTTCTGGTTGAAGTGCACCACGACCCTCTGCATGCCCTTTCCGACGGGATGCAGTCCCTTTATCCGGAACAGTTTGCAAGATTGATGAAGGAGATAAACTGTATAAACAGGTAACACTGGCAAAAATAAGGGGAGTTTAGAGCAAAAGGAGGTAGTTTTGCTGCCGGATAATAGAGGATACTTTGGCGACTACGGTGGCAGGTTTGTCCCTGAGACGCTGATGCCGGCTCTTAGCGAGCTTGAGTCAGCTTATGCCGAAGCCTGCGCCGATGCTGATTTCCAGCAACAATTTCACCGGTTATGCCGCGAATATATCGGCCGACCCACCCCCCTCTACACTGCCCAAAAACTATCGGCCAAAGCAGGCGGGGCTACCATCCTGCTGAAACGGGAAGACCTGGCTCATACCGGGGCTCACAAGATTAATAACGCCCTGGGGCAGGGGCTGCTGGCCAGGCGTATGGGCAAGACAAGAGTAATTGCTGAGACCGGTGCCGGACAACATGGCGTAGCCGTAGCCACAGTGTGCGCCATGCTTGGTCTTGACTGCATCGTCTATATGGGGGAAGAGGACATTCACCGCCAGTCACCCAATGTCCAGCGCATGAAGCTGATGAGGGCTGAAGTGCGTTCAGTATCCTCAGGCAGTCGGACACTGAAAGATGCTATCAATGAAGCCATCCGCGACTGGGTTAGTAATGTCCACGACACCTACTATCTTCTTGGTTCAGTCGTTGGTCCGCACCCCTATCCGATGATAGTGCGTAACTTTCAGTCAATAATAGGGCAGGAAGCAAGAGAGCAGGTTCTGGCAGCATACCATCGACTACCTGACTACCTGGTGGCCTGTGTCGGCGGTGGCAGTAACAGTATTGGTTTATTCCACCTCTTCTTCAATGACAAGCAAGTCAAATTTATTGGTGTTGAGGCTGCCGGGCGAGGTCTGGAGACCAATCAACATGCCGCCTCACTGGTCGCCGGTAAGGCTGGTGTATTGCACGGAACCAAGTCATATCTGCTGGAGGACAGTAACGGTCAGATATGCGCAACCCATAGTATTGCCCCCGGGCTGGACTATCCCGGAGTAGGTCCGGAACATAGCTACTATAAGGACATTGGTCGTGCCACCTATGTAGCGGTTACCGATGCCCAGGCACTTGAAGGCTTCAAGCTCCTATGTGATACCGAGGGCATAATCCCGGCAATGGAATCAGCCCACGCCATATATTATGCTGCCAAACTGGCTACAGATTTGCCATCAGACCAGCTCATAGTGGTCAACCTTTCCGGCCGTGGCGATAAAGACATGGACATTGTCACTGAAGCCACAGGGATGGAGTTATGAGCAGTATCACCTCTGTTTTCAGGCCAGATTATAAGGCACTGATTGCCTATATTACCGTGGGTTATCCCGATATAGAAGCAACACAGAAGATAGCCACCGTCCTATCAAACAGTGGCTGTGACATTATTGAGCTGGGTATTCCTTTCTCTGACCCCTTAGCTGACGGTGCTACCATCCAAAAGGCAAGCTATCAGGCGTTACAGCAAGGTACTACACCGGAATTGTGCTTAGAAGTAGCCCATAAATTACACCGGAAGATGGCTACCCCGCTGGTGTTCATGACCTATTACAATCCGGTGTTTAACTTTGGTTTGGAAGCCTTCTGCCGGAGTTGCGCTGAGGCCGGAGTTAGCGGTTTAATCATCCCCGACCTACCACCGGAAGAGGGAGAAGACCTGGAAGTTATCACCCGGAAACATAGCCTTGACTTGATATATCTCCTGACACCTACCAGCACCGAGGAACGCATTGCTATGGTAGCGGAAAGGTCCCGAGGGTTTATTTACCTGGTTTCTCTCACCGGCGTTACCGGTGCCAGGCAGACCCTACCTCCAGAATTAGAGAGTTTCGTCAAACGAGTCAAACAAAGAGCAAAGCAACCTCTTTGCGTTGGTTTCGGCGTGTCTAACCCCGAGCAGGCAAGCCGAATAGCCAGAATAGCTGATGGTGTCATCGTGGGTAGCCGCCTCATCCAGTTAATTGAAGAAGATACCACTCTCTCCTCGCTCAAGGCGTTTGTCTTAAGCTTGCGAGAGGCTCTGGATTTGAAAGAATAAGACTGGGGAAATTGACAATCAGGTTAATTCTCGTGATAGCGGGGGTTGGATTCGAACCAACGACCTTCGGGTTATGAGCTCTAAAGTTTAACACACTGACTTAGGTTCAGGGTGTCATGTGTCGGGGAAGACTAAATAAGAAATGAGATACGTTATTTTTAACTCTAACGCTCACCAACAGCTCACTAGGCTTAATAACGGCGCGCCAATTGAATTATTAGCCGTAGATACTGCACTTTGGCATAGTTTGGTGTATGCCGGAATGGATCGGGAAGAGGCTAAGAAGCATGCCAACGGGTGGGTTGATAGGAATATAAAGAGTTAAGCACATTAATCCCTAAAATCCTTCCTTTTTATCGATGTCTCATAAGATAATATAGATTATTTTTCGGTATACCCAAAAGGCATTTGAGTGTTTTCGGTACCGAAACAGTTTCGTTTCTCTACCTTGACTAATTACATAAAAGGTGTTTAATCCATCGAGAGGGGGACACAGGGAGTGAGGTCACCTAATAAAACCTTATGTCAAAAAGCTAACACTTGGTTGCCTTGACGCCCAAATACTTGTCCACCAGTTCCATAGCACAATACTTGCCGCACATACTGCAGGCTGACCCGGCGGTGGTGTGCTGACCATGAACCCGCCTGAACCGCTCCGGGTCCAGGGAAAGTCTGGCTTGCTCTTCCCAGTCAAGCTTCTTTCGAGCCTCAGACATTCGTCGGTCCTGCTCTTCAGCGCCCTTCACTCCCTTAACTATGTCAGCGGCATGAGCGGCAATACGTGAGGCGATTACCCCCTGCCTCACATCCTCAAAGTCGGGTATAGAAAGATGCTCGGATGGCGTCACATAGCATAGAAAATCAGTGCCAGCGGCGGCGGCAATAGCCCCACCGATAGCGCCGGTAATATGGTCATAGCCGGCACCGATGTCGGTTACCAGCGGACCCAGCACATAGAACGGCGCCCCCTTGCAGACAGCTTTCTGCAAACGAACATTGGTCTCGATTTGATTCAGGGGCAGGTGGCCGGGACCCTCAACCATCACCTGGATGCCGGCTTCTTGAGCCCGCTGCACGAGTTCTCCCAAAGTGAGCAACTCCTCCACCTGAGCCCGGTCGGTAGCGTCAGCCAGACTGCCCGGGCGCATGCCATCACCAAGACTCAATGTCACATCAAACTCTCTGCATATCTCCAGCAGGCGGTCGTACTGCTCATAAAGGGGGTTCTCCCGCTCATTGTAAATTATCCAGCCTATTAAGAAAGCGCCACCGCGGGAGACAACATCAGCCACTCTACCCTGCTGCTTGAGTCGGGCAATGGCTGACTGAGTTACGCCACAGTGAACCGTGACGAAATCAACACCATCCCGGGCATGCTCCTCAATCACACCAAATAGCTCGTCAGCTGTCATTTTAACTATAGCCTCATGTCTATCTATCGCCTCAATACCCGCCTGGTAAATGGGCACCGTGCCTATCGGCAATGAACTGGAAGCGATAATCGCCTGCCGAATAGCCTGTATGTCCCCTCCAGTACTCAAATCCATAACGGTATCCGCCCTGGAATCAATAGCGACCCGCAGCTTTTCCAGCTCAGTCTTAATGTCACCAAAATCAGAAGAAGTACCAATATTGGCATTAACCTTGGTGGATAGTCCCTGACCGATGCCACAAGGGACGAGGCCTGAATGATTGATATTTGACGGGATTACTATCCTTCCCCCGGCCACACCATGCCGAATAAACTCCGCCTCCAAACCCTCAGACTGTGCCACCACCTCCATCTGCCGGGTAATAATACCTTCCTTTGCCGATTCCAGTTGCGTCATATCTGCCTCCCCAAAAAATAAAAACCAAGGGCATTGGCGATTGCTGCAGAACCCCTGGTCTAAGTTACTGCCGCTTCCCTACGCTCGCATTACCGAGATCAGGTTTACAGGGTTGGCATCAAATCGCCTCTCAGCCTTTGAGCACCCCTAGCGGTTCATATTTAAGATTTATCAAAATACTAACATAAACTTAACCGAAATGCAAATTTACCGGGCTTCTCTCACCTAGCATCCGTGCAAAGCCAGGCACTACTCCTGCCCTAACTTCGCTTTTAATGATTCTATCTTGGTATCCATGGTGAATGGTTTATCACGGCGCTCATCAAACTTGCACACGGTTACCACCCTCATTGCTCCGGCATCAAAGACAGCACGGTGCATCTTTCCAACCAAAGTCAGCAGCTTGTCCATATCCCCCTCAATAATCGTGCCCATGCACGTTGTCTGATGCCTTATATCCTTCTCATTCTCCAGCACCCGCACTGCACTGGCAACATAGCTGCTTAATGAAGTCGTTGTCCCCACCGGAACCACGCTTAACTCAACTAAAGCCATTTCTTTACCAACCTCCCTTTTTCTTTTGGTATCAGCCAACCCTCAGAAGAACTGGTCAGTCAGTGTCAGGATACCTATATGACTATTCTAATTATCTGCCGACTAAATGACAACTCACTCTGGCTAAAATCAGTTGCCCAACCATACGTTATGCTGTATCCTTTAAAAGGGAGTGTAATATGTGGCTTCAAACCAGAATGTTCCTGCTAATTGCCGTTCTATTTGGCATCCTCTACGGAGTAATCACCGGCATAGGCACCTGGATGGGCGCCGGGAGCGCCGTTTCCTATATTATTCTCGCCTTCGCCTTTCTCGGCTTCCAATACCTGATAAGTCCGGCTATAGTCGGCTGGACGATGAAGATAAAGTGGGTATCGGAAAAAGAAGCGCCAGACCTGCACCGAATGGTAGCTGAGCTTGCCGAAAACGCCCACATACCAAAGCCTAAAGTCGGCATCTCCCAGCTCTCCATACCCAATGCCTTCGCCTTCGGCCGGACGCGACATGACGGGCGGGTCTGCGTCACCCAGGGCATAATGAAGCTACTTAACCGGGATTAACTCCGGGCAGTGCTGGGGCACGAGCTATCCCATATCAAACACCGCGACATGGTAATTATCACCTTAATCTCGGTTATCCCGCTGATAATGTACTGGATAGCCTTTAGTATGATGTTTAGAGGGGCTTTTGGTGGCAGCAGGCAGGGGGGAGGTGGTTATGCTGCCTTAATCGGATTCGGTGCCTTTCTACTCTAC
>DATKWF010000012.1:0-3837 GCA_035529715.1 Dehalococcoidales bacterium | reverse complement strand
TCTTAATAGAGCGCTTTTGTCAATATGGCCCGTTGCTTTTAGGGTCCCTGAATAGAATCTAAAGGGGGTGAGACAATCAAATAAAACCGTGAGCTGAAAAGACGGGTTGCCAGACAAGTCTCCCCGTTTATTCTACCTGCCTTCGGTGTGGTAAAATGAGCTACGAGCAGGGGGTAAATTTTGCTGTATATACTAACCGGTGAGGATGATTTCTCCCTTAACCAGTCGCTTGGGGAGATAAAAGGAAGCATCGGCGACCCGACGGCCCTGGAGGCTAATACCACTGTCCTTGACGGGCAGCAGGTAACCGTAGACCAGTTGAGAGCCGTTTGTGAGACTGCGCCTTTTCTGGCGGAAAGACGCCTGGTCATTACTCAGGGACTGCTGGAGCGCTTTGAGCCCAGGAGTAAGTCCGGTAAAAGTAGGGGCAGCACTTCCAATCATCTGAACGAATGTAAAGAATTGAGCGAATATATTGGGCAGCTCCCGGAGAGCACGATACTGGTGTTAATAGATGGCAGGGTAACCAGCAAGAATCCTCTCTTCGGTCGGCTTTCTGGCAAAGCCAAAGTGATGAACTTTTCCCTGTTGAGGCATGAGGAGTTGCGCCGGTGGATTCAAAAACGTGTGGAAGGAGCGGGCGGCAGCATATCCGGTGGGGCGGTGGAGTTGCTGGCCAGGTTTGTGGGGGGTAATCTATGGATAATGGCAAATGAGATTGATAAGCTGGTTCTATTCAGCTCAGGTCGTAGCATTGAGGAGGAGGATGTCAGGCGGCTGGTAAGCTATGCCCAGGAAGCCAATGTTTTTGCCATGGTTGACGCTGTCCTTGAGTTTAAAGCCGGAGCCGCCGAGCAGCAGCTAAGGCGGTTGCTGCAGCAGGGGGCGGCTCCAACCTACCTCATGGCGATGCTGGCGCGGCAGGTTAGGATGATAGTCCGGGTAAGGGAACTGAGAAACCAGCGAAAGTCCAGAATAGAGATTCAAAGCCGGCTGGGTTTAGCATCGGAGTATGCTTTGCGCCGGACTCTGGAGCAGGCTGATAGGTACTCTCTGGCGCGGATTAAAGAGGTGTATCATAAACTTCTGGAGGCTGACCTCTCTATCAAGACGGGGAAATATGACGCTGAGCTTGCTTTTAACATTTTAATTGCCGAGCTGTGCCAGCGGAGTAAGCTCGAAATTATTTAACGACTTATTGGGAGAGGGAGTGTTGGTAATAGAGGGGCTTTGCCCCTCTCTAAAATTCCCCCCTTTCAAGGGTGGAGATACAATAGGAGAATCAAAGAGAGGCGAAGCCTCTCTTATATATCTCTTCCCCCCTTCCCCTTATTAAGGGGAAGGGGGATAAAGGGGGATAGGGTTCCTGAATAGGATCTAAAGGGAGTGAGGTTGATAAGCAATCTTAAGTATAGTCGGACGGTTTTAGCTGTAGACCTGGGCGGTACCAAGATAATTGCCGGTATCATCTCTGACGGTCAGGTAATAGCTAAAGAACGCTGCCCCACCCCGGCTGATGAAGGACCCCAGTCGGTAATAAGTCGGCTGTTTTCGACTATAGACCATCTCCTCAAACTTAAAGGTATGAAAGTGTCTCAGTTAGACAGCATAAGCCTGGCGGTTGCCGGTGCTATAGATATAAAACGGGGTCTGGTGACCTCATCCCCCCACCTCCCCGGCTGGCATGATGTCCCCATTAGAGACATGGTGAGGGAAAAGTACGGCGTGGATACCTTCCTGCTTAATGACGCCAGTGCCGCTGCTTTAGGAGAGCACCGTTTTGGTGCCGGGAGAGGGGTAAGTAATCTTGTTTTGCTCACCGTGGGCACGGGCATTGGCGGGGGCATTATCATCAACGGCGGGTTGTATAACGGACCCTGTGGCAGCGCCGGAGAGATAGGGCATATGACCATTGATGTTGACGGGGCAGGCTGTAAGTGCGGCAATACCGGCTGCCTGGAAATGCTGGTTTCGGGCACGGCAATGGCTGCGGAAGCCAGAAAACGTATTGCCCGGGGGGAGAAGTCCTCTATGGTTGGCATGGTGGCGGGCAAAATAGAGGAAATCACTGCGGAAAAGATTGGAGCGGCTGCCAGGGAAGGGGATTCGCTGGCTCTGGATGTTATTGCCGGGGTGGGAACTTATCTTGGGGTGGGGATGGTAAACCTGGTCAATATCTTTAACCCGGAAATGATTGTGGTTGGTGGTGGGGTGGCAAATCTTGGAGAGCTTTTGCTTGACCCGGCCCGCCGTGTAGTGAAGGAAAGGGCTTTTCGGCTGCCGGCTCAGGCAGTGCGTATTGTTCCTGCCCGGCTTGGTGATGAGGGTAGTCTGCTTGGTGCGGCGGTATTCGCTCGTGAGCAGAGCCGCTGATTATACCTTTCGTTGACAGCTAACCTGTCTTAACCTAAAATCATTGGAGAGCATTTGATGTTACCTGCACTCTATGACTATATGGATGAGGAGTAATTTTGGTGAATAGTGATGAAATCAGGACGGCATATTTAAAGTTCTTTGAAGAAAGAGGACATAAAATTATCCGCAGTGATTCTCTTATCCCTAAGGGTGACCCCACCCTGCTGCTTACCAGTGCCGGCATGGTTCAGTTTAAGTCTTACTTCCTGGGTGAGGCGGTGCCGCCTAACCCCCGTATGGTGTCGTGCCAGAAATGTTTTCGCACTACTGATATTGAGTCGGTGGGTGATGCCAGTCACCTTACTTTTTTTGAGATGCTGGGCAACTTCAGCGTCGGCGACTACTTTAAGAAAGAAGCAATCAACTGGGCTTGGGAGTTTGTTACCAAGGACTTGAAGCTCCTGCCGGAGCGACTGTGGGCAAGCATCTTCCTTGATGATGATGAGTCCTTCGGCTACTGGCAGGAAGCCGGTGTCCCCGCGTCAAGGATACTGAGGTTCGGTGAGAAGGATAACTTCTGGGGCCCGGCCGGTAAAACTGGACCCTGCGGTCCCTGCAGTGAAATTCATTACGACTTCGGTGAGGATGTCGGCTGTGGGAAGCCTACCTGTGCGCCGAATTGCGAGTGCGGCCGTTTTTCTGAAATCTGGAACCTGGTGTTTACCCAGTTTTTCCAGGACGAAGAGGGGAAGCGCACCCCGCTGCCCAAGCGCAATATTGATACGGGAATGGGACTGGAGAGAACTTTGGCGGCGGTGACCGGCAAGACTTCTGTCTATGAGACGGAACTGTTTGCGCCGCTTATGGAATGCATCGCTGAATTATCCGGTAAAAAGTATGGCTCTGATGATGAGCTGGATATGGCAATGCGGGTGGTCGCCGAGCATGGTCGCGGCGTCACTTTTCTTGTTGGCGATGGCGTTATCCCGTCCAATGAGGGGCGGGGTTATGTTCTACGCCGCATACTGCGCCGGGCGGCGCTCTTCGGCAGGAGGCTGGGACTGGATAAGCCGTTTCTGACGGAGATGGCTAAGACCTCTATTGAGCAGATGGGGCATGTTTACCCGGAGATAAAGCAGCGGCAGGATTTCATCCTCAACGTGATTGAGCTTGAGGAGTCAAGGTTTGAAGAGACACTCAGCACTGGTCTGGAGTTGCTGGACGGTATGATGGCCGGACTCGCCAGCAAGGGGAAAAGTGAAATCTCTGGCAAACAGGTGTTCAAACTTTATGATACCTATGGTTTCCCTGTAGCATCGACCACCGAGATTGCCCGCGAGCGTGGCTTTTCCATAGATACGGCGGGTTTTGAGAAGGAAATGGAGAAGCAGCGGGAGAGGGCCAAAGCCAGCCATAAATTTGAACTGGCTGAAAAAGTCAAAGTAAAAGAGGGGCTTAACATAAAGGAAACCTTTTTCGTTG
>DATKWF010000011.1:0-4139 GCA_035529715.1 Dehalococcoidales bacterium | reverse complement strand
ATGTTTTTGATTGGTGAGAATTTTTGTGCCCCCGGCCAGGATATCACAGATTTCCTGTGGGCTCTGTCGCCGGCTTACCCGAAACGCTTTAATCAGGGGCCGATTAATTTTGGAGCAGTACTCCCAGGATTCGTCACCGCTCAGCTGAACCCAGTCCAGGTGGCAGAAGTCAGCAATCTTATTTACCTCGGGAGCAGGCAAATTGACAAAGACGCCGACTACCTCCGTAGCATGACCGCTTTGTTTTACCGTTGCTGCTATTTTCTCTGCCTGGACGGGAGTTATCTGTCTCGGGCTGGGGGCAAAGACCAGCCCAGTAAAGTCAGCTCCAGCTTCGGCGGCAGCCAGGGCGTGAGCCTCATTCTTGATACCGCAAATCTTGACACGAGTCATAATATTAGCTTCCTTATCCTGGTCAGGGTATCACCAGCCGTGACCAGAGCTTCGCCTACCAGCACCGCATTGACTCCCCACTCCTTTAGTCTTTCTACATCCTCACGGCTCCTGATGCCGCTTTCACTAACCACGATTCGTTCCCCGGTAACAAGGGGTCGCAAGCGGTGGGTGGTATTTATATCAACCTCAAAAGTGTTAAGGTCCCGGTTATTTATACCGATGATTTTGGCTCCGCTAACGAGTGCCCTCTCAACTTCGGCTTCGTTGTGAACCTCAACCAGGCAGCTTAGACCGAGACGATGGCTCAGCGACAGGAGTTCTTCAAGTTGCTCCTGACTCAGGATAGCCACTATTAGCAGCAGCGCATCGGCGCCATAAGCACCGGATTCATATATCTGATACCGGTCAAAGATAAAGTCCTTCCTCAGCAGGGGGAGCTTGACCTCTTCTCTAATCGCTGCCAGATGCTCAATACTGCCTTGAAAGTAATTAGCCTCGGTTAGCACTGAGATAGCGGCGGCACCACCGTGAACATAAGTTTTTGCCAGTTCCACCGGATTGAAACTGGGGCAGAGAAGTCCCCGTGACGGGGATGCTTTTTTTACCTCGGCAATTAATTTGGTGCTACCACCGCTGAGGGCAAGGGCAAAATCAAGCGGAGCCTGGCGCCGGGCAAGGCGCTCCTTTAGGCTGGAGAGGGGTACGTCCCTTTTCCTCTGCTCAACCTCTTTTCTTTTTTCAGCGATAATTTTGTTCAGCATAATAATACTATCCCAGACTCTGACTGACTCTTACCAGACTCTCTAGTTTTTCTCGTGCCTGGCCGCTATCAATCACCTCTTCGGCAAGGCGAGCTCCATTTTTCAGGTCTGAGGCCTGATTGCCGGCGACTATAGCGGCAGCGGCATTCATGACCACCACATCCCGGCAGGGTCCTTTCTCGCCATCCAAGATGCGGTACAATATCTTGGTATTCTCTTCAGGCGTCCCTCCCTTAATATCGTCCAAGCAGGCCTCATTGAAGCCAAAATACTGTGGAGAAACCTCGTAAGGTGGCGATACCTTTTGTTCACTAACTTCCCACACCAGTGACTTGCCGCTGATTGAGATTTCATCCATGCCATCCAGGCCGTGCACTACCAGAGAGTGCCTGGTGCCCAGGCGATGAAGGACGGAGGCGATTTTACCTGCCAGCTCCTCGCTGGGAACGCCAATTACCTGAGACCCGGCTCGGGCGGGGTTGGTCAGGGGGCCAAGGATATTAAAGACAGTGCGAATTCCGATCTCACGGCGGGGAGCAGCGGCATGTTTCATCGCCGGATGAAAGATAGGGGCAAACATGAAGCCAATGCCCACCGTCTCCAGGCACTCAGCTACTGCCTCGGCGCCAAGGTCAATCTTCACTCCCAGTGCTTCAAGAACATCGGCACTGCCACAGTGGCTGGTCATAGCCCGGTTGCCGTGTTTGGCTACCTTGAGACCGGCACCAGCGGCAACGAAAGCGGCGGCAGTGGAAATGTTAATGCTGGAGCAGTTATCCCCTCCGGTACCGCAGGTATCTATCACCGGCGGAGTTACTACCACTGGAACTGCCTTGGCTCGCATGACACTGGCCAGCCCGGCAATCTCATCCACCGTCTCTCCCTTAATTCGTAGCGCGGTAACAAAAGCACCAATCTGAGCCGGTGTTGCCTCACCGCTCATCATCTCTTCCATTACCCCTGCGGCTTCATCAAAACCGAGAGACTTACCGGAGACCAGGGCGTTTATAGCTTCACGAATCATCGCTGTCCCCCTTGTTTACAAAGTTCTTAAGCAGGTCCTTACCCACTTCGGTCATAATTGATTCGGGGTGAAACTGGACACCATCTACGGGAAATTGACGATGGCGCAGTCCCATAATCAGGCCGTTTTCTGTCCAGGCACTAACCTCAAGGCAGTCCGGCAAGCTGTCACGCATCACGGCCAGGGAATGATAGCGAATGGCAGGGAAGGGATTGGGCAAGCCGCTGAAGAGTGCCTTGCCATCATGGTAGATGAGTGACGATTTGCCATGCTTGATTTCACCGGCACGGTCAACCCTACCTCCATAGCAATAGCCGATACACTGGTGTCCAAGGCAGACTCCCAGGATAGGGAGACGGGGACCGAAGTGGTGTATGACTTCATTGGAGATGCCCGCCTGCTCCGGAGTCCCCGGACCGGGAGATATGACAATGCGCTGAGGTGAGAGCTTCTCCATCTCATCAAGCCTCATTTTATCATTCCTGACCACCATTACCTCCTCTCCCAGCTCACTCAGGTACTGGTAGAGGTTGTAGGTAAAGCTATCGTAATTATCTATTAACAGAAGCACGGTTAGCCTCCGCCTGTTTAATAGCTGTGAGCAAAGCCTGGGCTTTGTTCAGGCTTTCCTGATATTCACGCTCTGGAATACTATCGGCAACAATGCCGCCCCCGGCCTGGACATAGGCAATGCCATTCTTAATGACAACGGTGCGGATAGCGATAGCAGTATCCAGGTTTCCAGAGAAGTCAAAGTAACCTACCGCCCCGGCATAGGGTCCCCTTTTATCCGGTTCCAGCTCAGCAATAATCTCCATAGCCCGAATCTTGGGGGCGCCGGAAACGGTGCCGGCGGGAAAGCAGGCACGCAGGGCGTCAAAATGGGAAACCCCGGCTCTCAGCTTGCCCTGAACATGAGATACCAGGTGCATTACATGGGAGTAGCGCTCAATGTCCATAAACTGGGTAACCTCAACGGTGCCGGGCTCGCTGATTCTGCCGATGTCGTTGCGACCGAGGTCCACCAGCATAAGATGCTCGGCGCACTCCTTATCATCATTCCTGAGTTCTTCTGCTAAAGCCAAGTCCCGGGCGGGGTCTTTACTGCGGGGGCGGGTGCCGGCGATAGGATGGTTGGATACCACACCATCTTCCACCCGTACCAGAAGCTCGGGAGAAGCGCCCACAATATGGAAGTTGTCCAGGTGCAGATAGTACATATAGGGGGAGGGGTTAATAGAGCGCAGCGCACGATATATGGTAAAGGGGCTGGCATTAGTACGCCTGGCCAGCCGCTGCGACAGGACAGCCTGGATTATATCGCCAGCGTAGATGCGCTCCTTGGTCTGAGAGACTATGGCTTCAAATTCTGCCTGAGAGAGGTTTGATGATACTGGAAACTCAGTAGAAGCCACTGGTGAAACCTCAGCGGGAAGCGGCTGCCCCAATCGCTCCACCAGGCTATCAATCTTGCCAGTTGCCTCATGATACGCCGCTTCAATATCACCATCTAGGTGAACATGAGAGACGACCTTGATTTTGTGAGTGAGGTGGTCAAAAACAAGAAGCGTATCAGCTAACATCAGTAAGGACTCGGGAAGACCCAATGGATCGTGTTTGGGAGAGGGTAATCGCTCGAAGTAGCGAGCCACCTCATAGCTCAGATAACCGACCATTCCACCATGAAATCTGGGCAAGCCAGCAACCGGCACCAGCTGAAATCGTCTAAACTCCTTCTCTATAAGAAGTAAGGGGTCAACTTGATTCTCTCCGCCTGTCTTGAGGACGAGAGAAGGCTCGGTACCGATGAAACTATAGCGAGCCAGCCGTTCACCACCCTCGACACTCTCCAGAAGGAAGGAGTAGTTACCACGAGCTATCTTTAGATAAGCCGATACCGGCGTTTCCAGGTCAGCCATCATCTCATAGTAAACTGGCACCAGATTGCCATATTTCTT
>DATKWF010000010.1:0-4483 GCA_035529715.1 Dehalococcoidales bacterium | reverse complement strand
CTGGTATTGGGGGTCAAGTGCGGGGCTTCCGATACTACCTCGGGGCTGGCGGCAAATCCGGCGGTGGGTGCCACCTGTGATTTATTGATTGATAATGGCGGCAGCTGTATCTTCGGTGAGACCACGGAATTCATGGGAGCTGAGCATATTCTTGCCCGCCGGGCTGCAACTTCTCAGGTGGCTGACAAAATTATAGAAATTGTGGCGCGTATGGAGAAGCGAGCTGTGGCTATGGGTTTTGATATGAGGGGCGGGCAACCCACTGCTGGCAATATCGCCGGTGGACTGACTACCATAGAGGAGAAATCACTGGGGGCTATAGCCAAGGGAGGCACCAGACCCATTCAGGGTGTTTATGAGTACGGGGAGCGCCATCATGGCAAAGGACTGTTCATTGTTGATACGCCGGGGCGGGAGCCCGAATTCCTCACCGCACTGGCTGCGGCAGGTGTTCAGGTTATTGTTTTTACCACCGGGCTGGGTGCGCCACAGGGCTTTCCCTTGGTGCCGGTCATTAAGGTTACGGGTAACCCGAATACCTATAAGCAGCTGTCAGAACACATGGATGTGTTTGTTGAGCTGGGGAGTAAGGCAGAGCCTGGTATTGCTCAGGCGGGGAAATCTATATACGGTGAGATGCTGGCGGTAGCCTCGGGGAAGCCGACTAAGGCTGAAACCATAAATTACGGTAATTTTCCCAATATCTTTACCATCGGTCCGGTGCTTTAGGAACGCCCAATTAAAACAGGTGTGGTGAGCCGCACAGGAGTCGAACCTGTAACCTGCTGATTAAGAGTCAGCTGCTCTGCCAGTTGAGCTAGCGGCCCAAGCTTAAATTTGTTGCCTTTTATTCTAACATTTGACTAACGGATGGGGCAAGCCGATGTCCTTTAGAAGCTATTCTGAAGCTAGCTTGCCTCCACTTGCCCAGTTGTGCTTGGGATTATCCTTGATAATTATGTGCACCGCTTCCAGCGGCACACCGATTTTGGTAAATGAGGAGGTTATGTCCGTCGCGAGCTGCTTCTTCTGCTCAACGGTGCGCCCTTCCCACATTTCAACGATAACTACTGGCATAGTATCCTCCCTTCTTTCTTGATTTGTGTGGTCCACAGTCTAGGTTGTTAGAAGTGACTCAAATAGTGTTAATTAAACAACATTAACGCGTGAGAAGAGGGTATTGGCAATCCATCCGGCAATTGGCGGGAAGAAAAAGGTACATGCCATGCGGATAAGCACAAATTTCCAGCCCATTATCCCCAGTTCTAAGGGTATCCGGGAAAAGGCTAGTAGTGACCATGCGGTCAGGAAGGCCACCATGGTGCCGATGTTGGCCCCCGTACGCAGTAGGCCGGCGGCGATAGGCATGCTGACAAAAGGACCGCCTGGTGCAATACTGCCCATGGCGGTGCCAATCAGGAGACCCCGGAATCCGGATTCAGCACCTACCCACCTGGATATTATTTCACGTGGAATGAGAAACTGAACCATACCGGCTATTAAAAAGGCGAAAATAAGCAACGGGATAATTTGTAGTAGCATATTCCCTGACGCCTTTAATCCCTGGATATGTACACCTTTTTGGTAGCTTAGAACAACAAGGATAACAGCCAGTACCCCCATGATTATGGTTGGAATAAGCATTGTAGGCAGCCTCCTTTTTTGCGTCATGTGTTCTCCTTTACTTTCGTAACTGGGCCCATCCTAGTTTGAGTGGTAACTTTGTCAGTATATACGTATGCAGGTAGCTTGGCAAACTATGTAAAATCAGCTCACCTCCCCTCCCCCTTAGAGGGGAAGGGGGATAAAGGGGGTGAGGTTTACCGTCCCGCTATTGTCGTTTGAATTTGGCTTTCAGGGCTTCTATTTCTTGCTGCTTCTCAAATTCCTCCTGGCTGAGAGGCTCGCAGGACTTGAGTTCGTTGTTTTCCAGCCTGATGGTGAAGAGTTCTCTGCATTTCCAGCAGCGGTACGGCCCTTGATAACTTGACTCAAGCAGAGATAAACTACCCTCGATTTCACACTTGGGACATTTGATTTTTACTAACATAGCTTTACTTTGCTCCTTTTTACGTATTTATTAAACCTTCCTCACCAGAAGGCATATGTTCCGTGAAAATAACTTCAGCGGACAGTGGTAGGCGCTTTCCGGGAAGGATTTTAGCACCTCAAAACCAGCTTCCTTCACCAGCTTCTCCAGCTCATGGTAAGAGAACAGGTAGTAGTAGCGGTAAAGGGTCTTGGTCTTGGTCCGCCACGGCACTACCATCTCTTTACCATGGAACCAGAACTTGGGCTGCCATCGGTTCCACACGGTGATAAAGGCTTCGCCGCCGGGCTTTAGTACCCGCCTCAATTCCTGCAGTGACTTTAATCTCTCCTCTTTACCCTTTACGTGGTGGTAGGTAGCTACCGAGATTGCCCGGCTGAAGGTTTCGTCAGGAAAAGGAAGGTAGCGGACATCAGCCGCCGACAGGCTCACGGTAAAATCAAACTTTGCGGAATACTTCCTGGCGAACTTCAGCATCTCGGTGGAAAAGTCCACCCCATATAGTTCAAAGTTCTGCCTGAAGGGCAGGAAGTCAGGACCATGGGCACAGCCGATGTTAAGCAAGCTACCCCCTTGCCACTGCTGTGCCAGTTCCTCCAGTTCCTGGCGGAATATAGACCAGTGCCGGAAGTTGTACCAGCCCGGTGCTATCTGGTCAAATATATTTATAGACACCCTATCCCCTTTATCCCCTTCCCCTTGAGGGGAAGGGGAAGATTTTGTAAAGAAGGGCTTCGCCCCTCTTGAACTCCCCTCTAAAGTGAGGTTTTGATTGTTGACGTAAGCTGAAATCTGATAAACTTAATATGACTTCTTAATAGTAAGGGTAATATGAAGAAATTTGCAAGGACTATATCCGGGGTTACCCCGGTGGCGGTGATGACCCTGCCCATGGAGTGTCCGGGGCAGTGCCTGTATTGCCCTACTTATCCAGATGCCCCCCAGAGCTATACCCCGGAGTCGCCGGCAGTGCTGCGGGCAAAGAAGTGCGACTATGATGCCAGTCAGCAGGTAAGGCTCAGGCTGAGAATTCTATCCGAGATGGGGCACCCCACCGATAAGGTTGAACTGATAGTAATGGGTGGCACCTTTTTGGCATACCCCGGGGATTACCAGTACCGGTTTATTAAAGAATGCTATGATGCCCTGAATGGCGTGGAATCCCCCACTCTGGAGGAGGCGAAGCGGCTTAACGAAACGGCTAAACATCGCTGCACCGGACTGTGTATTGAGACCAGGCCTGACTGGTGCCGGCAGGAGGAAATAGACCGGATGCTTGAGTTTGGTACCACCCGGGTGGAACTCGGGGTGCAGACCCTGGATGATGAAGTTTACCGGCTGGTGAGGAGAGGACATAAAGTGGAAGATGTGGTTAAAGCCACCACCCTCCTCCGCGAGCATGGCTTTAAAGTGTACTATCACTGGATGCCGGGGCTGCCCGGCTCAACTCCGCAAGAGGATTTGGAGCTGTCCAGGAAGCTATTTGCCGATGACAGTTTCAAACCGGACGGCTTGAAGCTGTATCCGACGATGGTGGTCGAGGGAACTGAGCTGGAAAGGTGGTATCAGGAAGGGCGCTACCAGCCCTACGATGTCAATACCATGATTAACCTGCTGGTCGGGATTAAAACTATCGTGCCCAGGTATGTCAGGATTTCAAGGGTGCTGCGTGATATCCCGAGCAAGTTCATTATTGCTGGTTGCCGGGATTCGCTGCGGGATATGATTAAACAGCGAATGAGTCGGGAAGGGGTTGAATGTAAATGTATCCGGTGCCGGGAGTATGGCCACCGGCTGCAGGATGGGTGGGAGATAGGCGAACCGCATCTGGCAAGGATTGACTACGAGGCTTCGGGCGGCAGGGAAGTCTTTTTATCTTTTGAGGACGGGAATGAAACATTATTCAGCTTGCTCCGTATGAGAATACAATCTAAGCCCATACCGGCACTGTCTCAGAAATTAGACGGGAATCTGGCCTTAATCAGGGAGTTGCATGTATTTGGGCCGGAGGTTCCTCTTAGCCAGCAGAAGCCGGAAGCTGCCCAGCATAAAGGTTTGGGTAAGGCGCTGCTCCAGGAAGCCGAGCGAATCGCCGCTGATGAGTTTCAGGCACCGCAGATGGTGGTCTTGAGTGGCACCGGCGCCAAAGAATATTACCGCACCGAGTTTGGCTATAGCTCTCTTGGAGCTTATATGATTAAGAAGCTATAGCCCGGTTTTGACTATCGTTTATAGTCAAGGCCTTTGACTTTGTGTCTTCTCCGGAGTCAGTGCTTGTTCTGCGGTCTTATTTACTGTGGTTACCGTTTTAGGCACCGCAGGCTTTAAATTGGTTAGCTGCTCCTGCAGTTTTTCTTTGAGCTGTTCCTGGATTCTCTCCTGGAGTTCTTCACGGACTCTTTCCTGAAGCTCCTGTTCAATTCCCTGAGCCTC
>DATKWF010000009.1:0-44675 GCA_035529715.1 Dehalococcoidales bacterium | reverse complement strand
ATCTTGAGAGTATTAACAAGACATCGGAGCAATTGCGTGAGGAATTGCGTCCGCTGGCGACCAAAAGGGTTACCCGTTCTCTGGTGCTGGGCAAGGTTGCCGAAGAGGAAAAAGTAGAGGCCAGCGATGCTGGGGTAGATGCCGAGATTGAAACTATGCTAAAAAGTGCTGCTGAGAAAAAGGAGGACCTCCAGAAATTTCTGAATACTCCCCAGTCACGTGAGTCAATCAGACAGTTATTGATGACTCGCGGAACCATGCAGCGACTGGTAGAAATAGCTGAAGGCACGAAGGCAAGTGGTACTGAAACAACAAAGGAGGATAAGCAGAAATGAATACCAATCCGATGAATGTCATTCCGATGGTAATTGAAAGTGGCGCCAGAGGAGAACGGGCTTTTGACATATACTCGCTGTTACTTAGAGAGCGCATCGTTATGCTAGGTATGCCAATCAATGACCAGGTGGCCAATGTGGTGGTTGCCCAGCTTCTCTATCTGGAACGAGAAGACCCGGAAAAAGATATAAGCCTTTATATTCACTGCCCGGGTGGTGTCATCAGCGCTGGACTTGCCATCTACGACACAATGCAGCTAATTCGCTGTGATGTATCTACTATCTGTGTTGGGCTGGCAGCCAGCATGGGTACTATTCTCCTCTCCGCTGGTGCTAAAGGCAAGCGTTACGCTTTGCCCAGCTCCACTATCCACATGCATCAGGCATTCGGTGGTGCTCAGGGTCAAGCCGCTGATGTAGCAATTGCGGCTCGTGAGATTATGCGGGTACAGGATATGATCAAAAACATACTGGTTAAACACACCGGTCAGACGCTGGAAAAAATAACCCGTGATACTGACCGGGACTTTTACCTTAACTCAGAGCAGGCAGTAGAGTATGGCATAGTGGATGAAGTTCTGAGCAAGCCAGCGGAAGAAACTAAAAAAGCCAGTAAAAAATAATTTAGATGGTGCTACTTAGCTTCTTGCTTATCTCATCGGTCAGGTCATAGCCGTGAATTGGCCTTTGTTCAGTGTCAATGGCTCGTTTATCGGTGGTTATTTTGACTTTGCCCTGGCTGAAAGCCTTAATGGTAGCTATTATCAGGGGAAGCTCTCTGGCTACTCCATACTGGCGGATAAGCTTGAATAAAGAATTGTTCTCCCCCTGCTCCTTTTTAATCTGTTCCAAGGATTGTCCCTTTATTTCAGCCCAGTAGCTGTCAAATGGTTCGCCTCTAATCGGAAAGGTGCAGTAGGTTACTACCGGTCCCTTGTCAAGTTCTGGAGTTACCAGATGCATCATTGCTCCCGTTGCCTCCGCCCCGCTGTCAATTAACTCCCAGATTACTTCCTGCCAGGTTCCAGTTGGCCCTTCCGGCATGGCAGGGTGGAGATTAATCATGTTGTATTTCTGGCACAGTTCTTTACCGACGATAAGCATATAACCTGCCAGCACACACAGGTCAGGATTAAAACCCTGCAACCGTGCCATTACTTCCCGGTCGTAGTCAAGTCGCCAGGATGGCAAAGTTTCCGTTTGGCCAGTGTTCGTTGCTTCTATCTTTGACTTAAACTTTTGATAGGAAAAAGTAATAAGGGGTAGGTGATAATCCTCAACCATCTTCAGGAATATGTCAGTCGCTTCCGTTTCTCCGCGTTCACGGCTGCAGAAAACAAAAGCTATCTCAGCCTCAAGCTCACCTGATTTGATGCTGTCATGCACTGCGTTGAGAAGCCCTCTGGAGCCTTTGCCTCTGCCTGTAGAAAACCAGCCCAGCTGGTACATCTTTCACCGCCTATTGCGATTTATTAGCTTTGCCCAGGCACTGCTGATATGAGTTACCGGGTTTGCCCGGTGTCCATAAATCTTACCCTTGCCCAGAGCCTGGAGAAAATCATCTTTGCCATTGAATTCAGGTATTTCTACATAGGCATTGCCTATTTCGCTAAGAGTATGAGCGTCACTGCCGGCACTTTTAATAATCCCGTATTTCTGGGCAAAATCGGTAGCCTTAGCCGAGCTGTGAAGAAGAGGACTCCTGGCATTAAAGACTTCCATGACATCAATTTGTTCGGCGAGGCTTTCTATTGTCTTGCTGTCCAGAGATGACGGACGGAATATGTCAAAGGCGTGAGGGATGCATACCAGTCCATCCTGTGCCCTGATTTGAGATATTGCCTGTTCAACAGATATGCCACTTGGTATCTCTTCTTCAAGAAACATACCCATGATTTCACCATGAGGAGTTAGTACTTCCTCAGCAACAATTACAGGGAAAGGAGCCAAGTCCCGCATCTTTAAAGCTCCCTCAATGGTGCCATGGTCGGCAATGGCGATGCAGCTTATCCCCAGCTCCAGGCAGCGATTAATAATCTTATCTAAAGAGGTGGTGCAGTCCATTGAATACTCGCTGTGAATATGAAGGTCGGCTTTTAGCAATTCGGTCAGTTGCTCCTTTCCAGATAGGCACCGGTGCGGGTGTCAACCTTAATAATATCTCCTTCATTGATGAACAGGGGAACCTGAATGGTGAGACCGGTCTCCAGCTTGGCTGGTTTATTGCCGCCGGTGGCAGTGTCTCCTTTAAAACCGGGCTCGGTTTCAGTTACTTCAAGCTCAACGGTAATGGATAGCTCTATGCCCAGCACTTCACCTTTATAGCTTGATACTTCTACTGATGTGCCCTCCTTCAAATAATCAAGGGCGTTACCAAGTTGCTCACCGGTGATGGCAATTTGCTCATAGCTCTTCTCATCCATGAAGTAGTACAACTCGCCATCGCTATAGAGATACTGCATCGGGCACGAATCGAGACGTGCCCGCACCAGCTTCTCACCAGACTGGAAAGTCCGCTCAGTAGTATGCCCAGCGCTGATATCGCGAAGTTTAACCTTAGCCAGGGCAGTTCGCTTCATCTTAATATGCTGGTAGTCAATAACCTGATATAGCTTATCTTCCAGTTCAATGATAACTCCTTTTCTCAGTTCACTACCACTTATCATGTCACACCTTTCTAGCTTTTGAAATCAGTTTAGCCTTGTTATCTGCCATTACTGCCAGGTCTTCAATTCTCACTCCTCCCCAGCCGGGGAGATAAATACCGGGCTCAACGGTAAAAACCATGCCTGAGGTGATTACCTCATCTGAACCCGGACCAAGACGCGGTGATTCGTGGGGCGCCAGCCCAACACCGTGACCCAAGGCGTGGCCAAAGGCTTCGGCATAGCCCGACTCTTTAATCACGGTTCGGGATAGGCTATCAATCTGGTCACCGGTCATGCCTTCTTTTATTATAGCAATTCCTGCCAGTTGAGCGCCAAGGACAACATCATAAACTTTTCTGAAAGTGTCCTCGGGAGCGCCAAGGCAAATAGTGCGGGTAAGGTCACTGCAGTAGCCGTTAATTCTGGCGCCGATGTCAATTACCACCGGCTCGCCGGACTGTATGTTGCGCTGGGTAGGTCTGGCATGAGGTAGAGCTGAATTGGGGCCAGAGGCAACGATAACTTCAAAGGGCACTGCCTGACTGCCATTCTCACGCATGAATTTTTCTATTTCCCAGGCAGCTTCCTTTTCGCTCATGCCTGTATAAATGACGTCTTCAATATGGGCAAAAGCTTTATCGCTTATCTCAGCCGCTCTGGTAATAAGCTCAATCTCCTCGGACTCTTTGACCACCCGGAGTGATTCTACCAGTCCATTAAGAGGAACAAGTTTAGCCGGGGATTGCTGTTTGTTCAATGCATCTTTCAACCGGCGGTGCAGGTCAAAAGTAATATGTCCGGCTTCAAATCCCAGCTTCGGTGAGCCCAGTTCAGCTACCAGCCCGGGAAGCCAACCGGTAATATCATTGGTTATTTGAAAAACTTCATAATCAGGTGCCTGTGACCTGGCTTGCTCCACATAGCGGAAGTCAGTAGCTAAAATTGCTTTCTTTGCTGTAATCAGCAGAAAACCTGAAGAACCGTCAAAGCCAGAAAGGTAGTATCTATTCTCCGGTTGGGAGACAAAGATAGCATCAATCTCTTTCTCATCCAGTTTTTGACGTAAATTTTGCAATCTACTGCTTATTGTCATTAGCCTCTTTCTGTGCCATGGGATGAGCCGATAGATATATCTTTCTAGCATGACTCTGGCTTACATGGGTATAGATTTGAGTAGAGGATAACTGCGCATGCCCCAGAAGCTCCTGGACAACCCTCAAGTCAGCGCCTCCGTCAAGCAGGTGAGTGGCGAAGGTGTGGCGCAGAAGATGGGGGTGAATCCTCTTATCCACGTTGATTAGCCTGGCATATTTCTCCAGTATTTTCTGTATTCTTCGTACCGGCAGACGCCCCCCGTAGCGATTGAGGAATAAGGCATTACTTCCCTTTTTACTCAAGAGTTGGGGCCGGCCCTGACTGAGATAGACACTCAGGGCGTGGGCGGCTGGTTCACCAATTAAGACCATGCGTTCTTTGGAGCCCTTGCCCCAGACACGGATTTCATTGGTATCAAGATTAATTTGCTCCAGGTTAAGGCTTACCAGCTCACTTACTCTGATGCCAGAAGCATAGAGCAGTTCCAGCAAGGCACGGTCGCGCTGTCCCTGCGGCGTAGCTAAATCGGGAGCCTCCAGAAGTCGCACTGTTTCCTCTACAGTTAGAAAAGAAGGCAGGCGTCTATCCAGCTTGGGTGAAGAGGTAGTAGCTGCCGGGCTTGCCGAAATCATATCCTCTCGCAGCAGGTAGCGATAGAAGGAGCGAATAGCTGACAATTTGCGAGCAATGCTGGGCTTGGCAAAACTCTGCTCCACAAGATGGGATAAATAACCACGCAGGGTGTGTCTATCCACTTCTTTTAATGAGCTTATCTTCTTGGCTCTAAGGAAGTCAAAAAAGCCCAGCAAATCATTGGTGTAGTTACGCACCGTATAGGGTGAGGCGTTTTTCTCCGCCTCAAGATAGTTTATGTATTTGTTGAAAGTTTCCTGCATAAATTAATCCTGCTGGATTTTTCCTTTATAGTCACATTTAGTGCATTTTGCCCATTTCTTTCCATACTGGGTAAGCAGCGCACCGCACTTGGGACAGGGCTGTGGGAGGGGTCTGAAATTGGTGGCAAACTGGCAATTCGGGTAATTGCTGCATCCATAGAAAATTCGTTTCTTTTTACTCATTCTCTCTACCAGTTCAGAGCCACACTGCGGACAATTAACCCCAATCTTAACCTGGAAGGATTTGGTAAATTTGCACTCTGGATAGCCGCTGCAGGCCAGAAACTTACCGAAGCGCCCGACTTTAATTGCCAGTGGCTTACCACACTTGGGGCAGGTCTCCTCAACCAGTTCGACAGCCAGTTGTACCTTTTCCGCAAGCTGAGTGGCATGCTGAAGATCCTTATCAAAAGGAATATAAAAGTTCTGGATAACGCTCACCCAGTCCTTGTTCTCACTGACGATACCATCCAGTTCGCCTTCCATACGGGCGGTGAAGTTAATATCAACAATATCTGCGAAATACTGGCTTAGCAAATCATTAACCACAATACCGAGCTCGGTAGGCTGAAAGCTGCCTCTGTCTTTAGTAACATATTCGCGTTCCTGAATGGTGGACAGGGTGGGGGCGTAGGTACTGGGACGTCCGATGCCCCATTGTTCCAGCATCTTGATGAGTGTGGCTTCGGTGAAGCGGGATGGTGGCTGGGTGTAATGCTGTTCTGGAAAAAGCCCCAGAAGCTTGAGCTCATCGCCCTTCGCCAGGAGAGGAAGCGGTCCCTTGCCTTCTTCTTCGGCTTCGTCCTTTCCCTCGCTGTAGAGAATTATGAACCCGGGAAATTTACTAACTGAGCTGGAAGCTCTTAGCAGGTAGCTGTATTTTGGACATTCAGCCTTGATATCAACGGCAGTATTTTCAAATATGGCGTTTGCCATCTGGCTGGCCACCATTCTTTTCCAGATAAGCTCGTAAATCTTTAACTGAGTGGAAGTAAGGTATGGTTTAATCAAAGCTGGCTCCCGCCAGATTTTGGTCGGGCGAATAGCTTCATGCGCTTCCTGAGCCCCTTTCACTCGTCGAGTGAAGGAACGTGCCTGAGCCGGGACGAACTGGGAGCCATACTTGCTGATGATAAATTCTCTAGCCTCAGCCACTGCCGAGTGGGCTACCCGGGTGGAGTCGGTACGCATATAGGTAATAAGTCCGATACTGCCTTCATTACCTATGGGAAGACCTTCATAAAGTTGTTGAGCAATCGCCATGGTCTGTTTCGCAGTAAAGTGTAACTTGCGCCAAGCTTCCTGTTGCAGGGTGCTGGTGATGAATGGTGGGGCAGGGGGGCGATTTACCTTTTTGGTGCTTACTTTGAGGACATTGTAGTCTGCTGATTCCAGCTCATCTCTGATTTTAGTCGCTGCCGGCTGGTCAGGAATATTCAACTTGCCGCCGCCAACAGGACCGACCAGCACGGCTCTGAAGGTTTTTGTCTCTGCTTTCTTGGTCAGTTCAGCCTCAATAGTCCAGTATTCTACAGGGACAAACTTCTGAATTTCCCGCTCGCGGTCAACGATAATCTTTACTGCTACCGACTGTACCCTGCCAGCGGAAAGACCCCTTCTTACCTTTTTCCAGAGCAGGGGGCTAATCTTGTAACCCACCAGCCTGTCCAGAACACGCCTTGCCTGCTGGGCATTAACCAGTTGCATATCTATGGAACGGGGGTGCTTGAAGGCATGCTTAATGGCTGGCTCGGTTATTTCGTGAAAGACAACCCGGTGGTAAGGTATCTTGTCTGACTTGGTTATCTCGCTTAAATGCCAGGCGATTGCTTCTCCCTCACGGTCGGGGTCAGTAGCCAGATATACGGCTGAGGCATTCTTAACAGCTTGCTTGAGTTCACTGACAATCTTGCTTTTGGTTCTGGGTACCACATATTTGGGAGTGAAGCCTTTTTCTATGTCCACACCCAGTTGACCCCGGGGCAGGTCTCTTATGTGCCCGATGGATGCTTTCAGGCTATAATTTTTACCCAGAATCTTACCCAGGGTCCTGGCTTTGGCTGGTGACTCAACAATAACCAGATTTTTCACCGACTAATCCACCTTTACTCGATATTCCTGTCTGGCTTCTCGTGCCAGAACATAGTTCATCGGGCCTATCTGTTTTATCAGACCTTTTAGTTCCATCATGGTTAGCGTGCTGCTGACAGTTGAGGTTGGCAAGCCAGTGCTGCGGCAAACCTCGTCAATATGGATTGGCTCAGCACTCAGTTGCTTTAGCAACAGGGACTCGGTATCAGAAGCCGGTATGACTTCTCTCATCTCCATCTGGTGAGCTACACTCATCAGGTTTAACTCCTCGAGAATATCGGTATAGTCGCGCACCAGTTTCGCTCCTTCCTGAATAAGGTGGTTGGTGCCCCGGCTGGCTGGCGAGAGGATACTACCCGGAATAGCAAACACCTCTCTATTTTGCTCAAGTGCCAGATGGGCGGTAATTATCGCCCCGCTGGTTTCATCGGCTTCTATGACCAGAACACCCAGGCTCACTCCACTCATGATACGGTTTCGCCGGGGAAAATTCTCTGCTCTGGGCCTGGTACCCAGAGGATATTCACTTACCAGGGCACCTTGCTGGATAATACTGCGAGCCATGCTGGCATTCTCGCTGGGGTATACAGTATCAAGCCCGCAGGCGAATACAGCAATGGTCCTGCCGCCGGCGGCCAGCGCCGCCTGATGGGCTACCGAATCAATACCTTTAGCCAGACCGCTGACAATGGTAATCTTGCTTTGCGCCAGGTCAGTTACTATTTCCTCGGTTACTTGCCTCCCGTAGACAGTAGCCCGGCGGGTACCCACCACTGCCAGGCACCACTCGTCTTCGGGGAGTAGTGAGCCCCGGACATAAAGTACCGGCGGGTAATCATATATCTCCTTGAGTCGGGCAGGGTAACTGGCATCATTACAGTTAAGTACGGCCACTCCATAACGGTTCAGCTTTTCCATCTCTGTTTCCAGACAAATCTTGGGTCGCCAGGAGTTGATGGCATTTACCGAACCACTGTCCAGACCGGCGCGCTTTAAATCAGACGGCGACGCCTTCCATGCATTTTCCAGATTACCAAAGTAATTCTCGAGCTGAGTAAATTTAACTCGCCCAATGCCTGGAATAAGGCTAAAGCCGACCCAGAATTTAATGTCTTTATTGCTCACTTCAAGGCTATTCTAGCACAGGGGTAATCTGGAGACAATTAAACAATTACCCGACCCTTTTCTAAAGAGGGGGAATGATAAAAAAGAGGGGTTTCGCCCCTCTCGGACACCCCTTATAGTGGCGGAGAGGGTGGGATTCGAACCCACGGTAGCCAAAGGCTACACGCGCTTTCCAGGCGCGCCTGATAGGCCACTCCAGCACCTCTCCGTAATGCATATAAATTGAAGTTTAATTATATTCTATAATTTATCGGATTAGCAATTATTATTTGTTTTGATGGCGGAGAGGGTGGGATTCGAACCCACGCTCCGCTATTCGCGGAGACCGCTTTTCGAGAGCGGCACCATCAACCACTCGGACACCTCTCCTAACTTCAAATTTTACTGCAAACTCTCACTTTGGACAAGGCTGTCGGCAATCTCAGGGAAAACTATGGATAAAAGGAAAAACGAAAAGTCCCTTGACTAAACTTTTCTATCGTGGTAAATTATCTTTCTGGTGGACTCACTGAAGACGGGTGGGAGCGGCGGGGCTCGGGATTTCCTGGCTTACCTCTATCAAGATGTAAGGACGAAAGCGTATGCCGGAGAAACGCACTATCAAACATGCCACGCTTGTGACACTCGTTAAGGAGTGCCAGTGCGGATGAAAAGTTCATTGAGGTCGAAAAACCTCGCCGGGCACTGGCAGGAAAGATTAACGAGTGTAGTCCTGCAATTTATTATTTTATTCGCTTTTTGGCTAATCCTTTCCGGACACTATCAATTAAAGTACATTTTAATAGGGGCTGTAGCCGCCGGTTTAGTAACATTCCTTACCAATGACCTCTTTTACTCCGCATTGCGTCGTGGGGTGCGAGTGGAGACCAAAGTCCAGGTAGCCCTCCTGCAGTTGTGGCGCTTTATCGTTTACTTACCTTGGTTGTTTTCCAGAATCATAATGGCTAATGTTCAGGTTGCTTACCTCGTGCTCCATCCCAAAATGCCGATTGACCCGGTTCTTTTCCTGTTCCGGACCCGCATGCGGAAAGGTATTTCGCAGGTAACTCTGGCCAATTCCATTACATTGACGCCAGGGACAATAACCGTCAGTTTGGAAGATGGTAAATATATAATTCACACGCTGAAACCGACACTGGCCTCGGAACTTGTTGAAGCCGTAATGCAGAATAAGATAGCGAAAATTTATCTGGAAGAAAAAGAGCCACCACCTGTCGCAAGGTGGGTATATTCCCTGGAGGAACTTGGGCAATGAGTTCTTTCCTTTTGGGTATCACTATTTTTATTACCCTGCTGACTGCTGCCTCCCTGTACCGGGTAGCAGTGGGCAAAACTATATTTGACCGTATAATTGCTGCTGGTTTAGTCGGGACTAACGGCTTTATTTTGCTGACCTTAATCGGGTTTATCTTCAAACGAATTGATATGTTTGTTGACCTTGCCATCGCCTACGCACTTCTTAACTTTGTTATTGTAATTGTGCTGGGAAAATATTTTGATAGGAAGACGGAGAGTTCTTAATGCTAGCTCAAACCATTGTGGCGATTATACTTATTGTTGGCGGCGCTTTTTTTCTAACGGTGAGTAGTCTCGGCTTGCTTCGACTGCCAGACTTTTATGCCAGAACTCATGCCGTGGGGAAATCAGAGACGCTGGGAGCAATATTAACCCTCAGTGGTCTAGCCGTCTACAATGGCTGGGAACTCAGTACTTTTAAGATACTGTTTATTTTGCTGTTTGTGCTGATTGCTAACCCCACGGCAACCCATGCTATATCGAGGGCAGCTCTTCGGACAGGCTTGCAGCCATGGACACGAAAAAAGAAGCCGGATAGCGGAGCTAGCAGCCCTGATAAGTAATTGAGGAGAATGGAATAAGGAATCATGATTTGGCAAATTGACTTCTGGCTGCTGGTTATTCTGATTATTACGGCAGTCATTGCTCTTTCAGTTCATGACCTGCTGGCGGCAGTAGTCGCTCTATCCGCATATAGTTTCTTTGTGGCGTTGTTATTCACCCAGATGGGAGCGATTGATGTCGCTTTTGTTGAAGTAACGCTGGGAGCCGGCATAAGCGGGGTATTTTTCATTATTGCCCTATTTCGTACCAAACGGAGGTCTGAAGATTGAAGTGGCTTAGCGTTCCAATCATGGCCCTGTTTTTTGCCCTGATGCTGTATGCCACCAGTGGCTTACCGAGTCATGCTGACCCTCAGGCTCCAGCTAGCCAGCATGTTTCACCAAGCTATATTGAATATACGATTGAGGATACCCACACCCCCAATATTGTTACTTCCGTGCTGGCTGACTACCGGGGCTATGACACGCTTGGCGAAACAGTAGTTATTTTCACCGCTGGTCTTGCTTGCGTCCTGATACTTATGAAGAGGAAAACTCGATGATAGAGAAGCGATTCCAGAGCATCATAGTGCAGACAATTTGCAGTTTGTTAATCCCGTTTATTCAAATGTTCGCTCTCTACATAATCATACACGGCCACTATGGTCCGGGTGGTGGGTTTCAGGGTGGGGTCTTACTCGCCGTCAGCATTATCTTACAGCGTCTGTACCTGGGAAAAGAAATCTCCTATAAAAGATTCCCGCCAAAATTGGCACTGGCACTTGGGGCTATTGGCATGCTGATCTACGGACTGGCCGGGATAATTCCCTTGGCGATGGGTGGCTCATTTTTAGACTATGCCTATCTTCCCATACCGTGGGTACATGGAGCCGAGCTAAGGGCGCTTGGCATCCTGATTGTTGAACTTGGAATAGGCCTGGCGGTATTTGGCACTCTGGTGCTTATTTTCGATAATTTAGTCGGGGAGAGATGGTAATGGTCGAGCTATTCATGTCCCGATATGTGTACCTGTTGATTACTGTCCTCTTAGCTCTCGGTCTTTACGGCATGCTCGGCAAGCGCAACCTGCTGAAAAAGCTCATCGGGATGAATATTTTTCAGACTGCAATCTTTCTCTTTTTTATTGAGGGTGCCACCAAGCTGGGAGGCACAGTACCTGTGATTGACCCGGAGCGTGGCATGGAGGCATTCAAATACATAAACCCGCTACCGCACGTGCTGATACTGACCGGAATCGTGGTGGGTATTTCCCTTACCGGGGTAGCGCTGGCTTTTCTGATAGTTATCTATCGCGCTTATAAAACTCTGGATGACAAGGCTATTATGTCGGCAATGAAAGAGATGTCTGAGTAAATGTCAAGTCTATCAATTCTTACTCTGGCGCCGTTATTACTGTTCGCCTTCATTGCAACACTGGTAGGAATATGGCGGCTAAAGTGGGCATATTTTACCGCGATTATTGGTGTTGTCCTCTCGCTGATAGCTGCCAGCACCGGACTGTTCCGCGTTCTGAAAGAAGGAGAGTTGCGCCATTTTCTGGGGGGATGGCCGCCACCCTTTGGTATTGAATATGTGCTTGACCATCTTTCGGCATTCATGGTCATAATCATCGTATTTATCGGCTTAATTGCCGTGGTTTACCCGCCCGAAGCCGGCTTATATCAGACCCCCAGGAAAGGTGTCCCCATGTATGGACTCCTTATGTTACTGATTGCCGGACTTGTCGGTGTGGTAATTACCGGTGACCTGTTTAATCTCTTTGTCTTCCTTGAGATTTATTCCTTAGCAAGTTACGCCTTGATAACGCTGGGTGGGGACCGTGCTGTGGTGGCTAGCTTCCGCTACCTGGTACTGGGGACAATTGCCGGTAGTTTCTACCTTTTGGGAGTTGGTTTTATTTACTTTTCCACGGGAACTCTCAATATGGCTGATGCCGCCCGGCTTTTGCCGCCTCTGTATGGCTCACCAGCGATAATGGCAGCCGTCGCCCTTATTGTTATCGGCATGGGTATCAAGATGGCTCTCTTTCCGCTGCATGTCTGGCTACCTGACGCCCATAGCTATGCACCGCCGGTAGTGGCAGCGGTGCTGGCAGCGATTCAGATTGAGGTCGCCGCCTACGTTATAATTCGCATGCTGCTCACTGTTTTCCAACCCCAGTACTTTATTGAAGTCCTGCCGGTGACTACGATAATCGGTTGGGTAGCTGCCGTCGGTATCATTTTTGGCTCGGTTATGGCTATTGCCCAGAAGGAGTTCAAGCGTATGCTTGCCTACAGCACTGTCGCCCAGGTGTCCTATATCGGACTGGGAATCGGGCTGGCTAACCCGCTGGGACTCATTGGGGGTCTGCTTCACATCCTTAACCATGCTTTTATGAAGAGCAGCCTCTTTTTGGTTGCCGGCGGCATCAAGTATCAGACCGGACTTCACGAGATACCACAGTTTGCCGGCCTGGGACGCAAGATGCCATTGATGATGACCGCTTTTACCGTGGCGGCACTGTCCATGGTGGGTATACCGCCGACCTGCGGCTTCTTCAGCAAATGGTATCTGATACTGGGCGGTCTTGAAGCCAATAACTGGGTCTTTGTTGCCGTGATTCTGGCCAGTAGCCTGCTTAACGCTGTCTACTTTTTCCGGGTGATTGAGAAAATCTTTGCGGTTAAGCCAAGCAATGAGTTGTCGGCAGAGGTGGAGCGGGCAAAAGAGCCTTCGGCAAGAATCCTGGTACCAATACTGATTCTTGCCGCTGGTATCATTGTTCTGGGGTTCATTAATGCTGTTATTGTTACTCAGGTATTGAAGCCGGTGGTAGCGCTTTTGTGATTTGCGAAAGTAGAAAGACGAAATTAGTTTTATGGAAACATATTTCTCAATAAAACCACTGCTGGCAGTACTGGTCTCGTTAATAGCTGTGGTCTTGATTGTGATTCCCAACCAGCGGCCAAATGTCCGTGAGTCCTGGACAATAATGGCGGCGATAGCCAAATGCGCCATTGTACTGTCCATGCTGCCCAGCGTACTCCAAGGTAACTATCCAGCGATAACTTTATTAACCATTTCTCCAGGTATTTCCCTGGCACTGAAGGTAGATTCCCTGGGTATCCTCTTTGCTCTTTCCGCTTCGGTGTTGTGGATTTTAACCTCATTTTTCTCTATTGGTTATGTGCGCGGCGTACCGGAGCACAAGCAAACGCGCTACTTTGCCAGCTTTGCCGTTTGCCTTTCCGCCACCATGGGTATTGCCTTCGCTGCCAATCTGCTGACACTGGTCATATTTTATGAAATACTGACCATTGCCACCTATCCTCTGGTCATCCACAAGGAGACGCCGGAGGCAATATCGGCAGGAAGGAAGTATCTGGTCTACCTGCTTACCGGCGGGACGTTCCTTCTCTTTGCCCTGGCGCTGACCTATCAGCTCAGTGGCTCAGTTGATTTCAGGGCGGGGGGAATTATACCGGAGCAGGTGAGCAAGAGTAGCGTCATCCTGCTGTCTATCCTGTTTTTGTTAAGCTTTGGGTTCAAGTCAGCGATTATGCCGCTGCACAGCTGGCTACCGACGGCTATGGTGGCACCGACTCCAGTCAGTGCTCTGCTCCACGCCGTAGCGGTGGTAAAAGCCGGTGTCTTCGGCTTTGCGCGGGCTATCGGCTTTATCATTGGCCCCCAACTCTTACACGATAGCGGGGCATCGGGTTATCTGGCTGGTCTTACTGCTGCCACGATAATAATCGCTTCACTTATTGCCCTGCGCCAGGATAATCTGAAGATGCGTCTGGCTTATTCCACGGTAGGGCACCTGTCCTATATTGTCCTGGGCATAACCATGCTCTCAGCGAGCGGCTGGACTGGAGGGCTTCTCCACATGGTAAACCATGCGGTGATGAAAATTACCCTCTTTTTCTGCGCCGGTGCTATATACGTCAGGACGAACTGTAAGAATGTAAGTGAGATGAATGGTATTGGTCGGCAGATGCCAATCACTATGGGTGCTTTTGCCCTGGTGTCAATTGGGCTGGCGGGAATGCCACCAGTCAATGGTTTCATCAGTAAATGGTATCTGGTGCAGGGAGCACTGGATGTGGGCCAGATGGCTTTAGTGGCTACTTTTCTACTCAGCGGTGTACTCAATGCCGGCTACTTTTTCAGCATCGTTGTCCGTGCCTTCTTCTTCCGTTCCGACAAGTTTACCAAGTTTGGCGAGGCTTCTCCTTTGATGGTTATTCCGCTGGTGCTGACGGCTATATTTGCGCTCTGGCTGGGCATCTTCCCCAATCAATTCCCGAACCTTTTCCAGTTGGCTGCCAGAGTTGCCAGCAATGTTCTCGGTGGAGGTGGGTTATGATACGCCGCTGGTTGGCAGTTTTTATAGTGAGCCTGGTCATTCTTATTTTGCTTGAATTTTTCCTGGTGATGGGGCACGGCCACAATGCTTTCCCCTGGTCCGGAGTTGCCGGGTTCTTTGCTCTATTTGGTGTCATCGGCTGTTTGCTTCTCATTGCTTTTGCTAAATTAATCGGTCATTACTGGCTGCAGCGCAAGGAGGATTACTACGACCGAAATGATGATGAGTAGTTTTCCACTGGCAATCATCTTTGTAATCGGGGCAGTTGTACTACCGATTCTGCCCAGACAGATGCGGTCGTCGGCATATCTGGTAGTTGTGGCTTTAGCTTTTTACTTCCTGCTGCAGCTGGAGCCGGGAGCGAGACTGACTTTCCATTTCCTTAACTACGAACTGATGCCCTGCCGGGTGGACAGGTTAAGTATTTGCTTTGGCTATGTCTTTGTTATCATGGGGTTCCTAGGTGGTATCTTCGGATTCCATGTTAAAGATGCCCTGCAGCAGGTAACGGCTCTACTCTATGTCGGTAGTTCAATCGGGGTGGTCTTTGCCGGCGACCTGTTTACGCTGCTTGTCTTCTGGGAAATAATGGCGCTATCTTCTGTCTGTCTCGTCTGGGCAAGAAGAAGGCCGGAGTCAAGTCGTGCCGGTTTCCGATACCTCCTGGTTCATGCCTTTGGCGGCAGTGTGCTTATGGCTGGAATCATCTGGCATATTGGGGGAACGGGTTCGATATTATTTAATCACTTTGAAGGTAGTATTGCCTCATACCTGATTCTTTTCGGGTTTGCCCTCAATGCTGCCGTCCCACCGCTTAACGGCTGGCTGCCTGATGCCTATCCCGAAGGTACCGTCTCCGGCAGTGTTTTTCTTAGTGCTTTCACCACCAAGGTGGCGGTTTACGCCCTCGCCCGCGGCTTCGCTGGTTTCGAGTTACTGATGTGGGCAGGGGCATTCATGGCTGTCTACGGCGTTGTTTTTGCCTTCCTCGCCAACGATGGCCGTCGCCTCCTCTCCTATCACATTATCAGTCAGGTTGGCTATATGGTCTGTGGCATTGGCATAGGCACCGAGATGGCGATTAACGGTGCCACCGCTCATGCCTTTGCTCATATCCTGTATAAGGGATTGCTATTCATGGGCATAGGTACAGTCCTCTACGCCACCGGCCGCAGCAAAATGACAGAACTGGGCGGGCTATTCCGGAAGATGTGGCCCACCCTGATATTTTTCATGGTCGGCGCCTTTTCCATTTCTGGAGTGCCCCTGTTTAGCGGTTTTGTCAGTAAGACCATGGTGATAAATGCCGCTGCGGTTAGCCATTTTGGAATCATAGTCTTACTGCTGGAGCTAGCTTCCATCGGCACTTTTCTGTCCATCGGACTGAAACTGCCGTATTTTACCTGGTTCAGTACTGACCGCGCCCTGAAACCGAAACCGGTGCCGCTGGGTATGTATATTGGTATGGCGCTGACTTCAGCAATATGTATAGCTATCGGAGTATACCCCGCACTGCTTTATAACCTTTTGCCCTTTGAAGTAAACTACCAGCCATACACTGCTGGGCACCTGATAGAAACCATGCAGTTGCTGATTTTCACCGGCCTTGGCTTCTGGCTGGTAAAGAGCCGGCTCCATGCGGAGGGGACAATCACGCTGGATACTGACTGGTTCTACCGGAGACCATCCCGGCTGGCTTACAATGTGTTCAGTGTTTTGGTGTGCCGCCTGTATGGTGCTGTAGAAAACCTGGCCTATCGCTTTGTCTGGTATATCGTCAGACTGAGTGACAATCCTGCTGGGCACTTTGTTGAGAGCATGAGGTCCACCAAATATGCTCTCCTCCATACTGAAAAACCTGCCCCCGAACCCTCAGCCTTCAACCCTGACCGCTATCGTATCCAGCTGGGACTCATGATTATTGTGGTGCTGTTAAGCTTCATTGTCCTGCTCGCCTGGAACGTTCTCGTCTAGCGGCTCGGCATGGACTGACATCTGTAGAACAGGATTATATCACCCGCCTGGACCATGGTGAAACTGAAGTAAGCGCCGAGCAAGAACCGCAATATCATGGCGCCATTATTCCAGCTCAGTCGGTATTAACTACAAATGTCAACCCTTGCACCAATCGCAGAAAGTGGTTATAATGAAAACGGCGCTCTGGAACGCAAGAGGAAGGAAATTTGTTGTTCCGGGGTTATACTCTTTGCTATCAACTAAACTTCTGCTATAATAACACTTGGCTACTGACTTTGCTTGTTCTTGGGAATCATAGAAAGAGATTTTGTTTAAATGGTAGAAGAAGCTGGAGAGTTTGTAGACGCGGAAGTAGTCAGGACTAAAAAGAAAATCACCTTTACGCTAATCATTATAGCCCTCAGTCTTCTATATTATTTCCTCTTAATAGAGCTAGAACAATCTCTGGCTACCACTTTTTTCTTTCCCCTCACTTCCAGCACCCTCATGTTCCTGCTATTTAAAACAGTTGGTACTTTTGGAGACATGCGTTTACTGCTATCGGCTGCTGTTAAAAAGTTAAAAAATGTTAAATTGCTCGTTCACTGGCTACGTGGTAATATGGCCTTAGGCCCCTGTAGCTCAGTTGGATAGAGCACCAGCCTCCGAAGCTGGGTGCGAGCGTTCGAGTCGCTCCAGGGGCGCTTTTAGAGTAATGAGGAGAGTGAAATGATAGATTTAACAAAGATTATTGAAATCAGATGGCACGGGCGTGGTGGTCAGGGAGCAGTTACCTCAGCCGAGTTGGTAGCAAAGGCTGCCATAAGTGAGGATAAGTATGCTCAGGCGTTTCCTAGTTTTGGTCCCGAAAGGAGAGGCGCACCAGTCCTGGCATTTAACCGGGTAAGCAGCAAGGAGCGCATAAGAGTCAGAGCCGAGGTTGAAGAACCTGATATAGTCATAGTTCTTGACCCCGGACTGCTCGCCATTGTTGACGTTACTGCCGGGATAAAAAAAGACGGGATCATTATCGTTAACACTATAAAGAATGCGACGGCAATCAAGCAAATACTTGGTACTGACTATCTGGTAGCAACAGTTGACGCCAATAAAATTGCCATGGAACAGCTAGGTGTACCGATTGTTAATACTACCATGGCTGGCGCTCTGCTAAAAGTTACCGATATTGTAAAAATGGAATCCATGATTGAGCCACTAAAAGAGCGTTTTGGCAGATTGGCTGAGCGGAATATCAAGGCTATGGAAAAAGCTTACCAAGAGACTAAAATGGGGGATGAGTAATAATGGCTAAGAAACCGGAAGAACTAACTTGGAAAGACCTTAGTATTGGTGTAGTAGTGACCGAAGCTGGAAATGCTGACCAGTATAAAACCGGAGACTGGCGGTCACAGAGGCCGATAATGGATTTAGGCAAATGTACTAAATGCGGACTCTGCTATGTATATTGTCCTGAGGGGTGTATGGAGGAGAATGAGGAGGGTTATTTTGAACCTAATTATTTTTACTGCAAAGGTTGCGGTATTTGCGCCGCTGAATGCCCCCGAACTGTAATAACTATGGTAGAGGAGAAGGAGGAATAATGGCAAAAAAAGAAGGAATTGAAGTAGCTATTGCTGTTGCTGAAGCAGCAAAGCTTGCTAAAGTTGATGTAGTTGCCGCTTATCCAATTACCCCGCAGAGTCATATTGCGGAACATCTTGCTGCGTTGGTGGCTAATGGTGAATTGGATGCCACCTATGTTCCAGTTGAGTCTGAACACTCCGCTATGAGCACCTGCCTTGGCAGTTCAGCTACTGGCGCGAGAACATTCACCGCTACCTCCGGTCAGGGGTTAGAGCTAATGCATGAGGTAGTGTACGTCGCTTCATCTATGCGATTGCCAATCGTCATGCCGGTGTGTAACCGGGCTCTGTCGGCACCGCTGAGTGTCTGGGGTGACCATTCCGATGTTATGTCTGTCCGGGATACCGGCTGGATACAAATATTCACTGAAAATGGACAAGAGTCAGTTGACAATGTTATTTGCGGTTTTCGCATGGGTGAAGATCCGAGAGTTGTGCTTCCGGTAATGATTCACCTGGACGGCTTCCATCTGTCACACATGATTGAACCTATAACTTACCCGGACCAGGCTAAAGTCGATGAGTTTCTCCCACCATACAAGCACCCGTCGCCATTGAATATAGAGGACCCTGTATCTATGGGATGTTTCGGTCCACCCTTTATATATACCGAGGCAAAGAAAGCCCAGGAAGTAAACCTGGAGGCGTCCAAGAAAGTAATTCTTGAAGTATGGAAAGAGTTTGGCGAAAAATTTGGGCGTAATTATTCACCGGTGGAAAAATACTGCAGCGATGGGGCCAAGACTCTACTGCTGACCATGGGAAGCTACAGCGAGACAGCAATGGCAGCCATTGATGAGATGAGAGCGGAAGGCAAAGACGTTGGCCTGATTAGGATTCGCCTGTGGCGCCCCTTCCCATTTGATGAATTTCGTGATGCAGTAAAAGATGCTGATATCCTGGTTGTGCTGGATAGAGCACTTTCTTATGGTGGACCGGCCCCGGTTTGTTCCGAGGTCAAAGCAGCCCTGTATGCTGAACCCAAGAGACCAAAGGTAGCCAGCTTTGTCGCTGGTCTGGGCGGCAGACATATTACTGTTGACGGATTTAAGCACATAGTTAACCGTGGTGAAGAGATTGCTCAGAAGGGGAGCGATACTGAATTTGAAATGTATGGAGTGAGGGAATAATGGAAAATTACGTTAAAATTGGCAAGCAAACAATAACCAAGGACGAACCTTTTGCTCCCGGTCACCGTGCCTGTATAGGTTGTGGTGAGTCTTTAGCCGTAAGGTTGGCCTCTAAAGCAATAGGCCGGAATAGCATTGTTATTTGTGCTACTGGTTGTATTGAAATATATTCCTCCCCACTCCCCACTACTTCATGGCGTGTTCCGTGGATTCATACCCTGTTTGAGAATACGGCTGCGGTAGCCTCCGGTGTAGAGGCAGCTTGTAGAGTCCTGAGACGCAAGGGGAGAGGCGCAAAAGAGAAGACTAACGTAGTGGCTATAGCTGGCGACGGCGGTACCAGTGATATCGGTATGCAGGCTCTCTCCGGAGCGCTGGAGCGAGGCCACGACTTCACATATATCTGCTTTGACAACGAAGCCTATATGAATACCGGAATTCAGCGTTCTTCATCTACCCCTTACGGTGCTTCAACCACCACCCAGCCGGCGGGTAAGGCAAGCATCGGGCAGGTTACCTGGAAGAAAAACATGCCGGCAATTGCGGTTGCCCATGATATACCGTATGTGGCTACTGCCTCACCCAGCTATCCTTTTGATTTGATGGCTAAAGTATCCAAGGCGGTGGCGACTCCCGGTCCGGCTTATATTCATGTCCTGTCAGTCTGCCCCACCGGCTGGAGATGTCCCACCGATTCAAGTATCAAGATGGGTCGTCTTGCAGTGCAGACCGGGGTGTTCCCCCTGTATGAAGTGGAAAACGGTGAATATAAGATGAATGTTAGCCCAGCACAACTCAAGCCAGTTGCTGAATATCTAAAGCTACAGGGCAGATTCAGGCATCTAACTGAGGACTCAATAAATAAGATTCAGGAAAGAGTAACCAAAGAATACAACAAGCTGAAGGAGAAATGCGCTGCCTCGGCTGGAAACAATTAGCAGTGTTAGTTTCTGCTTCAGTTAATGTATTTAATATATTTGCTCCGGCTGCCTTGTCCGGGAGTATCGGCTAGCCTCGGGGTTGCTCCTAGATAAACGCTTTGATATACTTCAACTGCGGGGTGTAGCGCAGTCCGGTTAGCGCGCATGGTTTGGGACCATGAGGTCGGAGGTTCAAATCCTCTCACCCCGACCATAGCCCCAAAGCCAGCAAGTAGTGCGTAGAGTTGTTCCCATTGAAGCCTGTCAAAGCTAAACAATGATGTTCAGTGCCGCCGGTAAGATGTAAAAGCGGGCCGGCAATTCACCAAGCAGTTCACCATCAGCCTGGAGAGATATTGATTCTGTGGACTTTATCTCTATCTCTCTTGCCTGCTCAATCATAACTTTGGGGTGGGTTAGGTGGGTACCTTTGTAAACTCGTGGTAATGACCAGAGAAGATCAGGCTTGCTCAAATTACCTATTATTAAGACGTCAAGAAGGCCGTCAGCAGGGTTGGCATCAGGAGTAGCAAACATACCTCCACCCCCGTACTTGCCATTGCTCATCAAAACGGTGCATATCTTTCTTTCCGTTGTGCTGCCATCTATCGTAAGGGATATGTTCTTATTCCGATAAAACAGGAGGGTGCTGAGCAATCCAGTGAGGTAAGAAAGAGTATTACCCAGAGCTTTAAATATTTGGGTAGTAGTCCTTACTATTTCAGCATCAAAACCCAGTCCAGCGAAGTTGACGAATAATCGTTTCACCATCTGACCACCACTCATATATTCAATGACGCCAACATCCACGGTGAGCTTTCTCGGGTTTATCAGGCACTGGCAAGCTTCCTGGTAGGCCCATGGTATGCCAATAGTGCGAATATAATCGCGCCCTGTGCCGGTACTGATAATACCCAGCATTACATCGGCAATGCTACCCGCATCGTACAAACCATTAACAACCTCGTTTATCGTGCCGTCACCGCCTACGGTTACCACCAGTTCGCAGCCCTTTTTGGCAGCCAATCTGGCAAGCTCCCGGGCATGACCGGGAGCCTCAGTAAAATCATGTTCAAAATGAAACCCGATGCTTCTTAACAGACTCATAATATGTGGCCATTTCTTGGCGGTTCTGCCAGCACCGGCAACGGGGTTGACAATCAATTGTGCGTATGGCAAATGCCCACTCTCCTGAAATTTGTGATTATCCATTATCCGATTCTAAACTTCATACTTCAAAACAGTATAGCACATCATGCTTAAAAGTGATTCACCATAATCTGCCCATCCGGATACCAAGTTTGCAGTGACCCACAGCTGAGTAATCTTGAAGATTAATTTGGAATCGGGCAATATAAGACTTTGAGGCAATGCTAAAGGACAAAATTATAAGTATATTGAGCAGTAAGCCGGTATTGATAGATATCAGGCGACTATTTGATGGGGATGGAGCCAGCAGGAGAGGGTTCTATGATAAAAATCTGCAGGCTATCTACATTCGCCCAGATGTGGAGTTTTTCTGTTTATCCTTTATGGCTTGCTCTAAAATTCTTTCAAATTCATCAGTTATGCTGTCCCAACTATATCTCTCAACATGGCTTCTTGCTTTGGCACCAAGCATCTGGCAACTGCCACTTTGAATGAGTCCAACGGCTTCGGCAATAGCATCTTCCGGCTTATTGATGTAGACCACTCCATTACCTTCGCCAAACTCCTTTACAATACCTGGAAGTCGG
The DNA here is from genome assembly GCA_035529715.1 of Dehalococcoidales bacterium. GTDB lineage: Bacteria > Chloroflexota > Dehalococcoidia > Dehalococcoidales > RBG-16-60-22 > DATKWF01. The sequence continues at coordinate 22,890 of DATKWF010000009.1, read as the reverse complement.
GTAGAAATCACTGGCTTACCCATCGCCATGTATTCATACATTTTAATGGGGACAATATCCTGCATTATTGGTTCCCAGGGGTAGGCAGGTAAAAGACAAATATCCGCAGCAGCGATAAAGCCGGGGATTTCCTGATAAGCTTTCTTGCCGGTAAGGATAACCTGATTCTGCAGATGGTATTCCTCCCGCAGCTTGCAGAGTTCCTCATAGCTATCACCCTCACCGATGATGAGGAGCTTAAGCCCGTGTTTTTTATCTTTTGCCAATTGTATAATGACCTCTTTTAAGCCGGAAAATCTATAGAGCCAACCCATGAAGAAAAGAACGGTATCTCCTTTTCCGAGTCCGTATTGTTGCCTTACCGGGTCGCCGTTACAAGTGGAGTTGAATTGCTTGGTGTTTATGCCAGCCCGAAGCACTTGAACTCGCTCCTGAGGAGCCCCCAGCTTTATCACATAATCTCTAAGCTTATCGTTAATCACCAATACCCTGTCTGACCACTTCAGGGCTATGCTTTCTATTCCGCGGCCAATTGGTCGGAATAGTGCGGAAGGTACAAGCTTGTGCAGCACGTCTATCCAGTAGTAGATAAATGGTATATTGCTTCCTTTAGTGGCTCTTGCGGACAGGTAGCTATTTAGAATACCAAAACCAACGATTACATCCGGTTTAAATTCCTTTATCTGCTGAAATATTTCCTTCCGGTGAGAAATCACCAGAGAAATGTAATCCAAATATGGCAATTTGATGATGCCCGGGCGGATTACGCTGACTTTTGCCCGGTCATGAATTTTGGACACATTACCAAAGACCTGTCGCCTTGAATATAACTCTCTTTTACCCTGCGTCTTCCATAATAATTCGTAATCAATGGCTCGGACTTCGTGCCCCCGTAGCGAGAGCATTTCAGCTAAATGATGCTGCTGTGCTGGATTACGCTTCAGCCAGTCTGTTTCTTGAGTAATAAGGATTTTCATTTTTTGCCATAGACTTTCTTCATCCACTCAATTGTTCTGGGTATCCCTTCTTCCAAAGGGATTTTGGGGTCATGGTTTAAATCTTTCCTTGACTTGGAAAAGTCCATGTGTTTTACCTTGGTGGTGAATGGCTCCGCCTCCTTATAAGTGACCATGGAGTCATCCTTGCCCAGGCATTTCAGGACGAGGTCGGAGACATACTTAATATCATGTTCCCATTCTTCCTTACCGCCGACATTATAGGCTTCCCCGGGCTTAAAATTTTCCAGAATATTGGCGAAGGTACGACAGGTATCCTCAACATAGTCAAAGATGCGCTTGTGACCCAGGTAAACAGTATAGGCTTCATTTTTCAGGGCTTTGTAGATGAAGGCAGGTATCACACCACGGTAGGGACTGTAATATTCATGGGGCCCATAAGCATTGACTGGACGAACCCTGACTGTTTCCGTACCAAACATGGCTGCTGAGTTCAAGACCTGAAGTTCTCCCACCCACTTGGTCATGGCATAATCATTCATCTGCTTTATCGGCACCTTATCCATTACGTCCTCGTTCATCACACCCTCATAGTCGCCATAGACCTCAGCACTGCTGAAGAATATCATCTTAAATCGCTTCACTTCTTGAAGCCGTATAATGTTCTTGGTGCCTATCACATTGGTTAGCCACAGGTTTTCATAATAATCTTCACCGTTCCAGCGCCCATATTCCGCAGCCAGGTGGTAGACGTAATCAAAATCATGCTGGGTAAACACTCTCTCCAGATGACGATATTTACTTGTATCACAGCGAATGTAATTTGAATCTTCCGATTGTCCCAGGTCGCAGACCCACACCTCATGCCCTCTCTTTTTGAGTTCAGGAACAAGATTTGAACCGATAAATCCCAGGCCACCGGTTACCAGAATTTTCATATCTTCGCCTCCAGTATCTTAACGATTTGTTCTCCTGCTGTTCCATCCCCGAAGGGATTTTGCCAATCGTTTTTCTTGCCAAGCATAAGCTCAATGCAAGCGACTATATTTTCTGAGGATGCACCAGCCAGAATATTTGAACCGACCTCAATTGTTTCCGGCCTCTCGGTACTGTCACGCAAGGTACAGCAGGGTACACCAAGGACACAGGTCTCCTCCTGGACCCCCCCGGAATCGGTCAGAACCAGCTTGGCCTTGCTCTCAAGCTGAAGAAAACTCAGGAAATCTACGGGGTCAATCAGGCTGAGGTTTTTCGCTTCAAGCCCGGACTCATTCATTCTCTTCCGTGAGCGGGGATGGATAGGGTAAATTATCGGCAAGTGAAACTTGGCCGACACCCTGTTAACGCCTTCTAAAATGGGAGCGAATCGGGCCGGGTTATCGACATTTTCCTGCCGGTGCAGGGTCAGCAGGAAGTATCCATTTGGGTGCAGGCGGAGGCTGTTCAGGGCGTCAGCCTTTTTACCAGCTAAATCTAAATTCTGGTAGACGGCATCAACGATGGTATTTCCAGTTACAAATATTTTCTTATCTGGAACACCTTCACCCAGCAGAATAGACTTTGACTTTGCGGTGGGAGCAAATAAGTAGTCAGAACAGTGGTCAGCCAGAATACGATTAATTTCCTCAGGCATCCGCCTATCGTAGCTCCGTAATCCTGCCTCAACGTGTCCTACCTTTATGTTGAGCTTTACGGCAGCAAGAGCACCAGCCAGCACAGAATTAGTATCACCCTCAACCAGAACAATGTCAGGCTTTTCTCTCAGCAAGACCTCCTCAATGCTGACAAGGGCTTTTGCCGTTTGCTCAGCATGTGAGCCTGAACCAACCTCTAAATTGTATCTGGCCAGTGGCAGATTTAGCTGTTCAAAAAAGACTTTATCCAGATTGTAGGAATAATGCTGGCCGGTATGGATGATAAGGAAATCAGCGCTTCTTTCTTCTAGCGCTCTTACCACCGGAGACATTTTGATGATTTCAGGTCGGGTTCCCAGCACTATGGCAGTCTTCAACTATCGCTCTCCTTCCACTCGCCGACACCGAAAGACTACTGTCCCACCCTCAGTATATGGCTGCCCGGGGTCAACACACTGCATATAGGCATACTCTTTGTCCTTAGATAGTCCAAGCTCTACCGGGTCAGCCCCTTCATCCAGGGCAACTACGTAATGCAGCAGAGTTGAAAACGCATGGATACAGACAGCATCAGTTTTATCAAGTAAAATCCTCGGGCCATCAATTATGGCTCGGTCGCCGACTTTATATACCGGGCATATTCCCCTAATTTCACAAACTTTAATCTCCAGCATATTTTCCTATCAATGGTTATGATTGTTGATTGTGCTGCCTCTCCTCCTCACCAGCACATGTAATATCATACCGGTAAACACACTGAATATCCCAACAATAAAAAAGAGCGATGCTATCAGAGCAGTACCAACAGGTAATACCCCGCTGGTGGAGAGTATCTGAAGCACTCTGCCACCAGCAGCAAGCCCGAGAATTACCAGGATGACTCCACCCCACCCGAAGAAGAAGAGAGGTCTCCGCTCTGAAATCATGGCTATTATCCGTGCAAAAACCCCCAGTCCGTGTGCCACCGGATTGAGGGTTGAGCCATCTTTGGTATATATGTTTGAGATTGGAACTTCAGTTATCTTAAGACTCTCATCAGTTGCTCTGGCTATCATCTCGCTTTCTACAGCAAACCCGTTCTCCGTCAGGTTTATCCCAGATATTGCTCTTGCGGAGAGGGCTCTGAAACCAGATTCTGAATCAGTGAGCTTCTTCCCCGAGAGAAGGCGAGTTGAGTATAAAAGTATCTTCTGTCCAAACCGCCGATAACGAGGTGTCTTACTGGCTTGTGCTTCCCGAGTACCAATAACAAGGTCAGAACCTTCCAGAATAGTCTTGATAAGATAGGGTATTTCATCGGGATTGTGCTGGAAATCAGCATCAAGGAGAACAAGAACATCAGGGCTTTTTCGCTTTGCCTCGGCTAATATCCCTTGGAGAGCTACTCCCTTACCTTTATTGCTATCATGTCGAATCACGGTTGCTCCGGCAAGCCGGGCAACTTTGGCAGTATTATCGGTGCTGCCATCATCAACCACAATCACCTCATCAACGTACTGCTTTGCCTTGAGCACCATTGTGCCGATGTAGCTTTCCTCATTGTATGCCGGCATAGCTGCGATAACTTTAGGTTGAAACGATTCTGCCATCACATCCCCTTAGTCATTATTATCAATTCCAGCTTCATGGAAAAGCTTCCTGAGTTCTCTACGGGCGAGGCGGGTGGGGTCACCGCCTTTCTTTTCCCAGCGCTGGACTGTAGAGAGGCTAACACTCGCTTCCCTGGCTAAATCCTCCTGTGACCAGCCTCTTTTCTTCCGTAATTCCCTTACCTTTTCCTTAAGCTGCTCCATTATAGCCTCCATAAACTATATTAGGCAAGGGCTTACATTACATAGCAGTTGACATTATAAAGTCAATGTGGACAATTATCAATATTATGACATTTGAGCAAATAGCCCGCCATTAATCCTTTATCGCAAATGTAATACATAAAATGCGTGCAGGGCATACTTGACATAATAATCTGGGGCTCTTGTCTTTTCAATTATGTACCAATTAATAGGATTAAAAATGATTGACCTTAACAAAATACATCAAGAAGAGGCAGATGAATTAAAAGATTTTCTTTGACAGAAGAATAGTTGCAGGTTAGAATAGATAGAGTTTGGCGGGAGTAACTCAGTTGGCAGAGTCCCTGCCTTCCAAGCAGGTTGTCGCGGGTTCGAGTCCCGTCTCCCGCTCCACAGACAAAAACAGAGCGCGATGCCAAAAGAAGTAGCAGGCGACGCTCTGTTTCTTTATCTAGCCAGTTGGTAGCCTAAAGGGTTTATCCCATATAGCCCTTCATTACTCGTTCCACTTGTCCATTTCAGTAATTGCCTGACAGAGGACATTCACCGCACGCTCGGCATTGGTCATGTCCGCTACCTCAGTGAGTGAATGACTGTATCGCCTGGCTACAAACATGAAGGTGGAATCCATCTCCGGGTTTACATCATAAGCTATATTATGGTCGGAGAAACAGTTGGTGGCTACGTCCACATTAAACGGAATATTCAACTTCTTGGCAGTTCCCATCAGCAATTTATTCAGTCGTTCACTGGCAAAATTTATGCTGCCAGGGTAGATACGGTCACGGGGTTGAGCAAAGGAAACTCGGCGCACACCTAAACCCGTTTGCATCGGAACAGTCTTACCAATATCAGGAACAGCATCCTGAGCAAAACCAGTATCCAGAGCGATGAACCAGTCTGGAGAGATTTGTCGAAGAATGTGCTTGACGCCAAAACCGCCTATCTCCTCTTGAACCGAGCCAACAAAATAGACATCGTGTTTTGGTCTCTTGGTCAGCTTTCGGGCTACCTCGACAATAATGGCACAGCCGACACGGTCATCAATGGAATGGCTAGCCAGTATAGTTTTGTTGTCGTCCAGCCACTGGGGTGGAGCCACGCTAACGATAGGGTCACCCACCGAAACATACTTTTGGCGGTCACCTACATCAATCCATAGCTGCGGCTCACCTCCCTGTACCTGGAAATGAGCACTGGGAGAGCAAACCACACCGGGAATATCTCTTTCTTCACCCAGAATGAGTACCCGAGCTCCCGCTAGATTGGCCATATTAATCCAGCCCAGTTTATCAAACCAGACAAATTCATCAACTTTCTGCACCACCATACTAACCTCATCCATGTGAGCTTCCAGTGCCAGTGAGTGCTTGCCTTCAGTGCCGTTCTTTTTGGCGATGAGATTGCCCATCTTATCGGTGTACATCTCATCGACGTGGTCTTTCAGAAGTTCCTTCAGCCTATTGGACACGCGGCCCTCAAAGCCAGTGGGTCCGGGAATCTGCACCAGCTCATATACTAAATCGCCGATAATCATATGAAACCTCCCTGCTTTATTTTTATTTTCTACTGGTCACCAGGAGTAACTCTCTAGCTACTCGAGCGGAAAAAAGCACATCTGCGCAACGTAAGATAAACAGTAAACATTACGCCTCCTGGGGGGAACTTAAGTGCGGCACATTTCAATTGGAGTTACCCGGCAACTGGTTTGAACCCATCTAATTAAAAATCATAGCATTGCTACTTCTAACACGTCAAGTTTCTAGATGGTCCCTTAAGGGAATGGTCTGTATATGCGTAATGACAGCTTACCTTGTTCCTAATAATGAAGTGGATGTTAGGCCTTGTTTCTGGGGCCCCGATGAGAAAGAGGCCAAACTTGACAAGATTGAATTTGAGTTGGTATCATATTTCAGTTAAGCTATATTATAAGTTATATTATTGTAAGCAAGGAGGTGGTACTATCGCAAATGTGATTTAGTGGTTGGTTGTGGTTATAAATTTTACTTACTAATAACACGGAGGAAAACTAGTGAAAAAGAAAATACTATTATGCTTAATGGCAGTTGTGCTGATGGGAAGTATAGCTATTGTTGGTTGTGCTGCTCCGACACCGGCACCAGCTCCAGCACCAGCCCCGGCACCAGCTCCGGCACCAGCTCCGGCACCAGCTCCAGCACCGGCACCAGCCCCAGCACCAGCGCCAGCGCCGGCACCAACCCCAGCTCCTGAAGTAGAGGTAATCAAGTGGCTTAGTCAGGATGAGAATCCCAGTTCCGTGTCATCTTTCCTGTCTTTAAAGAGAGCGAATGATAAGATTGCTGAAGCCAGCGGCGGGCGCCTGATAATTGAGAGCCATCCGGGCGACTCAATCGTTCCCGCAGATACGGAAATTGATGCTTTAAATAAAGGCACACTGGATGCTGCCCACAGCTCTCCTGGTAACTGGGCATCCGTGTTTCCGACCGGTCCCATGTTCAACAAGATGGTTGCCGGTCCGACGGCAGGAGAGTACTATTTCTGGTTCATGGTCGGTCCTGGGATGGATCTGGCAAAGGAGATGTTTGCTTCCAAGAACTACAATGTTGTACCAATAGCTGTCGATGGCGAGGTGCCGGAAGTATTCCTATATACTTCTGGCCCGATAACCAGCCCGGCAGACCTCAAGGGAAAGAAATATCGTCTCCTTGGTGATGAGGCTTCAATTTTCGCCAAGCTGGGTGTTTCCGCTATCGCTACGCCCAGTGGTGAAATCTACGAGGCCATGCAGCGAGGCGTAATTGATGGTTTCCAGCATGGTAACCTGGCATTAGACTGGTCGATGGCTTTCTACGAGGTTGTTGATTATGCCTATATGTCCGGAATCCGCCAGCCCACCGATGTTTTTTGCTACTACGTCAATGGTGACTCCTGGGCAGCACTGCCTGACGACCTGAAAGCCATAGTTGAGGAGGTTTACTGGGCAGAGGGGATAAGGCACTATGGTGAATGGGCATACAAGGCTACTCAGATAACCCCGGACTGGGAGGCACAGGGGGTAAAGGTATTACCCATGGATCCATCAGTGGAGGATGCACTGGTAGCAGCAGCCGGCGAATACTATTCAGAGATGGCTGCTAAGGATCCCTTCTTTGCCAAGGTACTAAAGTCTCTGGAAGACTGGAGAGACGCTTTTAAGTCCTCATTCCCACGGCTATAAGCGATAAAATGAGCATCCCCTACCTTTTAAAAATATTTAGGGGGTAGGGGATGCCGTTTGACAAATCAAGAAAGGGAGTCAATGAGAAGAGTAGTCCGTGTAATTGATTCCATCAGTGAGCAGGTAGGAGGCTGGGGACGCTGGCTGGCGATAGCGCTGGTCCTGGTGGTGACTTATGGAGTCATCTTGCGATACATCTTTAGCAAGCCTAACTTATGGCCATACGAAGTCGCCATAATGCTAGGCAGTTCATTATATATCCTTGGCCTATCATATACCTATCGCTATGACCGCCATATCAGAGTTGATATTATTTATGCCCACCTGGCGCCTAGATGGATGGGGCTCATTGATGTAATTGGGTCTATGATATTGTTTTTCCCGATAATGATTTTAGTTTCTTATGTTTCTGTTACGTGGACGATAGATGCCTGGGTAAGCGGTGAAAGGATGATGGAAACCGGCTGGTATCCGCCAGCAGGTCCTTTGAGAACAGTGGTTTCAATTGGATTTATTGCCTTCACCCTGCAAGGTGTCGCACAGTTCCTTCGCGGTATACATCGCCTGAGGAGGAATGAGAACTATGATTGACCTGAGCCCTGAAATTGCAACCATCATTATGTTCGGTGGAATCCTGTTTTTAGTTTTGTTTGGTTTCCCCCTGGGTTTCGTGACCGGCACCTTAGCCTTAGGAGTCGGCTTTACCGTGTGGGGCTTTGGGGTGGGCGACCTTATTTACCAGCGAATGTTTGGCTTTATATCGGGGTATGTTCTCCTGGCGCTTCCCCTGTTTGTTTTTATGGGGACCATGCTGGAATATTCAGGGATAACGGAAAAGCTTTACGATGTATTATACGTGTGGCTCGGTGGCTTCAGGGGAGGTCTGGCAGTAATCACCGTGCTGCTGGGCACTATTATTGCGGCTACTGTAGGTGTGATTGCCGCTTCTATCACCATGCTGACGATTGTTGCTCTCCCCTCCATGCTGAAGCGAGGTTACAGTAAAAGTTTGGCTGCAGGGGCAGTTACTGCCGGTGGCATTCTGGGCATTCTCATTCCGCCCAGTATTATGTTGATACTCTATGGGCCGATGGCCGGAGTCTCGGTGGGCAAGTTATTTATGGGAGCCATGTTCCCCGGGCTGACCCTTTCTACTCTATACATCGGTTATATTAGCATTCGTTGTTTCATACAGAAAGATATAGCGCCCCCGGTGCCGGTTGAAGAAAGGCAAGTGCCATTCGCCACCAAAACATATCAGCTACTGGTGGCACTGGTGCCAACGGCAGCACTGATTATGGCAGTGCTGGGGGTTATCTTCTTTGGTGTAGCGGCTCCCTCTGAGGCAGCTGGCGTGGGTGCTTTTGCTTCTATAGTTTTGGTAGCTGCCTACCGCCGCCTTAGATGGAAAGTCATAAAACAAGCTGCCATTACCACCGTCTTCACCAGCGGTTATTGTGCTCTCCTGCTGGCAATGGCAGTTGCCTTTGTCAGCGTATTCATCGGTGTTGGCGGACAGGAAGTGGTGACCAGAATGCTTCTGGCCGTTCCCGGCGGGAAATGGGGCACCTTCCTAGTCATAATGTTCATCGTCTTCATGCTGGGTATGTTTATCGACTGGATAGGGATAATCCTGCTCATGGTGCCAATATTGATTCCGGTTACTAAAGAGTTAGGATTTGACCAGGTATGGTTCGGTATAATGGTTTGCGTTAACCTGCAGATGGCTTTCATGACGCCTCCCGTTGCCGGCGGAATATTTGTTACCAAAGGGGCCTGTAAGCCTGAGTGGGGAATAAGCATGGGTGACATAATCCGCGGGACAGTTCCATTTGTTGGACTCGTAATGATCGGGCTCGTACTGTTTGCGTTTTTCCCGGAGATAGTCACCTGGTTACCTACACAGATGGTAGGCAGGTAAAAGGTAAAATATAACTAATCTGTAGTCACATAGTTTCCTGTATAGTTTCCTATATCAGGAAACTAGGAAGACGTACAGCAAATAGCCAGAGCCTGAAGTTCATCAGTAATCTCATCCAAATCATGCTGGCACTTGTTCTGCATAATCACGAATGCGGAAAAACCAGCCCAGGAGTATTGTTGTGAAGGAAGTGCTGGCCCATAAGAATGCCAGAAAAATCGTCAGGACATTGATGAACGTTAAAGAAGGTGAGAACGTTTGCATTGTCACTGATACCAATAAGATTGATGTTGCCAAAGTGATGATGGCAGAGGCAATTAGTGCTGGGGCAATAGTCAGCTTATGTGTTATGGAACCACAGGCCTACAATGGTCAGGAACCCCCACCACCTATAGCAGCTGCCATGAAGGCTTCCGATGTTAGTTTTTCGCCAACAACGATGGCAATAAGCCATACCCGAGCCCGTCTGGAAGCTAGAGAGGCCGGCAATCGCCACTGTCTCATGGCAAATTTTACTCTTGACATCCTTACCTCCGGCGGACTAAATGCTGACCTAGAAGCGGTAAGGGGTAATGTGGAGAAACTTGCTAAACTATTCGGTCAGGCCAGGACAATCAGGTACACATCTCCAGCAGGAACCGATATAACGGCGCAAATTGAAGGGCGCCGGCCTAATGCCTACCATGGTTTCGCTCACGAACCGGGAACGTACTCTATCTGTCAGTGTCAGGAAGCCAATATATCTCCAGTAGAAGGAACTGCTGAGGGAACTATAGTCATAGATGCCGCCGTTGCCGGGTGGCTTTTAATCAAGAATCAACCGATTGTTATACATGTTGAAAAAGGACGCATAGTTGGAATTGAAGGTGGCAAAGAGGCTGAAATATTGAGAAAGCACCTGGCAATGAAGAATGACGATAATATTTACAACATTGCGGAATTCGGCGTTGGCCTAAATCCCGAGTGCCGCTTAATTGGCAGCGTACTGGAAGATGAGGGGGTGTTAGGGACCGCCCACATTGGTATTGGCTCAAACATTACATTGGGTGGTGAGGTACATGCTGCCGGGCATGAGGACCTGATGATATGGGAACCATGCATTGAACTTGATGGGAAGGTTGTCCAGAGAGGGAAAGAACTTTTATTTTAGTAGCCAGGAGATACACCCATTCCCTCAATGAAGTTGCCGACATGACCAATGCCGAGCGTGCGGTGAATGTCCTCTGCCAGGCAATTACTGAAATGGATAGCTGGGACGAGTAAATAACACCAAAGAAAACTTTTAATTACCATATGGAAATAAAAAGAAGGCGGAGGATATAAATCCTCCGCCTCTTCGTTTAGCTATTCTGCTCAGTTCTATTTGCCAGCTGCTTTGTCCAGTAGCTCCGTGGCTCGAGTAGTATTGAATATCCCGCACTCACAGGGCTTGGCCAGCTTCTTGGCCGCTTTCTCGGCAGTAGTTTTGCCCTTCTTTATATCCTCAATCATTTTCTCAACCAGATGAGAAGCTACCATGGCATGCCCGCACATGGTGGTTATCTCCAGCACCTCTTTGCTGGGCAGGAGTTCGGTCTTCCCCCAGACTCCCAGGGACTGGGCTACCGTGTGAATTTCCAGTCCTACCTTCTTGCAGCACTCGCCTACTTTGTCAATAAGCCCGCTGACCACCACCGGCACGCCTAAATCCTCCTCTTTCAGGTCACGGAGAACTGCTTCCACCTTGTTCAGGTCGTCAAAGCAGCACTCAACAATGGTGGTATCCGAGACATTATTGTAAATATCCGCGGCATCATAGGTAAATACGCTGCCTTGCTTCATGTCACCCAGGTTGACCGGACCATGTTTCCAACAGATTTCCAGAAACCTTCCCAGCTTGGGGCCACCTCCCTTATCATTAAAGCCATGAGCCATGACAGCAACCAGCGGATAGTCGCGGCTCAAGCTTTCTGGTGTTCCCTGACGATGAAGAGTATGTGTCATTATTCTACCTCCTCGAACTTAAACAGTGGTCGCCCCAAACCCACATTGTTCTTGCTATTCGGCCTGGGGGTGATGCCCAGCTCTTTGAATATCGGGTCGGTGGCTAGTGAGCCATCTTTCGATACCTTGACCGCACTGACTACACTACAAACGGTGTTCAGTTGCTTAACTACCTCACGCAGCCTCTCTACAGCTGCCTTAAACTTGCCAATGGGGAAACCACACTCTACAATAGCTGATAACGACTTCTCGTTCAAGATATCGTCTCTTAGCTTTCCGGTCTTCAGGTCGGTTATCCATTGAGTAACCGGGTTCTCGGCTTCAAAAGCTGCTCCCATCTCTGCCATAGCCATGGTCACCTTCTGCACATCAGACATACGGGTGCCAACGCCGGGACGACCTAACTCAATGGCTAAGCCAGCGAAACCAGGGCCTACTCTTCCTGAAACCTCATTGGTCTTGACTTCCTCAGTGCCTCGCCCGGGTACCCGCGTGTCCGGACTCTCAACTCTGGGGTTGGACAGCACTGCTCGGATGACGCGAGGCCACGGCATATCCTTGGCCGGAGTTTCCACCAGAGCATCTACCGCGCAAATCTCGGAGCGGTAGCAGGCACTGCACTCACAGCACTCGTCCTCGTTGACTTTGGCAACATCATCCTCCATTAAAATCGCCCCTACCGGGCAGACGGGTACGCATAGCTCACAGCCAATGCATTTTTCTGGATCTACTTTCATTTAGCTCCTCCTTTTTTGTCTCTTTTTCCTTGAGCTTTTTACATTCTTGCCTTAACTCCACCCACTTTGCCATTGTCGGCACACTATCTCCGATAGATTTCACCTCCTCCTATTGAGGAATCGTTCTACTCAAAGCTTAACGCATTTAAGCTTGAGCCTGTGCCATCGTTAGAGCGGCAACCAACACACCATATTCTTGCTACTTCTCAGCTAGCTTACCAGCCTTTGCTTTAGCAATAAGCTCATCTTCAGCCTTTACCTCCTCCAAAGTCTTTGCTTTTACTTCAGCAGGTGGTGTTTCCAGACCATACTTCCACTTCAGGAAGCGCAGTCCGGTTATGGGATAAATGGCAGCGATGAGCACATCACCAATATCTTGGCTGAAATCTTTGACGGCTTCCCTTGCTTTATCTAACTCCGGCTCAATCATATCAGCGGGGCGGCAAGTGATCGGTGTCTGACCCCCTTTGTAATACTTGAGTACCAATTTCTGTACTTCAGGGTCAATGGGTACCGGCGGTTTACCATACAGTCCGTAGCAGTAATCCATTACCTGGGTTGATATCAGCTTATATCTGCCGGCAAGCACATTCTGAACAGCCTGGACGCCGACTATCTGGCTGGTCGGTGTAACCAGTGGAGGATAACCCAGGTCTTTCCGAACTTTCGGTATCTCGGCATACACTTCGTTTATCCGATGCAATGCACCAGACTGTTGTAGCTGGGATACCAGGTTGGATAGCATACCACCGGGAATCTGGTGGATCAGCACACCAATGTCAATAACCGACATCCGAGTGCGGTTTAAGTAATCCCTATACTTGGGAGCTATTGACTCAACATATTCTCCCAGCTTGAGCAAATGATTCAAGTCCAGCCCGGTGTCTCTGTCAGTTCCTTTGAGCATAGCCACAATGGGTTCTAACGCTGGCTGCGAGGAGCGTAGGGCAAAAGGAGCCAGAGCAGTGTCTATAATATCCACCCCGGCTTCAATAGCCTTGAGATAAGCCATATCCGCCAGGCCACTGGTGAAGTGGCAGTGCAACTGCAAAGGTACTTTTAGTACTTTCTTAAGTTCTTTAACCAGGATATAGGCATCGCCGGGGTCGATAAGACCAGCCATATCTTTTATACAGATACTATCAGCGCCCATGTCCTGAAGGATACGAGCCTTATTGATATAATAATCAAGGTTAAATATCGGCCCGCCCATCTTTGGCTCGGTGAGAGAATAACTTATACAAAGCTGGGCGTGCTTGCCACTTTCTTTAATCGCCTTGACGCTGGTTTCGAAATTACGTTCATCATTTAAGGCATCAAACACTCTGAAGACATCAATCCCGCATTTAGCGGAATGATGCACAAAGGCAGTAACTACATCGTCTGCGTAGTGGCGATAGCCGACCAGGTTCTGTCCCCGAAGCAGCATCTGCAATGGGGTATTCGGCATCAATTTTTTCAAAATGCGGGGCCTATCCCAGGGGTCTTCATTTAAAAATCTGGTGGCAACATCAAAGGTAGCGCCACCCCAGACCTCCATGGAATGGAAGCCAGCCTTGTTCATTTCCTCGGCAATGCCCACCATATCCTCGGTGCGCCCGCGGGTGGCTAAGGTGGACTGATGTCCATCACGGAAGGTAGTATCAGTAATTTTTACAGGGTTTTTTGCGGTGCCAGCCATTATATGTTCTCCTTTTCACTCTGTAATTTTTCCCCCGTTTACCCACCGGTGGCAAAACTATCCCACCAAGATAACTGGTTTGAATTATTAACTACCCTGAACTCCTGACGAAACTTGAGGTTATGGTTTTACCCATATTCCAGACAAAACCTATCATGAAACTAGGCCTTAAAGGTGAAATCCTTTTCAATCTTTACACAGGGCATCTACTGCCCAGCACCGAAGTTCAGTCTAACATATCTTGACTCTCCTGTCAAACCTAGAGTTTGACAAGCGACTGCAGGTTGTCATATTCTCTACCTGACAGCCGCCACCGTCAGGCCATAGCAATTGCACAAAGTATAAAATAGCTATATGCTCGAAAAGGGATGATGGCTGAAAGATGAAGATTTTGGTTACAGACCCGATAGCTTCTGCGGGCCTAGAGATTCTAGAACAGTATGCTGATGTTGATGTTCAGCCGGCTTTGACCCCAGAGCAGTTGCAAGCAATTGTCGGGCACTATGATGCCTTGATAGTGCGCAGTCAGACCAAGGTAACCAGCAACATCATTGAGGCTGCCGGTAACCTGCAGGTGATAGGCCGGGCTGGGGTTGGAGTGGATAATATTGACCTTGATGCGGCTACCCGTCGCGGCATACTTGTAGTTAATTCACCGGAAGGGAACATAGTCTCTACCGCCGAGTACACCATAGCCATGTTACTAGCTCTGGCTCGTCACATCCCTAAAGCACATAGTCAGCTTCGTACTGGAGTCTGGAATCGCTCATATAAAGGCTGTGAGATTCGCAATAAAGTCCTGGGCATTCTCGGACTCGGCAGGGTAGGCACCGAAGTTGCCGAGATGGCTAAGGGGCTGCGCATGAATGTTGTGGCTTACGACCCGATGATATCGGAGAATCGTGCTGAGAGGCTGGGGGTGCGATTGGTAGAGCTGGAAACACTGCTGACAGAGTCAGACTTCATAACGGTACATGTACCGCTGAATCCCACCACAAGGGGATTAATTGGTATGGACCAGCTCAAGCTATTAAAGCCAACAGCCATGATTATCAACTGCGCCCGAGGAGGCATAATAGATGAGAAAGCACTCTACAACGCACTTGAACAGGGCTGTTTAGCTGGTGCAGCCGTCGACGTTTTTACCAAGGAACCGGCCCAGGACAATATCTTGTTAAAGAGTGAAAAGGTAATTGTGACACCACACCTGGCAGCCTCTACAAATGAAGCTGAAACAAGTGCTGGCGTGGATATTGCCGCACAGGTAGTTGAAGTTCTGAAGGGTTATCCCCCTAGGTCTCCGGTGAATGCGCCAATGATTCCGGCAGAGGTCATCTCAATATTAAATCCATACCTTGACGTAGGTGTAAAGATTGGACTTGTCGCTGCGCAACTCATTGGAGGGCATTTGAAATCGCTGACCATTCACTATCAGGGGGATATCGCTAAGGAAGATACTGCCCCTCTCAAAGTTTCTGTCTTGAGTGGCTTGCTGGAAACATTAACTGAAGAGCGAGTTACCATAGTTAACGCTGATATTGTTGCTAAAAACCGCGGTCTTAAGATTACTGAAGAAAAAGACACTACTTGTGAAAACTACGCCAATATGCTGGCGGTAGAGGTACATACCACTTCCGGGGATACCCTGGTGGCCGGGTCTTCACTTCGGGGGAGGATGCATCTGACGAGGGTTAACGATTACTGGCTGGAAGTTGAACCTTCAGATAGCTACATGCTGTTCACCGAACATAAAGACCGCCCGGGGATGATTGGAGCGGTGGGCACCTTAATTGGTAATGCCGGTATAAATATCAGCCAGATGCAGGTGAGTCGAGGTGGGCAAACTGCTGGCAGAGCAATGATGGCGCTTTGCCTGGATGAACCGCTTACTGAAGAGTGCCACCAACAAATACTGGCTATACCCGATATGTATAAAGCACTAACTGTAAAACTAGCCAGATAGCACCCGAAGAGCACTTAAAGCCATTGTCTATTCCATCTGATTTAACCACTTTTGATGAAGCTTGTGGTTCGCAGCAATAATCTCCTTGCTTTGGAGACCTGCCGGTTTTCCCTGCCAATCAGTGACTTTGCCGCCGGCTTCCTCAACCAGTAAGATACCACTGGCAATATCCCAGGGGTAAAGGTAACTGCGAACATAAAGGTCAAACCGACCGCAGGCAACATAGGCTAAGGACACAGACGCCGAGCCTAAAGACCTCAGGCCGTGCACCTCCGGCCATAAGCTGGCGACAAGGTTAAGCAGCTTCTTACCCTGAATATGACCATAGCCAGGGTCAAAACTCAGCAGAGCAGTTTTCAGCAAAGCTTTCTCGGAAACATGGACAGGCGAGTCGTTAAGATAAGCTCCCTTGCCCCTTTCTGCCCGAAAAAGCTCATCTCTTACCGGATCGTAGGTTATCCCCAGCCGGATATCCCCATCTTTGACCAAGGCGACATTTATACAAAAAAACGGGATACCCAAAATATAATTGCTGGTGCCCGCCAGAGGGTCAACTACCCAAGTATAACCTGTGACTGGAGTAAAAGGTGCCAATTCCTCAGAAAGAATGCCGAAACCAGGGTATTCATCAGTCAGGAACTTGGTTATAGCCTTTTCCGAGAGGATGTCTACATCAGTAACCGGATGGTTTTTGTCCTTAGCCTTTATCCGTTTATTACTATGCAAATGGGCTAGCAGAAGCTCTCCGGCCTGTTTAACTGCCCCCGTAGCTACTTCAAGAGCACTCTTACCGCTTTTTGATAAAGGTAAATCAGTCACAATCATACCCAATACTTCTTGGAGTTTAACATCGTCAAACTTTGAAAACAAGCCGCCTGGTCGTTTATAATATTAAGTCAGTTTCAGTTGAAGCCCTCAAAGAGGGGACTTTTTAGATTTGAGGAGGTATATTAATGACACATACTCTTCATCGTCAGGGAACCAGGGAGAATCTAAGTCGTGATTACCCGATATTGGCGATGGCTGCTCATGGCATCAACGAGAGAGGGGCTGGATCCAAACTGGGAAAATTCCTGGAAATTTGCTGGCGCCACGGTGCGGTTAACCTGGGTGATATCAAGCAGGGCAGTGTATTTACCTATGATGCAGAGCAGATATGTAAAAATGTATCGGATACTACTTGTGTCCAGTGCGTTTTTGATGACATAAACAAGCTGGGAGCGGCTCTTCGTGAGTTGAAGGAGGCAGACCTGGGTATGTCGGTGGTGGTCAGCGGACTTATTGACAGGGTAGGGGAATGTTGCCAGAAAGTGGGGCTACAGATTCACTCGATGGACCAGTCCCTGGGAGTCTGGGGAAAGACCGAACTCCTGCCCGGCAAAGAGGTGCTGGAGATAACCACCATGTGTGGACATGCCATGGTAGCAACCAACCTGGTTGAGAAAATGATTGAGGACATAAAGAAGGGCAAGACCACTCCCGAGAAAGCCGCTAAGAAGCTGGCCAAGACATGTGAGTGCGGTATATTCAATCCCAACCGGGCTGCAGAGCTGTTAACAAGGGCAGCCGTGCAATAAAACTGAATCCAAATCAATTTAGGGTATTGACATCTGAACTCCCATCATATATAGTCTCAATACAATCTACTTGAAATGGTATGTGACTGTTACTGGAAATAATAAAGATATGAGGAGTAAACTGCCGGTAGAAGACGAAGATTAGCCAAAACCAACTGCAGAAATATCCAAATGGGGGGCGTTGAATCGCCACCCGTATTTGGTCACTTGAGTGGCGAAGAGCCAATAGTGAAACCGACCCAGATGGATGGGGTCGGTTTTTATTTTATGGTAAGGGGAGGTGGTGCCTCATAAGAATATAAAAGGGTGGTGAACAACGGCCGGATTTTGAATCATAAGGAGGCACAAAGGTGAAAAAGACGATATGGCTAATCTCACTGGTATTGTTGTTAATTGTAAGCCTGACGGCTATTAGTTGTGCGAAAGAAGCACCGGCACCAGCACCAGCCGCCGGACCGGAAGGCTACCCAGACCGACCGATAACCATAATCATCGGTTACGGAGCCGGTGGTGGCACCGATTTGGCATGCCGCTCCGTGGGGAAGCCCGTGGAGGACATCATTCAGATGAGAATGGCTTATGTTAATCTTCCCGGTGGCTCAGGTGCCATCGCCGAAGATTATCTGCTCAAGCAGCCAGCTGATGGCTACACCATTCTGGGTACCAGCGGTGACCTGCCAATTAACCTGCTGGTGGGAAGGAACCCGAACACCATAGAAGATTATATCCCCTTTGCCAGAGCTCAGCAGGACACCGGCCAGATTCAGATAAGCACCAAAAACCCGAACTTCTCCAACCTTGCAGAGTTTGTAGCCTATGCCAAAGCGAACCGGGTAGCTATCGGCGGGACTGGAGCCGGTGGGCTTGATGAGATAGGCGTAACCCAGTTTGCCATGGGCGCCGGTTTCTTGGAGAACCTTGACTATGTCACATACGAAGGTGCAGGTACAATGCGTGCTGCGGTTGTTGCCCTTGACCTTGACGCCTGCTGGGAAGAGCCGGGAAGTGCCATTGAGCTGATAGAGGCTGGAGAGGTGGAGCCAATAATAACTATGGCTACGGCACGCGTTCTGGGCTTTGAGGATGTACCCACTGCGGCTGAAATGGGCTACGGCGAAATAACAGTAGGCAGAATCAGAGGCTTTATGTTTAAAGCCGGAACCGATGAAGCCATAGTCAGCTTTATGGAAGGTGTATTCCAACAGGCATATAACAGTGAGTATTACCAGACGTGGGAGGCAGAGCACTTTCTCAACCTCAGGCCGGGCTGGGGTAACCGCGCTACCTATACCCAGCAGTGCGCGGACCAGGTAAAAGAGTTTGAGGCAGTTCTAAAAGAGCTGGGTTACATGTAAATCAGGAAAGTATTACACCAAAATATGAAAGTCTTGAAGCGATACCTGTCAAATCTGGGAAGGAGGGGGGAATTACTGGTTCCCCTCTCTTTCCTCATAGCCAGTGCTTATTTCTTTTATCTGGCATTTGAATTTCGCGGCGCCTTTGTCATGATGAGGCAGGGAGTAGGTCCCGATTTATTCCCCAAGATTTGTACCGCCTTCATAATGGTTTTCAGTTTGTGGCTGATTTACACTGAGGTAAAGGAGGGCGGTTTGTCGGAATTCGAAAGGCCAGCTAACCCGCAGAACCTGTGGATAACAATTGCCTTTATGCTGGTCTATGCCTTCCTGCTGGAAATAGTCGGTTTTATTGTGCTGACGCCTATCTGGGTTGCTGCTTATATGCTGGCTATCGGCATGCGGCGCTGGAGGTGGCTGATTGGCGCTACCGTTATCTTCTCAGCGTTCATGATAGTGGTGTTCCCCAAACTAATGCTGATTCCGCTGCCCAGAGGCATCGGCATATTTAGAGAAATTAGCTTTTTGATTTTTTGAGGCGACGATGCTTGATCTCATTACTCTAGGAGCTCAGACACTCTTTACGCCAGCGAATATCGGCTGGCTCCTGGCTGGAGTGTTCATTGGGCTTATGGCCGGCGCTACTCCGGGCATCAGTGGCACCATGATGGTGGCTATACTGCTCCCTCTTACCTTTGGATTAAACTCTACGACTGCCCTGGTGCTGATGACAGCGATTTATGCCACCGCCGTATTCTCTGGCTCCATTACTGCGGTGCTGTTCCGGACACCGGGTGCCCCTGAGGCAGCCGCCACCGTGCTGGATGGATATGAAATGACCAGACAGGGAAAGCCCCACCAGGCACTGGGCCATGCTATGTTCGCCTCATTCCTCGGCGGGACATTCGGTGCCATAGTATTCCTCGCTGCCGCGCCCCAATTAGCCAGGGTAGCTCTAGAGTTCGGTTCCCCGGAAGTATTCGCCCTGATATTTTTCACTATGGTGGCAGTAGCCACCATAGGTGGTGGCAACAGGCTTAAGGGATTACTGTGTTCCTTCTTTGGTCTGTTTCTAGCTACGGTTGGTATGGATATCATCACCGGAACGTATCGCTATACTTTTAATGTTCCGATTCTTGCTGCCGGTGTATCATTCATCCCGGCTATTCTGGGGCTATTTGCTGTCTCCGAGGCAATCAGGATGGTTCAGGGGTCTGTTACCGAAACCAGAGTTGTTAAGAAAGTAAAAACAATTATACCCAGGCTTAGCGAAATAAAAAAGTTGCTTCCCACCTACCTGCGGTCGGGTCCGCTGGGCTTATTGATAGGGGCTCTACCCGGAGTCGGGGCTACTACCGCCTCATTTGTCAGCTATGCTACCGCTGCCAGATTTTCCAAGCACCCGGAGAAGTTTGGCACCGGCATAGCCGAAGGGATTGCTGCTCCGGAAACTGCCAATAACGCCGCGGCGATGGGAGCCATGATACCAATGCTCTCGCTTGGCATTCCCGGAAGTGCCACCACGGCGGTGATGCTGGCGGCCATCATACTGCACGGACTGAGGCCGGGACCTTTTCTATTCATCAGGTCTCCTGATTTTGTCGGGGCGATAATGCTGACAGCAATCATTGCTAACGTTCTAATCATCGCTGTGTCGCCAATATTCATTCGTCTTTTTACCAGAATCTTCCAGATTCCTCAGGGGGTGCTCGGCACAGTTATAATAATTTTGTGTGTGGCGGGGGGCTTTGCTATGCGAAACAACATGGCTGATGTGTGGATGGTCTTCGGCTTCGGAGTCATGGGCTACGTACTGGAGAGGCATAAATTTCCGCTGGCACCCATAGTCATTGGCCTGGTGCTGGGACAATTATTTGAGCAGGAATTCAGAAGAAGCCTGACAATTGCCCACGGTGACGCGATGATTTTCCTCACCAACCCGATATCGGCAGTAATCATTGGAATAACCATACTCATATTGGTAATCCCCCTGTTCAGAGGACTCTGGCATATATTATCGCCTTCAAAAGCCAGATAACCTCATCTTCCCAATATCCCACCAAATGTTTCATGTGAACCAGTGGCGCGTGTCCCCAGAGACCGTCGGATGGGTAGGGGATTAGAAGGTTCCGTGGAATTTAAGGTCGCACTGTTTTTTTAAATCAGGGCCAGGAAAAGGCTGAGAAACAGAACACATAAAACGGCTATGGAAATGCCCAGATAAAGCTTATCTTTTCCCCTTAAGAAATTGACCACAGCCAGGATGACACTGGAAAGGGGTATAAGCACCAGAATTAGTATGCCCAAGGTGATAATTGCCAGCGGGTCTAACTGAGAGATGCGATGAAAAAATTGACTTGGCGGAACTATGGGGTCAGTTAATTTTGCTTCAGTAATGCCATGTAAAATAAAACCGAATACAACCACACACAAGGCAAACGCTATACCCAGTCTATAAGTAGAATAGAGCCACTTGTACAATCGGTCGTCCGTAGAACCTGTAGTTTTCACTTCAATTATTCCTTTTATGCTGGCAGCCCGATATTAAATGCCCTGAGTATCATTAGAACCGCCAGTATGAGCATAACGATGGCAAACATCTGTCTTAACCTTGCACTTCTCGCCCGCTGTACCAGTTGGGCACCTGCCAGAGCTCCGACAAAGGAGCCAACCATAACCGGAGCCGCCGTCATGGGGTAAACATATCCATTGTAATAGTAAACACAAGCGCCGGCTAATGCCGTAATGCCCACCATAAAACTATTGGTTGCCATAGACGCTTTTATTGGCACTCTCATTACCAAGTTCATCACCGGTATGTTAATGATGCCACCACCGACACCGAGCAGGCTGGACGCGATACCAACCAGCAGGTTGATCCCCCAACCTTGAGGCACATGGCTAACAGTATAATTGACAACTTTGTTTAGATTCCGGTCATAATATGATGCGGTAAGGGAACTTGCCAAATTGGCAGAGTTACGGCTGGCGCTAACTCGGGCTTCTCCGTTTGAAGTTTTTCCCTGAACAGTTTTACGGTGTCGTATCATGGAGTAACCGATGCCAGTAAGGGCGATACCGAAAATAACGGCTAAAATCGGAGAGGACAGAAGGTCAGCAAGGAAAGCACCACCAACAGCCCCAATGGTGGTCGCGGTTAACAAGAACATACCGAGTCTGAGATTGGGCAACCTGGCTCGGAGGTGAGTGCCACTGGCAGTGATTGAGTTAGCAATGACTGCCACCAAACTGCTGGCAATGGCAATATGGATAGGAAGGTTCAAAACCAGGGTAAGCAAAGGCACAATAAAGACACCGCCACCCAGCCCCAGCATAGCGCCTAAAAGACCGCCAGCCAATCCCACTCCACCCAGCGACCATAGACTAATCTCGCCCAAGAGCTTCCTTTATATTTCTATTTTACTTTAACTGAAATCAGGATGTCTCCAGGTCGGCCATCAGTTATTTGACGAGCATTATGGAGTCTTATCATCGGGCCTGACTTTATTCCGGCAGGGATTTTCACTCTTAATGTTTTACCCTTTCGGGTAAGGTCTTTTTCCAGCCCATGAGACGCCTGTTCTCTGGTAATGGTTATTTCATAGCGAACATCCCGACGCTGGGTACGTCGAGGCTGACCAAATATCTCTCCCAGATTAACTCCCCCGGGAAACTCAACCCTCATTCCTCTGGGGCCACCAAAACCCTGACGGTATGTCTTAAAAGAGAACCCTCTGCCTTTCAGGACGTCACCAAAGATATTGTCCAGGAAATCAAATCCCAGGCCAGAGCCGCCAAAGTCCTTCATCAGGTCTTCAAAGGTAGTTCGGGTGAAAGGACTGCCAAAAATATCGCCAATGTCGCCCACAGTGCCAAACTGGTCATACTGGCTTCTTTTATCAGGGTCGCCGAGAATTCCAAATGCTTCGTTTATCTCTTTGAACTTCTCGTTAGCCCATTTTTCTTTCCCGGGATTACGGTCGGGATGATACTGCATTGCCAGCCTCCGGTAGGCTTTCTTAATGGTGTTCTGGGCAGCACCCCGCTGAACCCCGAGGATTTCATAATAATCTTTCCCTGCCATCAACCAG
>DATKWF010000008.1:0-12781 GCA_035529715.1 Dehalococcoidales bacterium | reverse complement strand
AGGTAGATAACCATTCAAAAGATTTTTCAGGGGCCTGGATTTTGATTTGAGAGCGTCGTTTTTCAGACCGCTCTCCGGGGGTTATAAAGCAAGCAGACAAACCCCGGCAACCACCAGAATTATCCCGGTGATAACCTTCCGGTTGAAAACCTCTATGTTACGGTTTATTAAAAACGAGAAAAAGATGGTGAATAAAACAATTGTAGCCATAAGCGGTTGCACAACACTAACCGGGCTATAACTAATAGCGGCAAACCTCAATAACTGGCCGAGTACACCCAGCGCTCCAGCAATAACCAGTAGAACCAGAGAGGAACGTGGAAGCTGAAGCATCTGGTCCCGCTGCTCCTTTCGTAATAGAAGAATGGACCATAGGAAAAAGGCGACTAAATAACAAACAAAAACAGCAATATAGAAGGACCCAGCCTCATTAATTACTGCCTTGACAAGCACCGCGGCTATGGCAACAGAGAGCGCACCTCCCAGGCTAAGGAGAACACCTCTGGCCTGTAATCTGGAAGTTTCTTCCTTTCTCTCAAAGCTAACCAGTACTGCCCCCACTATAATGCATAAAACTCCCAGGCCGAGCCAAGCGGTAAGAGATTCCTGTAAAAAGGTAACACCAAATATAACCACAAATAAACTACTCGTTCTTGAAATGGCAAGCGACTTGTTAGCACCGATAAGCCGGATAGCGTTAAAAAGCAAGTGTCTACCGAGAACAAATTGCAATATGCCGGCTATACCGAGTACTACATACACCTGCCAGGAAAGAACACAGAACTGATTCCATTCTACAGTAAATAGTAATACCAATAAGACAAGAGGCATCCCAGCGAATACACTGATTGCCGCCGCCGGGGATGACTCTTTCGACTGATATACTCCCCGCCTTATTGTGACTCCCATTACACCAAATATCACTGTTGACAAAAGAGCTAAAATTATACCTAATTCCATACAAATGCACCTTTAAATTATTAGGGGCAGCACTGATTAACCACATATCGCCTATCTACTCAGGTTGTCCTGGTCAGGATGTGGCTAATCAGTTCCAGGAGACCGGTCAATCCCCATCTCCTGGTGGCTGAAATGAGTACCGTGGTCTCATTCAGGGGCTGGTCGGAGAGGTAATCCAAAGCAGCCTTCTCGTCCCAGTCCCGTTCACCGCTCAACAACCGGTCAATTTTATTTAGCGCCGTAACCCTGGGCTTGTCCATAAGTTTAAGGTCAGCCAGAATATCCTCTACCGTCTGGCACTGCATAGAAGCATCTTCAGAAGCCAGGTCAACTACATGAACCAGGAGAGAGGCTTCAGCAAGCTCCTCAAGAGTTGCCCTGAAGGCAGTTACAATGGCAGGCGGCAACTTCCGGATGAAGCCGACAGTATCAGTAACCAGCACCACACTCTTATCAGGGAGAGTTAGACGCCTGGTGGTCGGGTCAAGGGTGGCAAAAAGTTTGTCCTCGGTAAAAATTTCGGCCTTACAGATAGCATTTAACAAGGTGCTTTTACCGCCATTGGTATAGCCTACCAGAGACACAATGGGAATACCACTCCTCTGTCTCTTCTGACGATATAGCGCCCGGTGCTTGCGCACTTCTTCTATTTTCGTCTTAAGGCGATGTATCTTGCGCTGAATAAGGCGTTTGTCAGTCTCAAGCTGTGATTCGCCGGGACCTCTGGTGCCAATACCACCCCCAAGTCTTTCCAGATGGCTCCACTGCCCGGCAAGGCGTGGCAGGAGGTATTGGTGCTGGGCTAACTCCACCTGCAATTGACCCTCATGGGTCCGGGCTCGCCTGGCGAAAATATCTAAAATTAAGGCAACGCGGTCAATCACCTTCACCTGAAGAGCATCTTCGAGGTTTCGCTGCTGCAGTGGTGAAAGCTCGTCGTCAAAAATTACTACATCATAACTGACGCTGCCCTTTAGTGATGACAGCTCCTCCAGCTTGCCTTTACCGATATAGTGTGTTTTAGAAGGCACTGGCAGCCGCTGGATGATTTTCCCAACCACTTTCGCCCCGGCTGTACCGGCCAATTGTGCCAGTTCATCTATTGATGCCTCGGCTGACCAGTTACCTTTATTCTCTTTTGCCGCCACGGCTACCAAAAAGGCTCGCTCTGATACGGACTGAGTGATAACTGTACTCTTAATGGTGGACCCTCATTATGTCAACTTACTTCTTCGATACCTGCCGGCGATGATTTCGCCACCCGGCTAACCGTGACAAGCCTTTCACCAGCGTTGCATCCGGGATAGTCATGGACAACCGTACATAGCCCTCACCACTCTTGCCATAACCCACTCCCGGTGTTACGGCTATTCCAACCCGCTCTAACAGGTCAATGCTGAAGTCCATAGAGTTATAACCCTCGGGAACCTTAGCCCAGATGTACAGGCTTGCCTTTGGTACTTTGGCTTCAAGCCCGATACTATTTAACACTTCAATTATCAGGTCGCGGCGCCTCTGGTATATGGCATTATGCTCCTGGATGCAATCCTGAGAAGCAGTTAAAGCCTCAATGGCAGCATATTGGATGGCCTGCGGAATCCCTGAATCCAGATTTGATTTTAGCCTCCTCAGCGCATCTATCATGGTGGAGTTGCCAACCGCCATCCCTATCCGCCAGCCGGTCATATTATAGCTTTTAGATAAAGAGTGAAACTCCACGCCTACCTCTCTGGCTCCATCTGCCTGCATAAAGCTAACTGGCCGGTAACCATCAAAGGCAACCTCAGAGTACGGCCCATCATGGCAGACAACCAATTCATGTTTCTGAGCAAAGTCAACTACTTTATTGAAAAAATCAAGGTCGGCTACAGCACCAGTGGGATTATTAGGATAGTTTATCCATAAGAGCTTAGCGCTCTTCAGAACATAGTCTGGAATGCTGTTCAAATCGGGTAGAAAATTTCTTTCCTCTTTGAGTGGCAGATAATAAGGTTTCCCTCCGGCCAGCATCGTGCTTACTGAGTAAACGGGATATCCCGGGTCAGGCACCAGAGCAAAATCCCCGGGGTCAATAAAACAAAAAGTGATATGACCAATGCCCTCTTTGGAGCCGATGAGAGGCAATACCTCCTTCTCGGCATCAAATGAAACGCCGAAGCGCCTTTCATACCATCCGGCAATAGCCTGGCACAGTTCAGGCAGACCAGCTGTCTCTGGATAGCGATGGTTGGCCGGGTCTTGTGCTGCCTGACAAAGCTTATCAATGATATGGGATGGAGTTGGAATATCAGGGTCGCCTATAGCGAAACTGATTACTTCTTCGCCTTTAGCTCTTTTCTCGGTAATCTTACGGTTAATTTCCACAAACAGATATGGTGGTAAATTTTCCACCCGTCTTGATAATCTCATCTTTTACACCTCTTCTAGCCATTCTCCATGAAATACTTCCTCTGCCGGACCGCTAAGCAACACCTCCCCACTCCCATCCCACTCAACCTGCAATATACCGCCCGGCAGTTTTATATCAACTGTTCTGCCAGTATAACCATAAAGTTGTGCAGCAACGGCTACGGCGCAGGCGCCGCTACCACAGGCCAGCGTCTCCCCCACTCCCCGTTCCCAGACACGGACCTCTACCTGCTGACGACTCAGGACTCTGGCTACCTCAAAGTTTACCCGATTAGGAAAGATGCTTAAATACTCAACCTTTGCCCCTATCTGAGAAAGTGGGAAATCGGATACTGGCTGCGTTGAGAAGTAAACCGCATGCGGATTCCCCATTGACACACAGTTGAGGAGCAAGTCTTTCCCGTCAACGTTAACCGGATAGCCGAGCATTGACTTTATGTAAACTGCATCACTTTTCCCCGACCCTATTGCCACAGGGATGTCACCATCACCAAATTCCGGCTTGCCCATACCAGCTTGAATCTTAATTAGCTTGCCATCTTTTTTATCAACCTTGATTTCTCGGGTACCGGCCATCGTCTCTACTAATATCCGACCAGTTTCAGGGCTGATTTGCCCCCTGTCAAAAACATACTTGGTCAAGCACCTTATACCATTGCCGCAAGCTTCAGCCTCAGAACCATCAGCATCAAAAATGCGCATCTGGAAATCGGCTTTATCCGAAGGCATTATTAATATTAAGCTGTCAGCACCGATGCCAAAGTGCCGGTCGCACATGGCTACTGCCAGCGGTGACCAGTTGCGCTTCATGTCACTGCTTTCAATGATTACAAAATCATTTCCAGCGCCCTGCATCTTGGTAAAATTCATTGAATACTTCACTCCTCAGTTTCCACTTATCAATTTACTCTTTAAGGGCAAATTACTGAGCTTATGCAAGAGAAGGTTTTATCCCGGTTCTCCCCATCCCCGTATATTCAGATAGCGTCGCTTCAATTTCTAAATCTATTTGCTTTGATATATCAAACCAGCGTATTCTCTCGTCGTTCAACCGGAACCAGCTATACTGGTGCCGAACAAAACGGTGAGTTTCAAACTTGATTTGCTGTATGGCAGTCCCCAGAGACAACTCGCCTCTGAGAAATAAGCCAACTTGCCGGTAGCCAATGCCAGACATGGCTGGCAAATTAAAATCATACCCCATATTCAATAATTTTTCCACTTCCGCCACTAATCCACGCTCTATCATGCCATCAACCCTCTGGTCAATTCCACGATATAGCTCCGCCCTGTCCGCAGTCAGGCCTATTATCATTGTACTATAAGATAGTGCTTTCTTCTTTCTCGCAGGACGAGAGAAGGAAGCTCCTGCCTTGCCATAAACCTCAAGGGCTCTTATCAGACGGCGCACGTTGCGAGGGTCAACTTTTCGCGCCGCCTCCGGGTCAAGCCTGATAAGCTCCCGATAAAGCTCCTCAGTGCCAGTATTGGCGGCTTTCTCCTCCAGCCTTTGCCTGAATTCGGAGTCAGGTGGTACCTGCGGTATTTTCCAGCCTTCCAGCACTGCCCATATGTATAGTCCGCTGCCACCAACCAAAAAGGGCAACTTGTGACGCCTCTGAATATCCTCAATAGCTTCATAAGCCAGCACCTGATATTGAGCCAGACTGAAAGCCTCATCAGGGTTAACAATATTAATCAGGTGGTGCGGGACCAGAGATAGCTCCTCTGGGTCCGGCTTTGCCGTACCAATATCCATGTGCCGGTATACCTGACGACTGTCAGCACTTACTATCTCTCCATTGAAAATCTGAGCTAAATGAAGGGCCAGCCGACTCTTACCACTGGCTGTGGGGCCAACAATAGCTACCAGACGGTTCATCACTTAATCGCCGAGGTCTGAGTCACAATACTTAGAAATTCGGTTGCCTTCAGACTGGCACCGCCAACAAGTGCCCCATCAATGTCGGACTGCTGTATAAACTCGGTGGCATTAGCCGCGTTAACACTACCGCCATATAAAATACGCACATCTCGGGCAATCTCATTGCTGTACAACTTGGAAACATGGTGGCGAATCAGTGATATAGTCGCATTTGCCTGCTCAGCGGTAGCCGCTTTGCCAGTGCCGATTGCCCAAACCGGCTCATAGGCTATAATCAGTCCATCGATAGAACCTATGCTCGCCAGGGATGACCCTAGCTGGTCGGTCACCACCGCTTCGGTCCTGCCGGCTTCATTCTCTTCCAGGCTTTCCCCGATGCACAGAATAGGCTTCAGCCCTACTTTCAATGCCGCCACAATCTTTTTATTAACAATCTCCCCGGTCTCATTAAAATATTGACGGCGCTCGGAATGTCCGATGATAACAAATTCACACAGGTCAGCTATCATTAACGGTGAAATCTCACCGGTATAGGCGCCCTTTTCCGCAAAAAACAGGTTCTGTGCCCCCAATTTTATTGAGCTACCCTTGATTAACTCCCTGACCATAGCCAGAGAAACAAAAGGAGGACAAATTACCTTGTCAACATTACCTATCTTATCAAGCTCATCTCTCATTGCCTTAACCAGCTCTGCAGCTTCACCTACCGTGGTATTCATCTTCCAGTTGCCAGCAATCATTGGTATACGCATTTTCTTCTCCCAATCAATTAGTTGCTGAGAAACAGGGCCCCTCTTAAACTCCCCTGAGACCATGGCTAGGCACCAAACTTGGTCAATTTAAGGGCGTTAGCCATAGCCAGCGGCATGACCTGCGTCGCTGGAAATCTTCCCAGTCCGCCGGCAGCAAAGGCTGCCTCGGAAAACTCTCTTACCCTATCGGGACGGCACCACCTGGAATACAAGAGAACCGGTACCGGATGCCAGCTGTGCCCTTTGAGCAAAGCCGGGGTTGAATGGTCGCCGGTAACCACGATGACGTCAGGTTCCAAGCCGGTTACCTGTGGCAGAATATTATCCACCTGCTCCAGAACTCCTGCCTTCCGCTCAAAATCACCGTCCTCACCGGCAGTGTCAGTCGCTTTTATATGCAGGTAGAAAAAGTCATAACTATTATAGTTCTGCTTCAGAGTCATAACCTCATCTTCAATGGTGGCTCCGGTTTTCAGAACCTCCATACCGACTAACTTGGCCAGTCCCCGGTACATGGGGTAGCCGGCAATTGCCGCCGGCTTCAACTTATAAATCTCACCCATAGATGGAAAATGGGGGTGCTTTGAGAAACCCCGCAGCAGAACCATATTGGCTGGATAATGCTCCGCCAGGACTTCCCTCGCCTGAGTAAGGAAGTGGTTAGCTGCGGCTGCCAGTTTACCTGCCTGCGGTTTCAGAGCAATAATAGGCTTCGGAGTCACCCCCGTCTGCTGAGGGTCAGAATCGCCTGCCTCAGCCGACAGCCCTTCGCCACGGAATACCACCACCAGACGGTGTTCCCTTACCGGGCGGACAAAAACCTCAGCCTCATCTATTTTCAGCTGGTTAAGCAACAGGCACAACTCGGTACATTTCTCGGTTGAGATACGCCCTGCCCTGCGATCAGTAATCAGGCCCGCTTTATCCAGAGTGCAGAAGTTGCCCCGGGCTGCTACATCCCCCGACTGAATGTCAAAATCTATACCGATGGCTTCCAGCACACCCCGACCGATGTTATAGCTTACCGGATTGTAGCCGAACAGGGCCAGATGTCCTGGCGAGCTGCCCGGCGTTATACCGGGACCTACCGGGTCTATAAGACCACATATAGCCTTAGCCGCCAATCGGTCAAGGTTTGGGATACTGGCTGTCTCCAGTTCTGTCTTCCCCGTTTTGGGGTCGGGCAGTCCACCCAGCCCATCAATAACCAGCAAAACAATTTTGCTGGGCGAGGGTTGGGCAATTCCTTTTATTAACTCCAGACTAGTTTCGTTGTTTGCCACACTCCCTCCTGCAATACACCCTGTTTATGATTTTCTATCCATCAATGCGGTTACACCGGGTAGCGTGCCGCTGCCTAAAAATTCCAGAGAAGCACCACCACCAGTAGAGACAAAGGTCATCTTGTCTGTTAGTCCCATCTCACCGGCTACTTCAGCAGTAGAGCCACCACCAAGAATAGTGGTTGCCTCGAGACCAGCCAATAGTTTAGCTATTTCCTGCGTCCCCTTGGCGAACTGTGGAACCTCATATATACCTAGTGGCCCATTCCACAGGACTGTCTTGCACTTTCGCAATTCTCCACTAAAGTTTGCAATAGTTTGCGGACCTACATCCACGATTTTCTTATTCTTCGGTATACTTTCAGCAGATACTATTTCAACCTTGGCTTCAGCACTGGATTCATCAGCAACCATAACATCAACCGGCAATAGCCAACGCACTCCTTTTCCCACTGCCTCCTCCATCAAGCTAGCCGCAGTGCCCAGCCGGTCTGCTTCGATTAATGACAGCCCCACCTCATAGGATTTAGCCTTCAAGAAGGTGGCTGCCATACCACCACCAATCAGCACCAAATCCACCTTACCCATAATATTCTCCAGCATGCCAACCTTATCGCTTATCTTGGCACCACCAAGAAGGGCAGCAAAAGGATGCGCCGGCTTCTCTAAAATGCTACCCAGATTTCTGATTTCTTTTTCCATCAGGAAGCCGGCAACTGCCGGGAGATAATGAGTAACACCTACAATTGAAGCATGAGCCCTATGAGAGGTACCGAAGGCATCATTAACGAATATATCACCCAAGCTGGCTAAAGCCCGGGCAAAGGAATCGTCGCCGTTCTCTTCCTCAGGATGAAAGCGAAGATTTTCCAGAAGCAGAATATCTCCATCCTTCAAGCTGGCCACCGACTTTTCCACTTCCGGGCCAATGCAGTCCATTGCCATTCCCACCGACTGCCCCAGGAGTTGCGACAGCTGCCGGGCAACAACACCCAACCGTAAATTATCAACTACCTTACCCCTGGGACGACCCAGATGAGACATTAAGATAATTCGCACTCTCCGCTCAATAAGATATTTAATGGTGGGCATAGTGGCACGAATGCGACTGTCATCGGTTATTTCTCCTGTCTTTTCATCCAGAGGAACATTGAAGTCAACCCGGACCAGAACCCTCTTGCCACTAACTTCTATGTCCCTAATTGTCATCTTTCCCATCTGGCACCTCTGTACACAGGCTAAGTTGAAATAAAGGTCTTGACTTGCTGGGCTATTCCCTTGGCGTCCAGCCCATACTTGGCGCGGAGGATAGCCTGAGTCCCCTGCTCAACAAACTCATCAGGTATACCCATGGTCTTTACCTGCACATCATGAATTCCTGATTCTTCAAGAAGTTTGATGACACTATTGCCAAAGCCACCACACAAAGCATTCTCTTCAACCGTAACTATATACTTAATATGGCTGGCCAAGTCCGTTATAAGTTCAGAGTCTAGTGGTTTGGCAAAACGAGCATTTACCACTGTGGCTTCAATCTTGTTGGCAGCCAGCTCCTGAGATGCCTCCATGGCAGGAGCCACCGTAGCCCCTATAGCCAATATAGCTACATCATCTCCCTGCCTCAATACCTCCCATTTACCTATTGGAATCTCATGCAGTTTTTTATCCAGTTTTACCCCCACCCCAGAACCGCGCGGATAGCGTATTGCCATAGCTCGTCCTGATTTCACCGCAGTGTAGAGCAGGTGCTGAAGCTCGTTTTCATCCTTGGGAGCGGAGACAATCAGGTTAGGTACTAACGTCAGGAAAGAGATATCAAACGCTCCTTGATGTGTCTTACCATCATCGCCAACAATACCACCCCGGTCAATAGCAAAGATAACAGGCAAATTCTGAAGGCAGACATCATGTATCACCTGGTCAAAGGCTCGCTGCAGAAAGGTGGAGTATATAGCCACGATAGGGACAAAACCTTTAGCGGCTAAGCCGGCAGCAAAGGTTACCGCGTGCTGCTCACAGATTCCCACATCAAAGACTCGCTTTGGGAACTCAGTCTCAACAATGCCCAAACAATGTCCTTCGGGCATCGCCGGCGTAATCACCACCAGCTTTGGATTCTCACGAGCCAACTGAAGCACAGTCTGGGCAAATACCTCACTATAACTAGGAACTTCCCTGGTACGTGCCCGCTTGGCTGGCACGCCGTGAAAATAAACAGCGTCACCCTCGGCAGGTAGATAGCCCTTGCCCTTAGTAGTGATGACATGGACAAAAGCTGGCCTGAGCCGATAATCTCTCGCCTGAGTGAGTGCCGTTTCAAGGTCGGGGATATTATGCCCGTCAACAGGTCCGATATAGGTAAAACCGAGTTCCTCCCAAATCATCGTCGGCATAACCAGGCCTTTGATTCTATCCTGTAATTGCTGGCTCAACTGCCATAGCTTAGCCCCAGAAGGTAGTGCCATAACTATGCGCTTGCCCCCTTCCTTTGCCCGATAGTAACGGCGGTTAAACCGGACTTTATTCAGCAGCTTGGCTATGGCACCAACCGTAGGAGAAATTGACATGCCGTTATCATTCAGCACCACAATGAGCCTGGAACTCAGATGACCAACCTGATTCAGTGCCTCAAGGGCCATCCCGCCGGTTATGGCGCCATCACCAATGATAGCCACTACATGATAATCATCACCGGAAAGGTCGCGAGCAATGGCCATACCCAGAGCGGCTGATACTGAGGTGCTGGCGTGACCGGCACCAAACGGGTCATGTTCACTCTCGCCAGGCTCAGTAAAACCGGATAAGCCTCCATATTGACGTAGCGAGGGAAAACGCTGTCTCCTACCGGTAAGCAGCTTATGAATATAGCTCTGATGCCCAACATCCCATATGAGCTTATCTCTCGGGCTATCAAACACCCGATGCAGAGCCATAGTAAGCTCGACAACACCTAGATTAGAAGCCAGATGACCACCAGTGGTAGTAACTGTGGTTACCAGTTCCTCCCTGAGTTCAACTGCTAGTTGCCCAAGTTCCGATTGGGTTAGTTTTTTCAAATCGGCTGGGCTGTCTACTCCGTCTAATAACCTTGGCATTGTTTGTTTACTTAGCTACTTAAAGAGACAATTTCATACTATAATGCGGGTAAGCGGTTGTCAAGCAAGAAAGGAGCTAAGAAGAATCCGTGTAAACCGACTTGACGCTAGCCGTACCTATTTGTTACACTCCCGAAGTGCTATCACTAGAACAAGAGTTACTAGCGTTTATAAGTTATACCTATAGCCTGATGCAGTGGCCCGGGGTGGTGGCACTCATGGCCATAGAGAGTGCCTGTATTCCCCTACCCAGTGAGCTAATCATGCCACTTGCTGGATGGATGCTTATCAAGGAACAATCTCTGGCAGTTACCTATGTTCTGGTAGCCGGCGTCTATGGGGCACTGGGCAACACTATTGGTTCGGTTATTGCCTATGTGGTGGGCATGTGGGGAGGTCGTCCCTTCTTGGAGAAATATGGAAAGTACATCCTTATATCCAAACACGACCTCAATCTGGCCGACCGATGGTTTGATAGGAGCGGTAGCTGGTCAATATTTGCCTCACGACTACTGCCGGTGGTGCGCACCTTCATCAGTCTCCCTGCCGGGATAGCCAGAATGCACTTCTTCAAGTTCCTGGTATATACTTTTCTCGGCTCTTTCATCTGGAGTACTGGATTAGCCTATGGCGGTTACCAGATGGGTGAACACTGGGAGCAGATACGGGCCCTCATGCGACCTTTTGACCCTGTCATCATAACTATAGCTATTATCCTTATTGCCTTCTATATCTACCGGCATGTAAAACACTCCAGAATGACAAGCTAATCGGAACGAAAACATGCCTTGACCTTCTCTTCTCTACGTGCTACATTTGAATGGCAAAAACGTGTCCCTGTAGCTCAGTTGGACAGAGCAGCTGCCTTCTAAGCAGCGGGTCGAGCGTTCGAATCGCTCCAGGGACGCCAGAATAGCTACAAATTGAGGCTGTCTTAACCCTCCGAAAAGCGGGCAAAATCCTCCGATATTTACAAAAAGACCCGCTGCTTCGTCAAAAACGCACGATGAAAAAGACCCGCTACCTTTTTGCGTAAAACGGAGGATAATAATGACAGCCAACATTCAGCAAGAGCTAAATCATATCGTTGAAACAAGGGGCAGGGCAACCCGGCTCGATAACCTGATCCAGGGTTACCGGCTCTGCGCCCGCACTGAGGGTAAAAGCGATAAGACCATCCTGATTGCCACCACTGCGCTTAACAAACTAAGGCAATTCCTTAAGTCCAGAGGGTATCCCACAGACGTAATCGAAATCGGTACCCAAGAGCTGCGGGAGTTCATTCTTTACCTGCTGCAGGTAAGAGCCTTCGAGTATCATCCTTACACCAGACCGCAAACCAGGGGACTTTCCGGATATGCCATTAACACTTACCTGAGATCTGTAAGAGCTTTCTGGTCGTGGCTGGTGCGCGAGGAGATTATTACCTCAAATCCTTTCACCAAGGTGAAGGTTCCCAAGCCGCCAAAGAAGGTGATAGCTACCTTCTCCGAGAAACAGCTGACTGCCATACTGAAGGCAGTTAATACATCCATGCCTGCCGGTTTTCGGGACTGGACGATAATGCTTATGCTGCTCGATACCGGATTAAGGGCCAGCGAGCTTGTCGGGATTACCATAAATGATGTTAACCTGGAAGACGGCATGGTCAAGGTTTACGGTAAGGGGAGCAAGGAAAGAGTAGTACCATTCGGGTCAAAGGTACAGAGGGCTATCTGGAAATACCTGCAAAGATACCGCTCGCAACCGGTCAATCCCCTCTGCCCTACTCTGTTCCTGACTGCAGCCGGTAATCCGATAACTACTGACCGGCTGAGAACGATAATTGAGAAGTACACGAACAGGGTCGGAATTGAAGGAGTACGTTGCTCGCCCCATACGTTCCGCCATACCTGTGCCATCAGCTACCTGCGTAATGGTGGAGACGTCTTCTCACTACAAAGGATATTAGGCCATTCCAGTCTGGAAACCCCACTTATAGCGGTATCTGGTGTCTACGGCATCAATTATGAAAAAATCATCCAGAGTCGCCCATATGTTGGGGCTGTAGTTACAAAAAGTGTTACTTTATCACCACGTGCGGGCAACCCTGAACCTCGGATAGTGGAAACAAGAGCGGGACTCCTTAATTCTATTGGCCTCGAAAATGCCGGTATTGAAGCGTTTCTAGAACGGGAAATTCCTAAACTCCGTTCGTTAGAAGTACCAATTATCGCTAGTGTCGCAGGTTCAAATATTGATGAATATGTTACATGTTCTTCAATGCTTGCAGTAAGAGACGAGATTGACGCGATCGAGTTAAATGTCTCTTGCCCAAACATTGAAGCTGGAGGAATCGAATTTGGATGTTCTTGCGATGTATTAGAGCATTTAGTCACAAGCGTCCGCAAATCCACG
>DATKWF010000007.1:0-2226 GCA_035529715.1 Dehalococcoidales bacterium | reverse complement strand
ACTGGTGGGTATGACCCACCTTGCCCAGCGGCCGATTGGCCACCTTTCCGGGGGCGAGCAACAACGAGTAACCATAGCCCGCTGTCTGGCACAGGAGCCGGAATTATTCTTGCTTGATGAGCCAACCGGTTCACTGGACTGGAAAGCGCAAACGGATATACTGGCGCTGGTGAAGCAGATACATCATTCGCGCCGCCTCACCACTTTGTTTGTGACCCACGACCTGGGCTGTCTGCCGGTAGCCTGCGACCGGGTGGTACTGATGAAAGACGGTCTCATATGGGGGGAGGGTTCTCCTGAGGCACTGCTTACTGATGCCAACCTCAGCCAGTTGTATGATATACCCTTGCCGGAAGTTCGAAAGAGGCGGGGAGAGAACATTCTGGTCTAATATTAAGGGGTAAAAACAATTGGATTTGTCCATTTTTGGCTATCAATTCATGCAGAACGCCATCCTTTCCGCTTTTCTGGGTGGTATTGCCTGTGGCATCATAGGTGTCTTTGTGGTACTGATGCATATGCCTTTTATCGGGGTGTGCATGGCGCATGCTGCTTTTGCCGGTGCTCTGCTTGGGTTGTGGCTCGGTTTCAACCCGCTGCTGGGCGCTTTTATTTTTAGTCTCATCTCCGCAGCTGTTATCGGGCCGCTGGCTGACCGCGGTGAACTCAGCCCGGAGACATCGGTGGGAGTCATCTTCTCTCTCATGCTGGGACTTGCCTTTCTCTTCATGGGGCTGATGCCCGGCACCAAATCGGGAGCGCTGGAGTTACTGTGGGGCAGCATTCTCACCAACACCAGGGGTGACATCCTGTTTCTGGGGATAGTTACCATTGTGGTGGTGGGGGTGGTCCTTATCTTCTACAAGGAAATCCAGGCTACTATTTTCCACCGCGATATGGCATTGTCAGTTGGCATCCCGGCAACGCTGATTTTATATGGCATTTTATTTTTAACCGGTGCCACCATAACCGCTTCCCTGCGGTCTATTGGCGGACTGCTTATCTTCAGTCTGATTTTGAATCCGGCGGCGGCGGCCTATCAGCTCACTTACAGTATGAAGCGGATGTTCCTGTTCTCGGCGGGCTTCGGGGTTTTTTCCGGCTGGATGGGTCTGCTTATGTCTTACCTGTTCAACATTCCCAGTGGTGCCACCATCGTGGTTACCTCCTCGGTGATTTTTATGATAGCCGCTGTCTTTTCTCCGAAGAGAAAGGTGAAAAGCTGGCAGGTTAAAGCAGTTCTTGGAGGCAAGCCGTGATCAGGACGTATTTTAACCAGATGGCAGTCATCTGGGATGAAACGGTAGCCGAGAAAGACGAAAAAAGGCTCAGGCTGATGGCTGACCGCCTGGATATTGTGTCTGGTGCCAGAGTGCTTGATGTTGGCACCGGCACCGGTGTATTCATTCCCTTTCTACTCAGTAAGATTGGTGATAATGGGCAGATAGTTGCCCTGGATGTTGCCGAGGAAATGCTGAGTAAAGCCATGGCTAAAGAGTTTAATGGGAATATTTGTTATCTTAACGCCGATGTAAATTTCATACCCCTCTCTGATGAGACCTTTGATAGTGTAGTGTGTTATTCCAGCTTCCCTCACTTTCAGGATAAACTGAAAGCTCTTATTGAGATAATTCGGGTAACCAGAAGTGGGGGTAGTCTGCTTATCTGTCATACCTCAAGCCGGGCGAGTATTAACGGAATTCATTGCAGTATCCCCGATGTGACGAATGACATCATCCCTGAGAGGGACGAAATGCGAGGAATACTGTCGGAAGCTGGATTTGTCAGTATAAGTATAGAAGACCTCAGTGAGAGTTATCTTTGCCGTGCCAGGAAGCCATAAGTTGCTTAAAGTAGTTGGCTTAAAATAATTTGAGGGTCTGCGGTTCAAGCTCAAGGCTTATATCCAGGGCTTGAGGGGAGTGGGTGAGAGCGCCGATAGAAATCAGATTACCTCCGGTCTTAGCTGCCGCCTGGACATTAGCCAGTGTGATTCCCCCCGAGGCTTCGGTCTTAACCTGACCGGGCAGTGAGTCCAGGACATGTTGCATTTCCTCAGGGCTCATGTTGTCCAGCATAATCATATCAGCCCCGGCATCGGCGGCATCCATGGCTTCCCGGGCAGTGTTAACTTCTACCTCGACGGTTATTCCCTGGGGGGCGTCCCATTTTGCTTTGGCGACAATGTCCTTAAGGCTCATGCCCAGGGCACGCAGCGCGGCTAGA
>DATKWF010000006.1:0-7930 GCA_035529715.1 Dehalococcoidales bacterium | reverse complement strand
ATCCCTCAGGTACTTGCTTTCGTTTCCTGGCTGCTGTATTCTCCATTTGTGATGGCTCCTCCTACTTTAGATTTGGTGCTTGCAGGCTACACCCTTCTATTGTAGCCGGAGCCATCTCCTTTGGTTATTCCATATACTAATCTGACGTATTGTTACCCTCCTCCAGCAGTCACATCCCTTCTAAAAAGTTGCCCTGAAGTCAACAGAAAACACTTGACTTTTGGTATTACCCATATTACAATTTGACTGTGAGCGGTAAGATTGGTAGGCCAAGAACGGGGAGAACACCGAATTTCAGCATCAGAATAAACCCTGATGCCCTTCAGCAGGCAAGACAGGCTGCTGTAAACCAGGAGAAGACGTTGGGGCAATGGCTTGGAGAGGCGATAAAAGAGAAGATTCAAAGAGAACAAAAAAGTCAATTATAAAAGGAGGTATAAAGATGAAACAAAGGGCACCTGCTTTACCAAATTCCCCTACCTTCCAACAGCTTTGGGACGCCCTTGGCTCAAGGCTAATTGAAACTGCACAAGAGCGTCTGCTTTACACGCAGAAGGTCAGAGGTTCAAGTCCTCTACCGCCCACCACTTTATCCAGTATATGAAAGCCGGGCAAAGCCTTATCTTGACAAAGTCCAATCAGCTGATATTATTGTGGATGTAAAGTTTACTGATGTATAAAAGGTGAAGATGCTTTGTCTACTCCGCTGAAAACCTTGAAATGGTATAAAAAACTGTCCACAAGAAAAGGGCGTCTTGAAGCCGGGGCGTTTCTTGTGGAAGGTGATAGAGCTGTTAAGCAGATAATTGCCGGTCACCCGGATGAAATAATTGAGATTCTAGCCATAAAAGACCCGCCTCCTGTTTACCGCAATTATCCCGTTCGGTTGTTTACTGAGAGACAGTTCCTCTCCATCTGCAACACCAAAACACCACAGGGAATTATGGCTGTCGTTAATCTACCGATGGATATTTACTCTGACTATCTGCCTGAGGATGTTGGCAATAAAATTTTGCTGCTGGAGGATATCCAGGACGCCGGGAATGTGGGTACCCTTATCCGCACTGCCGCTGCCTTCGATTTTTCTGGAGTTATCCTGACAGAAAAATGTGCCGACCCGCTTTCGCCCAAATGTGTTCAGGCAACTGCGGGTACAGTATTATCGGTATGGTTAAGAAGAACTACACACTATCTTGAACTTGCCAGGGCACTGAGAAAGAGCGGCTATACCCTGGTAGCGGCCGACCTTAATGGCGCAGCAGAGCCATCAATTCTTAATCGCCAGAGTAAACTCCTGTTAGCGCTCGGCAATGAAGCGGCAGGCCTTTCAAAAATGCTGCTGAATACGGCTGATTACCGATTGCGAATTCCCACTATCCGGGAAAAGGCAGAATCACTGAATGTTGCCGCTTGTGGCGCAATTTGTATGTATTTGAGCTCGCAAATAACTTGAAGTTTTAGCTGTACCTGCCTGGCTGGTGAAGTAAGCAGATAATCGAGAAATGGGGGAGCTGAATAGCTCCCCTTTTTATATTCATTGACATTGATTTATTTTTAACATAAAGTAATGGCGAAAACAGTGGTGCTCAATATGTGTATTTTGGGGTGAGCCATGAGAAATAGAAAAAAGCCAAGTACTCTTAGTCGATTCATTAAAGCGATAGCAGATGTGGTTGAACCAGAAGCAGAAAAAAAGGCTGCTCCCAAGAGACCGTATAATTCTTTTGCAAGACAAAGTGGGTCAAATTATAACCAAGGAACGAGTAGGAAAACGTGCCAGTATTGGAATTGCAATATTAATGTACGCTCTAACCATTTTCTCTGTGCAGAACATTATGAAGAGTATCAAGAGTATATGATAGATAAATGCCCCGAATGTGGTCGCTTCAAAGATGTGGGATTTGATGTCTGCAAAGATTGCTATGGTGCTTTACAAAAGAGAAGTGCTAATAAGATAACGAATTCACCTATTAGAAGAGAAAACTCAAAAACTTGGGAAAAAGGTGACCAAGGTATTGAAATTTTCTATGTGTACATTTTAAAAGACGAAAAAGGTGAATTTTACCCTGGACAAACGAGAGATTTGAGAATCAGGTATGGTTATCATACGGATGGAAAGGTAAAATCTACAGCCGGGAGAAAACAAAAACTTGTATATTATGAAACGCTCAGAAGTAGGAAATTTGCAGAATTAAGAGAAGTGGAAATAAAAAAACTAATAAAAACAAACGAATTCAAAATACGAAAGATGATTCAAGAATTTCAGGATGCACATCAATTAATACAAATAGATTAGGAATCATGTCGGTATTTTAAACAAAAGGAGGCAATCAGCCTCCTTTTTTATCAGGATTGCTTCACATTCTTCGTCACCGCATAAGACCGGGCAGGAAGAGCGCCACCTGTGGGAAAGCCACAATAATGGCGGTGCAGATTATCATGGCGATAAGAAAGGGGGTTACCCCGTTGAATATGGTGCTCAGAGGCACGTCTCCGGCTACCCCTTTAATGATGTACACATTCGTTCCCAGCGGCGGCGAGATTACCCCGATTTGAGTTACCAGGACTATTATCACCCCGAACCAGATGGAGTCAAAGCCCAGGGCGGTAACCACCGGGAAGAAAATAGGCACGGTAAGCAAGATAAGTGCCAGCGAGTCAATAAAACAGCCGCCGATAAGGTAAATTATAATGATGAGGGCGATGATAGCCGTTGGGGAGAGAGGTAGTCCCCCCACCCACGTTGCCAGGTTGAACGGAATCCTGGTTATCGCCAGGAAGTGACCGAAAACAGCCGCACCGGTCACGATAACCATAACCATGCAGGATAGTTTCGTCGTATCTAGTATGGAGTCCTTTAATCCCTGCCAGGTGAGATTTCTCCTGACCACGGCGATAATCAGCGCCCCACCGGCCCCGACTGCGCCGGCTTCCGTAGGTGTAAAGAATCCGGTAAAGAGACCCCCCATCACCAGGACAAACAGGACTATCGTCTCAATTATTTCTGAAAGTGATGCCAGTTTCTCCTTCCAGCTCACCTGTGGCCCGGCAGGGGCAAGTTTGGGGTTCAAGCGGCAGAGTATATAGATGGTCATTATAAAAAGTCCGGTGAGCAGGATGCCGGGCAGGATGCCGGATACAAAAAGCTTGCCTATGGACTCCTGAGTCATTACTCCGTAGACGATGAAGATGACGCTGGGAGGAATGAGTATGCCCAGGCTGCCGCCGGCGGCCACACTGCCCGTAGCCAGCTTCGGGTCATAATGGTATCTTTTCATTTCCGGCAGTGCTACCGTGCCCATGGTGGCGGCGGTGGCGTTGGTTGAGCCGCAGATAGCGGCGAAGCCGGCACAGGCTACGGTGGTAGCCATCGCCAGGCCGCCCCGAAATTGCCCCACCATTTTGTAGGCGAAATCATAAAGTCGCCGACTTGTCCCGGAATAGAAGGCTATCTGCCCCATGAAGATAAACATCGGGATAACGGTCAGGGAGTAAGCCGAGAAATTGGAGAAGAAGTCCTTGGCGATGAGGTTGGCTCCGGCGCTGAAAGTAGCAAGGTAGCTGAACCCGATGACCCCGAGTATGGCAAGGAGAAAGCCCACGGGTATGCCGGAAAACAGCAGGACAAACAGAGCCCCGATGCCAATGACGCCAATAGTGCCCGGACTCATTTCCTCACCGCCTGAACCAGTGATTTAAAGAAGTCCAGTAGCAGGAACAGGATAATCGGCAGGCAGGCAAGGGCTATGCCGTATACAAAAGGAAAGAAAGGTATCCTCTCGGTGGGTGATACTTCGCCACTTGCCCACAGGTCTCCGGCAAACAGGTAGCTCTGCCAGGCGATTAGGGCAAAAAGTGCGGCACCAATGAGGTAAGTGAAGCTCTTGGCAATACTCTGGCTCCGTTGTGGCATGAGCGCCACCAGGTAATCAATGGCGACATGTCCTCTTTGTAACTGAGTATAGGCGATGGCGAATGCCGCCACAATGACGCCAAGAAAGCCGACTATCTCAAAAGTCCCCGGGATGGGCTGGCCGAAAGAACGTGCAATTACGTCAGTGCAGGTAAGCAGCATCATAACTACCAGCCCACCACCCGCAATCCAGTTAAACCAGTAGCTTAGACGCTCACTGAATCTCCTTAAACGCGTCATAAATTATGAATTAATCCCTCTACTGACTGTATTTATTAATTAGACTCTTTGCCTCAGTGACCAGTTCTCCACCGGGCAGTCCGGCGGCATCCATGGCGGCAATATACTCATCGGGAAGAGCGTCAACCGCTTCTATCCAGCGGCTAGCCTCTTCATCCGAAAGCGCGATAATCTCGTTGTCCAGGCTCAGAGTATACTCCCGACCGGCAGCGTCAGCATCGTCCCAGACCTTGGCATGGACATCAATCCATTCCGCACTTACCTCAGTGAAAATATCCTGGATGTCCTCTGGCATCGCGTTCCACTTTTCCAGGTTAATGCCCACCCACATGGCGGTGGTATAACCAATATGGTAACAATCAGTGGTGTGCTTTATTACCTCAGCCTGTTTCCAGCCTTTTAGCACCTCAATGGGTCCAAATGTGCCGCTAACTGTACCTTTCTGGATGGCTTCGTAGGTCTCTCCCTGGCTCATAGCTACCGGCGTGCCGCCCAGTGCTTCCACAATCTTGGCAGCAAGTCCGGTGCATCTTATCTTCATGCCTTTAATGTCATCCAGAGTCTTTACAGGTGTCTTGGTGTGAAGAAGTCCGGGGCCGTGGGCGTGAAAATAAAGCGTGTGGGTGTCCGCCAGTTCCTCCGGCTGGTATTTCTGGTAAATGTCGTTAACTACCCTGGTAGCCACTGTACCACTGGTGTAGCCGAGGGGGAGGTCAACGCCCTCCATAAAGGGAAAGCGGCCCCTGGTGTAGGCAAGGCAGGTCATACCGATATCAGAGATGCCTTTTACTACCCCGTCGTAGCACTGGTCAGCGGGAGTCAGCGTGCCTCCTGGGTAGTAGGTAATCTTGACCCTGCCGCCGGTGCGCTTTTCTATCTCAGCTATCCAGCTTTCGGCAGCAACGGAATTACCGTGGGTGGGAGGGAAAAAATTACTGTAGGAGAGTTCCAGCGGTTTCTCCGCCGTTGGACCTCCCGGTCCGCAGGCACCGAAAAGCAGTGCCACCAGTATAAGTGCGATACCAATTGTGATGATGTTTTTCTTCATTTCTCCTCCTTTGCATTTGTGCTGTTTCCTGGCTTTTAATTACGCTAGCCAGGAAACAATCTGGAAGCCGGGATAGTTCTAGACGACCGGCTTTTCTGAGCTATATTTAACACCGGCATATTTCTGTCTCAGCTTGGGTTTTTCTATTTTGCCGGTGGGGTTCCGCGGCACCTCATCAAATATAATGCGCCTGGGCCTCTTGAAACGGGGTAAATGCTGTTCACAAAAATGTTTTACCTCTTCTTTGGTCAGTGTTTCCCCTGTCTTGACGAAAATAACCGCCGCTGCAATTTCCCCCAGTCTCTCGTCAGGCAGTCCAATTACACCGACATCGTGAACTTTGGGATGGCTCTGGATAATCTCCTCCACTTCTACCGGGTAAATATTTTCTCCACCGCTAATAATAACATCTTTTTTACGGTCAACGATATAGATGAATCCATCCTTGTCTTCTCTTACCATGTCGCCGGTGTACAGCCAGCCGTCCCTGATGGTCTCAGTCGTCTTCGCTGGATTCTTGTAGTATTCCTTCATCACACCGTCACCCTTGACCAGCAGTTCGCCGACCTCTCCTTGAGCCACATCATTGCCCTGCTCATCCACGATGCGTGTTTCCCAGCCATAGCCGGCTTTGCCGATAGCTCCTACTTTATCTTCATTCTCTATGCCGAGATGGACGCATCCCGGTCCCGAGGACTCACTCAGACCATAATCGGTGTCATACTTCACATCGGGAAAGTATTCTTTCCAGTGTTTTATCAGGCTGGGAGGTACCAGCTGAGCCCCGATATGCATCAGCCGTAAACAACTCAAATTGTATTTGTTCCTGTCCAGCTCGCCCCTGTCCAGCGCCTCGAGAATGTCCTGCGCCCAGGGCACCAGGAGCCACAGGATGGTCCCCCTTTCTTTATCGATAGCTTCAAATATATACTGTGGGCTTATCTCAGTCAAGAGGGTAGCTCTTCCGCCGACCAGTAAACTGCCGAGCCAGTGCATTTTGGCGCCGGTG
Organism: Dehalococcoidales bacterium; assembly: GCA_035529715.1. Lineage (GTDB taxonomy): Bacteria > Chloroflexota > Dehalococcoidia > Dehalococcoidales > RBG-16-60-22 > DATKWF01. The sequence continues at coordinate 1,720 of DATKWF010000006.1, read as the reverse complement.
TGATATAGAGGCGGAATAAGGATAAAATTATCGCTGCGGGACTGATGGTGATGCTTCTGCTCTACTATAGCCGCGCTTTCCATATTCTTATGGGTAAGCAGAATCGGCTTGGGTGTGCCGGTGGTGCCGGAAGTGAAGTAAAGCCCACAGCCGTCTGAACTGTCTAACTCTATGGATATGGGGGTGGGGCTGGCTTTGCTTAGAATATCTTCAAACAATATCATATTTTCCGGCTGGCTGTTACCGGCAAAAATGTACTCTTCTATGGTGGTCAGCTCCGGGCGGATAGCCTGCACTCTATCGGTAAACTCCTCGCCCAGAATCATTATTCTGGCTTCGGCGATGTCAGCGCAGTATTTGATGTCACGGCTGGTGAACCTGAAATTAAGGGGCACTGCCCATGCCCCCGTGCGGATAATGCCGAAATAGGCGACCAGCCAGTTAATAGAGTTTGTCATCAAATGAACGACTTTGTCGCCCTTGCTGACACCTCTCTCCAGGAGGGCATTAGCCAGCCTGTTCACCAGTTCATCAAACTTTGCCCAGCTGATTTCTTTCCTAAGTTTTTTACCGGGCATAAGTTCCACAAGCGCGGTGTCGTCAGGGTAATTTACCGCATTCGCGGATAGCATCTGTGATATATTCAATATTACTTTAGCCACCACTTTTGTTTAGTAAAACTGAGGTTCATTTTATACTAATTGGGGTGCTTTTTTCAATAAGGCGCTCTGTTTCCAGCCACGGTTGCTATTGGAACCTGTTGCGGCGGGTAATATCTTCCAGCTTCCTTTTGGGGATGTGAAGTACACCCTGGTCATCTGTCCAGCGTTCAATTGAGCCGGTGGTTTCTTCCATAACCGGCCTCTCGTCAGGGAAGCCCAGCATCACACCCATAGTAATTTCATATTTATCAGGTATATTCAGAACCTGCTTCAGCTTCGCCTGTTGAAAAGAGGCTACAGCGCAACTACCCAGCCCCTCCTCCTGGGCAGTTAACATAATGTTCTCCGCAGCTATGCCGACATCGTAGTTTGTCCAGCGTCTGTTTCCGCCGAGCTCGGTCTCCAGCTGACTGTTTATCAGGATAATAATGTAGGCTTTGGGTGGGTGTTCCAGTGACCATCCGCCTTCCGGCCTGGGCACTCCTGACCAGGAGCCTATGGTATCAAGTACTTGCGGTAGCACTTTTTCGTCGTCAACTACTATGTATTTACAGACCTGGAGATTCTTGGTGCTTGGTGCCAGCCTGGCGGCATCGACGCACTTTTCCAGGAAATCATAGGGCACCGGCGTATCTTTGAATACTCTTATTGACCGACGACTAACTACTGCTTGGTGAACATCCATAAAAGTAACCTCCTATTTAATTTTCTTGGCAGGCTTTTTCTTCAGCCTCTCCAGCTTTCGACTCATTGCTTCCCAGTGGGTGCCTCTCCAGTAAATTCGCTGGCAGGCGGGACATTCCATGTACTGGTTTTGCGTCTGGAAAACATGTGGTGGCACTCGGTCTTTCACCTCGTCTTTACTTTTCTCCACCAGTGGCTGGTTGCATTCCAGGCATATTGTAAATGGACTGAACTGGCAATCCAGGTCCAGGGTTTCTATTACCTTGCGCAACTGCTCCTCTGATTCCTCACTGGTGAGCAGGATAGCTTTGAGTCGCCCTATGGTTACCACGCGTCTTTTCATGATCTCGGTATCCCTGGTTAAAATCACCCTG
>DATKWF010000005.1:0-7249 GCA_035529715.1 Dehalococcoidales bacterium | reverse complement strand
CTGTCCATGGTAATGGGTTTTATCTACTTTGAACGAAGGGGTATGGCACGTATGCAGGCACGCCTTGGTCCCAACCGAGTTGGTCCCTTCGGCTTGCTCCAGCCGGTAGCCGACGCAATCAAAGTACTGCTCAAGGAAGATATTGTTCCGAGCAAGGCGGACAAAATAGTCCACTGGCTGGCGCCGGTGGTTGCCTTTGTTCCGGTATTATTAATTTTTGCGGTGGTTCCCTTCCAGGATGGGGCGCTGCTGGCTGACCTGAATATTGGCATCCTTTACGTGGTAGCGATTAGCTCAATCTCGACGGTGGGTATATTTATGGCGGGATGGGGTTCAAGCAACAAGTATTCCCTCCTTGGCGCCATGCGAGGGGTGGCGGCAATAGTGAGCTATGAAATTCCGGTGGTACTGGCTATTGCCGGCGTGGTGATGATAGCCGGCTCTCTTTCCATGAACCAGATTGTGCTGGCGCAGAATGTCCCCTTCATTTTGTTACAGCCCCTGGGCTTCCTTCTCTTTTTCATCGGCAGCTGCGCTGAAATAAATCGCAGTCCCTTTGACCTCCTGGAGGCTGATTCAGAGCTGGTCGCTGGCTTTCACACCGAGTACTCCGGGATGAAGTTTGCCATGTTCTACCTGGTAGAATACGCTGAAGCCCTGGCAATGTCAGCCATAATTACTACCCTCTTCCTCGGCGGCTGGAGGGGGCCAATACTCCCGCCTTGGCTGTGGTTTGTAATCAAGGTGGTGGCGGTCTTCTTCGTCATGATATGGACACGGACCACGCTGCCTCGCATCAGGATAGACCAGATGATGGCACTTGCCTGGAAGTTCCTCCTGCCGTTAGCCATGATTAATCTGGTTATCACCGCTGTCCAGGTACTGGTCTGGCCAACGGCGGTACCGTGGGTAATGATACCGGTCAATCTGGCGATAATGGCAGTACTGGTAGTGGTATGGTCCAAATTCTTTAAGTTAGGATGGGGTAGAGTTGAAGTTTGAACGATACGGCATCGGCATTGCTAAAGGCTTGACGGTAACCATAAGGCACCTGTTCCGCCATCCGATAACAGTGCAATATCCGGAGCAGAGGCTGAATCCTTCGCGGCGAACCCGGGGGAATGAGCTCATCTGGAACCAGGAAAAGTGCACCGGCTGTGGCACCTGTGCCAAGACCTGCCCCCAGGGGGTAATTGAGATTACCACCTCAACCGATATGACCGAAAATAAATATGTGGTAGAGAAGTACCAGGTGGACACCGGGTACTGCATCAGTTGCGGCTTGTGTGTTGAAGCCTGCCCCTATGAGGCGTTGCATCTTGGTTATGCTTATGAGCGGGCAAAATATCGGCGTGGTGAACTGGTGCAGACTAAAGAAATGATGCTGGAATCACCGGAGAGGCAGGTCAGCGGCTACTTCTCCCCCGAGTTTGCCGAAAAATTACCCAGACAGACCTTGCTTGTGGAAAGGATTAACGAGGAGAAGTAATGGGACTGGTTATCACTTTCTGGATACTGGCTGCAGTCGGCGTACTGGCTGCCCTGGGCGTGGTTTTGCTCCGGAATGTCTTCCGGGCGGCGCTCTCGCTTGTTCTGTGCTTTCTGACGGTAGCCGGACTCTATGTCACCCTCAGCGCTGACTTTCTGGCGGCGGCGCAGATTCTGATTTATGTCGGTGCCATATCCGTATTAATCATTTTAGCCATTATGATGACCAGAGAATTCCAGCGGGGCAGTCCTCCCAATAAACTGCGAATTCCGGCTTTTATTGTTGCCGTATTATTTTTGGTCGTGCTGGTCTTTAGCGTGACCAATACGCCGTGGCAGATATCCAGCACTCCACCCCTGATGCCAACCACTGCCGCTCTTGCCACCAGGCTTCTGGGGGAGGGCGGCTTTATGCTGCCGGTGGGGATTGCGGGAGTTCTGCTGCTGTCAGCTATTTTAGGAGCTGTTGTTTTAGCCAGGGAGAAGTAAAGAAATGTCATTGGGTTTGGAACATTATCTTATACTGTCAGCCATCCTGTTCTCCATCGGTTTGTATGGAGCGCTGACCAGGCGCAATGCGGTAATCATCCTGATGTGCATTGAATTGATGCTCAATGCCGTCAATATCACCATGGTTGCTTTCTCCCGTTTTATAGTGCCGGTAATGCTCACCGGGCAGGTCTTTGCTATTTTTGTGATTATAGTCGCTGCCGCCGAGGTGGCGGTTGGTCTGGCAATAATACTGGCCATCTATCGTGGCCTGGAGACAATAGATGCTACCAAAATTGACCTGATGAAGTGGTAAAAAGGGAGAGTTGAAGAGAGGCGAAGCCTCTCTCACTAAAGACTCCCCCTCTCCTTTGAAGGAGAGGGGGACACAGGGGGTGAGGTAGAATGGACATGGAGGCATATTCGATAGCTCTTTATGTTGCATCGCTTGTTTTGTTTGTTAATGGCGGCGCTGAGTTGATAGGTGGGCAGATTAAAGAGAATGGAAAAAAGTTGGGATGTAAAAAACACGCTACCGCTCTAATAAAAATAATATTTGGAATTGTGTTATTGATAATCGCTGTTGTACTTATAACGTTTTCTAATTAACAGGGAATATATATGTGGGTAGAAGTTAAAAAAGCAAAAAGTTTGATGCTCGCCGAGACGTGGAAGGAACTCTTTGAGGGTGAGGGAATTCCCACGCGCATCATGCCCGTCTCCGGCTTGCCCATGGGTCAGGAGCTGGCTGACTATTCCATCCTGGTGCCCAGGGACAAAGAACACGTAATCAAGGAAGTACTGAGGAAGCTGTGATGCCATATCAGATAGCCTGGCTTATTTTTCTGCTGCCACTCTTCTCGTTTATAATAATTGCTTTCTTTATCAGGCCCTTCGTCAAGGTGGGGTCGAAGGTTGCCGGGTATATCCTCATCACGGCGCTTTCTGCCTCACTGGCTCTATCCATATGGGCGTTGATGTCAGTAATGGCAGCCCCACACCATGAAATACCGGTACCTGATATTAGCTGGGTGGTGCTTGGGGATGGGGTTACAATTTACCTGGGAATAATAATGGATTCACTTACCGCAGTAATGCTTATTGTCGTTATTGTGGTCAGCCTGATGGTGCAGATTTACTCGCAGGGTTACATGGACGGCGACCCCGGTTACCACCGCTACTATGCCTGGATGTCGTTGTTTACTGCCTCAATGATTGGCCTGGTGCTGGCGGATAACCTGCTTTTCCTTTTCGTCTTCTGGGAACTGGTTGGCCTGTGCTCCTACCTGCTTATCGGGTTCTGGTTTCACCGCCCGTCGGCAGCCGATGCGGCGAAGAAGGCTTTCATTGTTACCCGGCTTGGCGACTTCGGTTTCCTGTCAGGGATATTGCTCCTGTACTTAAATACCGGCACCTTTGATATTAAAGAACTGCATGGTCTGGCTATAGCCGGAGTCCTGGCTGGCACCGTTCTTACCTGGGCGGCTATTGGCATCTTTGCCGGTGCTGCCGGCAAGTCAGCCCAGTTTCCGCTCCATGTGTGGCTGCCCGATGCCATGGAGGGCCCGACTCCGGTCAGTGCCTTAATCCACGCCGCTACCATGGTAGCCGCCGGTGTCTTTCTGGTAGCCCGCATGTTCCCTCTCTTTGAGCACTCGGCAGAGGCAATGACCACGGTAGCCATCATCGGTGGCTTTACCGCTATTTTTGCCGCTTCCATGGGTCTGGTGATGACCGATATCAAGCGGGTACTGGCTTATTCCACCATCAGCCAGCTGGGCTACATGATGCTCGGACTGGGGACGGGGGGCGTGGCAATCGGTATTTTCCACCTGTTCAACCATGCCTTCTTCAAGGCGTTGCTCTTTCTTGGTGCGGGCAGTGTCAATCACGCCACCGGGACTTTTGATATGCGCCTGATGGGCGGACTGCGCAAGACGATGCCGTGGACTTACGCCACTTTTGTTATTGCTTCACTGAGTATTGCCGGTATCTGGCCGCTCTCCGGGTTCTGGAGCAAGGACGAGATATTGGTCAGTTCCCTGACGGCCCAGCCTATATTATTCTATCTGGCGATGATAACGGTGTTCATGACCGCTTTTTATATGTTCCGCGCCGTGTTTATGACCTTCGGTGGCGAGTACCGGGGAGGGAGTTCAGAAGGCCACGGTGGAAGTCATCCCCATGAATCACCCAGGGTGATGGTGATGCCCATGGTGGTGCTGGCTGTGCTGGCAGTGGTTTCCGGTCTGTGGAATGTTACCGGCCAGTTCGGTGCCCTTATGGGTCATGGCGAGGCGCACAGCTTTGCCGGAGGCTTTTTCGGTATTTTAGCCCATCCGCTACCCTGGATATCACTCATACTGGCCGGACTGGGCATTTTGCTCGCTTATGCCATGTATAGCGCCAGGTGGATTTCAGCAGAGCGAATCGGCAGTCTCTTCCGTCCGCTGTACACTCTGTTCTCCCGGAAATACTGGTTTGATGAACTTTATGAAAATATTGTCGTGAGGTCAGCTCTGCTCAACGGCTTTTTTGCCGGCTTGCAGCGATTTGATGAGAGCGGCGTGGACGGGGTGGTAAACGGGGTGGCTGGCGGAGCCATCGCCAGTGGCAGAGCTATCCGGCAAGCTCAGACCGGGCAGCTACAGTTCTACGGACTGTTTATCGGGGTGGGCGTGCTGGCGATTATTATATGTTTGTATTTAGTTGGCTAAAAAATTGCAGGAGTTAGTATAGTTGGACTTTAGCTATCTGACAACAATACTCTTCCTCCCGGTGGCGGGAGCCATAATTATTGCTTTTGCCCTTGGCAACCGCCCCAGGCTGATCAGGTGGACGGCAGCCCTGTTCACCTTTGTCCCGCTGGTCCTGGCAGTAGTTCTCTTCGCCAGTTTTGACCGGTCGCTGTCAGCCGCCGGGATGATGCAATTTGAGGAAAAACTGCTCTGGATTGCCCCGCTCAATGCCCACTATCATCTGGGAGTGGATGGACTGAGTATGCCTATGGTGCTGCTGACCGCTTTTCTCGGTTTTCTGGCGGTTCTCATCTCCTGGAAGATAGATTTCAGGCACCGGGAGTATTTTGCCTGGCTCCTGCTCCTGGAAACAAGCATCCTGGGGGTATTCCTTTCCCTCGACCTGTTGCTCTTCTTCATCTTCTGGGAGATAGAAGTCATACCGATGTATTTCTTAATCAACATCTGGGGGTCAGGCAGGAAGGAATACTCGGCGATAAAGTATGTGATATATACTTTGTTCGGCAGTGCTTTTATGCTGGCGGGCATACTCAGCCTGTATTTCGCCACCGGCAGCTTGAGCATGGTGGAGATAGGGCAGGGTGGGCTGGCCATGGTGCAGTCGGTTATGCCGGCCGCAGCTATCTTCTTCCTTATTTTGATTGCTTTTGCGGTCAAGTTGCCCGTTTTCCCGCTTCACACCTGGCTGCCTGATGCCCATACTGACGCACCGACGGCGGTCAGTGTAATGCTGGCCGGGGTGCTGATTAAGATGGGTGGCTACGGGATGATTCGCCTCTGCGTAACCATGTTCCCCGAGGTAGCACAAAGCTACGCAGTCTGCCTGGTAACGCTGGCGGTTATCGGTGTGCTCTACGGAGCTGCGGTGACTATGCGGCAGAATGATTTTAAGCGGCTGATTGCATACAGTAGCATCAGCCATATGGGTTATGTGCTGCTGGGTATCTTTGCCCTGGGTCAGGTAAGCCTGGTAGGAGCCACTTTGCAGATGGTCAGTCATGGACTGGTTACCGGACTGCTGTTTGCTATGGTAGGACTGGTTATACACAACACTCATGAGCGTGACCTGCGCAAGCTCGGCGGTCTGGCACGGCAGGTGCCGATTATCACCGTTGTTTTCTCTATAGCCGGACTGGCTTCTCTGGGACTGCCCACCACCAGCGGTTTTGCCGCCGAGTTCCTGGTTTTTGTGGGGAGCTTCTCGTCCAGTGTCGTCCCCGGAATTCAGGTCTATACCATCCTCGGTGTGCTGGGTGTTGTCGTCACTGCCGGCTACATCTTATGGATGTTACAGCGGGTTTTCTACGGCCCGGTACTGGAGCAATACAACGGTACGGCTGACGCCGATATCTTGGAGCGGGTATATATGGTTGCCTTTGTTGCTGTGATTATGCTGGTTGGTATCTATCCGGCAATCCTGACCGATGTTATCAAGCTGGGTGTTTCGCCCATAGCCGGTCTATTTGGAGGGTAAAGGAGTATAATTTGAATCTGACGCTGTTTATACCAGAACTGGTCCTGGCTGGCTTTGCCCTGGCCGTTATTCTGCTTGATTTATTCATCAGGCAGAAGGGAGTGCTGGTAATTGTCAGCTTGATTGGGCTGGTGGTAGCTGGAGGCTTCACGGTGGCGATGCTGGGCGGCAGCTTCCCGGCTATCTTCAATAACATGCTGGCGGTGGATAACTTTGCCCTTTTCTTCAAATTGCTGTTCCTGGTGATTGCCTTCCTGGTTATTCTGGCCTCGGTAGATTACGTCACCAAGTTTGAACGTTTCCAGGGTGAATATTATGCCCTGATACTGCTATCTACCCTGGGTATGATGCTGATGGCAGCTACCGCTGATTTAATCTCCATCTATATTTCCCTGGAGCTGACCAGCATTTCTCTCTACGCTCTGGTTGGTTTTCTTAAGGACAAAAAATCAACCGAAGCCTCATTGAAATACCTGCTGCTGGGCGCTATAGCCTCGGCAGTGCTGCTCTATGGCATGGCACTAATTTTTGGCTTCACCGGCAAGACGCAACTGGGTGAGATTGCTCAGGATATCCAGGCTATGCCAGCACAAACTCTCCTCGCCAGCCCGGCGCTTGTTCTGGGCATGGTGCTGTTGATTGCCGGCTTCGGCTTCAAGATTGCGGCGGTCCCCTTCCAGATGTGGGTGCCTGATGTTTACGAGGGAGCACCAACCCCGGTCACTGCCTACCTCTCCGTAGCCAGCAAGGCAGCCGGCTTTGCCATCATCCTGCGCGTTTTCTTCTCCGCCTTCGGGATGCCCGAATGGCTGAGCCTGGACTGGGGGATAATCTTTGCCGTGCTGGCGGCAATCGGCATGACCCTGGGCAATATCGTTGCCATTCCGCAGAACAACATCAAGCGTATGCTTGGTTACTCCAGCATTGCTCAGGCTGGTTACCTCATGGTGGGACTGGCGGCTGTGGGGTTCTCCCCGGCTACTGATATACTGGGACGAAGTGGCATCCTCTTTTTCCTGGCCAGCTACGCCCTGACCAA
>DATKWF010000004.1:0-2206 GCA_035529715.1 Dehalococcoidales bacterium | reverse complement strand
ACCGGTTGGTCCGCTAACCACCACCAGTCCCCTGGGTCTGGTAACCAGGTCTTTGCACACCTGGGGTAATCCCAGTTCGTCAATAGTGGGGGTCACCGGGGGCAACAAACGAATGGCAAGGCTGGTTGTCCCCTGCTGCCGCAGGACATTACATCGAACCCGGCCGACCCCGGGCAGAGTATGACTGAAATCAAGCTCAAGATTACGCTGGAAGGTTTCCCTTTGTACCTGAGTGGTTATCTGGAGGAGGGCTTCCTCTATATTTTCGGCAGTCAACGGATCTGCCCCATCCAGCGGCTCAAGAGAGCCGTAAATACGCAATATAGGCGGACTGGAGGCAATAAGGTGCACATCGGAAGCACCTTTCGTCATCGCTGTATTGAGCGTTGCAATGATATCCATTTTCCCCTACTTGCTGAGTTTGAAATTGAAACTCATCTCGTCTTCGGTTCTCCTGATACTCGAAACAATAACCTGAGAGAACCGGCCGCTGGCTCTCAAGGCGGTAGCATATGCCAGAACTTCCTCCTCGCTTGGTGCCGTACCACTAATAGCCAACCCGGTGGCATGGCTAATACTGGCCAATTTTACTGTGCCGGGTAAAGTGCTTATCACTACCGCCAGGTCATCATTGACTTCGGCATGATTACTATCAAAACTGTCGAGTACTGTGGCGAAAGCATCATAAGTCACCTCTAGCTCGGAAACCTCCTTTTCTAGCTCGCCAATCTCCTCGGTTTGCAGTTGGTTTTCCGCCCTTTTCTCCTTCAGGAGCTGGTTAAGAGTATCCAACTCGGCTTGGGCTGCTGCCGTATCAGTAGCAGTATTCTGGATAAGCATGAACAAAAAAGCGAGCAAACCAATAGCTACCACGATGATAGGCGGGACAAACATATTAATCAAAGAAGGGGGTTCAGGCCGATAGACATCGGGTAAAGCGTTCACATTAACCTTTGAAGGGCAAGCTCTCCTCACTGATGATATCTTTTTCACAGCCAGACCGATGTTGGCCATGTACCGGCCTAAAAGTAACCCCGGTGGACACTTCAGGGGTGATGACAGTGGCAAAACCGGGTGTTTGAGCTCACCAGCTAAGGATTCCGGTGTCAGTTCCCCGGAGACAAATACAGGTGTGTCAGAGGCAAGCGGATTTTCGGGATGGCTGGAATCGTAGAATTTAATAGTCCTATCCAGCTCCTGCCTTATAATCGGTAGCTTCTCTTCCCAGGACTTAGCGGCGCGGGGGAGAGATTGGGTGCGGATAGGTTGGGGAATCCCGTCTACCATAATTACAATGTCAAATTCGGTTGGTTGTACGTCAACAATTACCGCAGTTGCTTCTTTTACCACTCTGGCCAAGGCTAAGGGTTTTATGTCCATAAGCTCAGGCTCAACCCCTGCCTGACGCAGCGTTTTAACCAGGGCGTCAACGGCATTGCGCGGTACCGCCACCACGAAGACCTTTTCTTCTCTACGGGCGGATATAGTCTGCCAGGTGAGATAAAACTGTTCCAGAGGCACCGGCATTATTGTTTCTGTCTCTTGCCTTATTGCCTCAGCCAATAGCGCTTTGGGCAATTGAGGCAAACTAATCAGGGGGGTTAAACAGCGTAGCCCAGTCAAACCGGCAACGACCTTTTTGGTTCTTACCTCCAGAACTTTGAGAAGCTCTTTAATCTTGGCAGCAACTTCGGCCTCATCTAAAATCACTCCATCTCTGACCAGACCCGGCTCCAGCACCATGTCAGCCCACTTTTCTACCTTCTTGCCCTTAGCCACCAGCAGCCTTAGACTGCTGTCATCGATATATAAAGTAACCACCCTTCTCGCCATTGTTAGTCACCTCGGTAAGTATAAATGAGCAGCTCAATACTGGCTGACCCTTGCCCTTCCTCTTGGGCTTGAGCCGCCTCTACGGTTTCTTCCTCTTCGGTCTCCTCCCCTTCGTTCTCCCCTTCCTCTTCAGCTTGCTCTTCCTCTTCGGCTGGCTCCTCCCCTTCGGTCTGCTCCTCCTCGACACCCTTCACCCCGGGTGGAGATATCCTCACTGATACCACCACGCCAGTGCGAAATGTTTCGGTCCACTTGAGGACGAAGTCGATTAAACTGGTTACATCCCCTTCAATCTGCACGCTTGACTTGAGAGCAGAACAGGCGATCCCCTCTAGCTCCATATCGGTCGGGGCTGATGAGGTGATCTGAATTA
>DATKWF010000003.1:0-4886 GCA_035529715.1 Dehalococcoidales bacterium | reverse complement strand
GATGTGCGGGATGGCTTAAAACCAGTACATCGGCGTATTCTTTATGCCATGAATGACATGGGGCTGAATCATAGCAGCCCCCATAAGAAGAGTGCCCGTATTGTCGGTGAAGTGCTGGGTAAGTACCACCCCCATGGCGATGCCTCTGTTTATGATGCCATGGTGCGTATGGCACAGGATTTCTCCATGCGTTATAAGCTGGTTGATGGGCAGGGTAATTATGGCAGTGTGGACAATGACCCCCCCGCAGCCATGCGTTATACCGAGGCGCGACTGACTAGGGTTGCTGAGGAAATGCTGGTTGATATAGATAAAGATACCGTGGGCTTTATGCCCAACTTTGATGATAGCCTCAAGGAGCCCAGAGTTCTACCTACCCGGATACCTAACTTATTGCTTAACGGCAGCTCCGGGATAGCGGTAGGGATGGCTACCAATATTCCCCCCCATAATCTTAGCGAGATTTGTGACGCCATCTCTTATCTCATTGATAAACCTGGAGCTACTATTGATGAACTTACCAAGTTTATTAAGGGACCTGATTTCCCTACGGCAGGAATCATCCAGGGGAAGGAAGGGATTAAGAATGCTTACGCTACCGGCCATGGCAAAATAGTAGTCCGGGCCAGGGCTCGTATTGAAAGCATGCCCGGAACTGGACGTCAGCGCATAATCATTACTGAGCTTCCTTATCAGACGAACAAGGCTGCCCTGATAGAGACCATAGCTAACCTGGTTAAAGATAAGAAAATCGGGGGCATCAGCGAACTGCGTGACGAGTCAGACCGTAATGGCATGCGTATTGTCATTGAATTGAAGAAAGAGGTTTACCCGGAACAGTTGCTCAACAACCTGTATAAACATACTGCCATGCAGTCTGCTTTCTTTGCAAATATGCTGGCTCTGGTTGATGGTCAGCCCAGAGTAATTAGCCTTAAAGAAGCGCTTCAAAATTATATAGATTTCCGCCACGAGGTTATCACCCGGCGCTCCAGATTTGAGCTGAAAGAGGCTAAGGCGAGGGCTCACATTCTGGAAGGGCTGAAAATCGCCTTGGACAATATAGACAGGGTGATTGCTACCATCCGGAAGTCGGAGACGGCTGAAGCGGCTCGCCAGAACCTCATGGCTGGCTTTGGCTTATCCCAGACCCAGGCACAGGCCATCCTTGATATGCAGTTGCGCCGTCTGGCCAATCTGGAACGAAGCAAGATACTTGACGAGTATGCTGCGGTAGTCAAGAAGATTGCTTATCTGGAAGACCTTCTGGCTAACCCGAGGCGAATGCTTCTCCTGATAAAGGGAGAGGTGGATGAGTTGAAGCCCAAGTATGGTGACGAGCGGAAAACCCAGATAGTTGAGCAGGGGGTGATGGAATTTAGGGCTGAAGACCTTATTCCCCACCGAAGTATGGTGGTGACTCTCAGTAGCCGGGGATATGTCAAGAGGGTACCCGCCCATGCCTACACGACACACCACCGCGGCGGCAAGGGTGTTATTGGCATGGTCACCAGGGAGGAAGATGCCGTAAAACTGCTGACGGTGGCTGACACCCATGATAGTCTCTTTTTCTTTACCAACCGGGGTAAAGTTTTTTGCCTTAAGTGTCATGAAATTCCGAGCGATAGCTCCCGCGTGGCTAAAGGGACAGCGGTGATTAATCTGTTCCCGGTCGCTGAGAGGGAGAAGGTTACGGCTATGGTAGATGTGGCTGATTTCGTGCCGGATACCTATATGTTAATGGCTACTTGCCAGGGGGAAATAAAGAAGACGGCGGTGGACAAATTTGCTGCGGTGCGGAGCAGCGGGCTTATTGCGATGGATCTGGCTGAGGGAGACGAGCTGGTAGCCGCCTGCTTGGCCACAGACCAGGATGATATTATCTTCGTCACCCAGCAGGGGCAGTCAATCAGGTTTGCCGTATCCAGTTTAAGAGCCAGTTCCAGAACCAGCGGTGGCGTGCGCGCCATGCGCCGGCTCTCCGGTGACCGCGTGGTCAGCATGGATAAAGCTGATGTAAAAGCTTGTCTGCTGGTGGTGACTGGTGGCGGTTTAGGAAAGCTCACCTCGATTGAGCAGTACCCACGGCAGAAGCGTGCCGGCAGCGGGGTGAGGACTTTCAAGATTGTTGAGAAGACGGGGAAGGTGGTTGCCGCCAAGGTAGTTTATCCAGCGGAGCAGGTAATGATAATCTCGGCTGACGGGATTGTCACCCGTACCCCGGTGACGGAAAAAGACCCCAGGCAAGGTATCACTATTCAGGGCAGGAGCACCCAGGGGGTGAGGCTGATGAGGCTCAGTCCTGGTGATAAGGTGGTGGCTATCGCTTCCTTTGAGATGAAAAAGGAGAAGGCGGAGAGCGAGCCTGAGAAAAAGGGCAAATAGTGACTATACCCCGTCTTTCCCTGGCGGCAGATTAACTTGGTCTTAAGTGGTATTAGCTGAAGTGGTATTAGCTGAGCCCGAAAATCTTTGCTGGCAGGCCGGATGCCGGGACTGTAATCCGCAGGCATTACAGGCCTCATGACGGCAGTCATGAGTTTCCTTACCTTTTATCGCCCGCTGGTATTCCTGTTTCAGGAAAGCTGCCGATACACCCGCATCAATGTGAGCCCAGGGCAGGAGTTCGTCCAGAGTGCGCTCACGCCGGGCGTAGAAGCCGGGTTCAAGTCCGCTTTCAGTAAAGGCGTGAAGCCAGTTTTCATAATTAAAGTGTTCATTCCAGGCATCAAAGGTTGAGCCCAGCTTCCAGGCACGATAAATAACTTTACCTAGTCGCCTGTCTCCCCGTGATAGGGCTGCCTCCAGAAGGCTTAGCTTGGGGTCCGGCCACGATAGTCTGGTTCCTTTCCGCTGTAATCCTTGCTTGAGAAGTTCGTGCTTGTCACTTAACTGTGGCTCGTTTTCCTGGGCTACCCACTGGAAGGGTGTATGCGGCTTGGGCACAAAGGTTGAGGCGCTGACCCTTATCTGTGGCTTTTTCCCGCTGGTCTGCCTGCCCAGTGAGCGGACCTTATTCACCAGTTGAATAATACCGTCTACATCCTCGGCGGTTTCGGTGGGAAAGCCGAGCATAAAGTATAGCTTGAGGGTTGTCCAGCCACGGTCAAAGGCAGCGGCAGCGGTTTCCAGCAGTTTATCTTCCGGGGTATTCTTGTTGATAATCCGTCGCAGTCTTTCGCTTCCCGCCTCCGGGGCAAAGGTGAGCCCGGTCTTACTGCGGGCAGGCAGGGAGGCCATTAATCTTACTGAAAAACTGTCAAGGCGCAGGCTGGGCAGTGACAGGGCAAGATTGGGGTAGCGCTGGGACAGGCTTGCCACCAGTTCATCAATGCCGGTATAGTCGCTGGTGCTTAGTGAGACCAGGGAAATTTCATCATAACCGCAGTTGCTGATTAGGTCTCCGGCTGCCTGCAGCACTTCCTCAGGAGGGCGCTCTCGCACCGGTCTGTATATCATGCCTGCCTGGCAGAAACGGCAGCCCCGACTGCACCCCCGCTGAATCTCTATTGCTCCCCGGTCGTGGACTACCTCAATGAAGGGGACTACCAGTCTGGTTACCGGAGGCGGCAGCTTGTTTACTATCCGCCGCTGAATGCTGGGGCTGGCTTCGGCAGCAGTAGGGGTGATGCTCTTGATTAAGCCGTCAGCCTGGTATTCCACCTGGTACAGGCTGGGGACATAGATGCCGGGGATAGCCGCCACCTGGCGAAATAGCTGTTTTTTTGAGGCTCGTTTGCCCGAGTCTTTCCAGCTGCGGAAGCTGTCAATCAGCTCAAGCAGTGCCTCTTCCCCATCGCCAACCACGAAGATATCAATAAAGTCAGCCATGGGTTCCGGGTTTAAGCAGCAGCTGCCTCCGGCGATTATCACCGGTTGGGAATTGTCTCTCTCTTCAGCCAGGACCGGTATCTGGGCCAGGTGGAGCATGTTCAACACGTTGGTGTAGGTAAGTTCATAGCCCAGGGAGAAACCGATGATATCAAACTCTTTCAGCGGGTGCCTGGACTCCAGGCTGAACAGGGGAATGCCGCCGTTCTGCATGGCGGCAGCCATGTCTATCCAGGGGGCATAAACCCTCTCGGCAAGAACGTCCGGCTGGCGGTTGAGCAGGTCATACAGAATGGGTAGAGCTATATTGGACATGCCTATCTCATAGGTGTCCGGGAAGCTGAGGGCAATCCGTATTGGGGTTTTGTCCCAGTCTTTGACGGTGCTGTTCCACTCGCCGCCGGTATAGCGGGCGGGCTTGGTAACCTGGGGCAATATGTTATCCAGATAGGTCAAATTTTATTCTCCAGATTCGCCGGATATATACGACTTTATCTCAAAAGGGGTATAAAATCAATAAAAAGAGGGGCTGTGCCTCTCATTTCTATCGTTTGGCCTCAGCCCCTCTTTAATTCTCTTTGTTTCGGATATTTAAACCTCTCTAAACTCGCCCTCCACGGTGCCTTCTTCTCCGCCGCCTTCTTCACCCGCAGGTGGCTCACCTTCCGGGGGTGGTTCAGCCCCTGGCGGTGGCGGTTGCTGCTGATAGACGGCACTGCCGACCTTCTGCATGGCTTCAGATAGTTCCTGGGTTGCTTTACGTAAGGCATCAATGTCTGTTCCCTGCAGTGCCGAGCGCACCGTAGCCACCTTGCTTTCCACCTCTTTATTCAGGTCTTCAGGTATCTTATCTTTCTGCTCACGCAGGGTCTTTTCGGCGGTATAGGCCAGAGTATCGGCCATGTTCTTGGCTTCCACCTCTTCACGGCGTTTGGTGTCCTCAGCGGCGTGCATTTCTCCTTCCCGCTGCATCTTTTCTACCTCTTCCCTGGAGAGTCCGCTTGAGGCGGTAATGGTTATTTTCTGCTCCCGGCCGGTGCCCTTATCGTGTGCCT
>DATKWF010000002.1:0-23858 GCA_035529715.1 Dehalococcoidales bacterium | reverse complement strand
GAGAAGACCCAGGCCGGCTTGCCGTGCCACCAGCCGTAGGCTATCGCACCGAGGATTAGTATTAGTGTGATTGATAGCCAGCCAATGTGGTGCCACCAATTGAGAACGAACAATAGACCGAAAAGCAGATGTGGCATTGAGGCTAGTAGCGCCTGTCTCCAGCTACCCTGGCTGTGCGCTTCATATATCTGGCGGGCTACCATCTTGGCTGAGCCTAGCAGCCCCAGGCAAGTCTCGGTAGCTTCTTCTTCAGAAAGTCCGGATTCTTCCAGTTCCTGTAGCCTGTCTTCAATGTGCGTCTTTAGCTCATTGATGACTTCTTTCTCCTCAGGGAAGTCAAGCCTCAGATTGCCTTTTATGTTTTCGAGGTAATGACTCAGTACCGTTGGCATTGCGCTTACCTATTCTTAATATACTGACCTACTGGCTGGATAATTAGGTTCATGGCATACAGGAAGTCTTGCCAATGCATTTTCTCTGTTGCCAGGCTGGAGCTGCCTTTGGCGGTGATGTGGTAATATCGTCTTGGCCGTCCGTTGGATAGCAGTTGCCACCTGCCGGTGATTAAGCCTGCCTTTTCTAAACGGTGAAGAGCTGGATAAAGGGTCCCTTCCTTAAATTTGAAATAGCCCTGACTCCTTTTCTCAAGCTCCTTGATAATATGGTAACCGTACATCGGCTGCTGCTCTATTAAACATAGCAGCAGAGAATCGGAACTGCCTTTTAGCAAATCACGTTTTGTTGCCATTTAGACTACCTCGCTTACCAGTTTATACATAGATGTTCTATGTATTACAATACTAACAAAGATTTGTTAACTTTGCAATCCCCTGTAAAATTTTTCCCCTGGTATATGAATTGCTTCAGGGTGGGGAAGTTAATTCTGAGAGTGTTATTTATAGTGCTCTGTTTTATTCCTGGGGGGTGGTCAGTTCTACCAGCTGGTTCAGGACTTCTTCCATCTTCTCCAGTTCCTCACCCCAGCTTGCCCAGTCGCCTGCCATGAGGTATTCCTGTGCCTGGTTATAGTGCTTCTGGGCTAGCTCGGCAAGCTCGGCTAACTCAGCGGGCAGCGGTACCTCGGGGGTGGGGGAGGGAGTGGGCACTGTGGGTTCTTCAGCTGGTAATCCGGCAAAAATGGCACTCAGGCTCTGGGCAAGGGTCTGCTCCATGACGATGCGGTCTCCGCTGGCAACAATAACTCTCTTCAGTTCGGGTAGCTGTCCTCGCTCAGCTTGCAGGTAAATGGGCTCCACATAGATAATTGATTTCTCAATAGGTATCACCAGCAGGTTACCACGGATAACCTCGGAACCTTTCTGTCCCCACAGGGTAAGCTGACTGGAGATGGTTGGGTCCTGGTCAATTCGTGCCTCAATCTGTCTCGGCCCGTAGATTAGCTTGTCCTTGGGGAAATTATAGGCAATAAGCTTTCCATACTTGTCACCGTCGCTGCGGGCTGCCAGCCAGGTAATCATATTGTCCTTCTGGGTGGGGGTAAAGGGAAGCATCAGCACAAATTCCTCTTGCCCTTCGTCAGGAAGTCTCATTATCACGTAGTAGGGTTCTACAGGTCGTTCGGTGTTGGCATAGGTCTCGACCGGGATTGTCCACAGGTCCTCTTTATTGTAAAAGACCCTGGGATCTTGCATGTGATATGTCTGGTAAACCGAGACCTGTACCTGGAAAAGGTTTTGCGGATAGCGCAGGTGTGTCCGCAACGATTCCGGCATCGCCTCTATCGGAGTGAACAGAGACGGAAAGATAGATGCATAGGTACTGGCTATTGCATCTTCAGGGTCAATGAGGTAGAAAGTGACCGAGCCATCATAGGCGTTGGTAACTATCTTAACGCTGTTCCGGATGTAGTTGATTTCTCCTGAGGCGGGCTGGGAATACGGATAACGGTTGGAGACGGTATATGCGTCCTGTATCCAGAACAGTTTGCCATCATCAATAACGATATATGGGTCACTGTCCAGCCTGAGAAATGGAGCGATATGGTGTACTCGTTCCTGGATGTTACGACGATAGAGGAGCTGGCTCTCCGGCGTCATTTCACCGCTAATGAGAATGTTTATATCACCGAGTTGCCAGGCGAAAGCCAGCTTACGGATAAAAGAACCTATCTCTATGCCGTTCTCAGCGGTATGCTTGGTATATACATTGGTATCCCCCTTGGGGTAGTCAAATTCCTCGACTCTGGTGCCGACAATGACATAATCGTTTGTCTTTTCCCCGAAGTAAATCTCGGGTCTCTCTATTTCAATCATGCCAATAGGTGGCACATCCTTGACCCATAGATTAGGTAAGCCTTCCTTAGTGACCTCGTTGGTTGGGCTTAGAGCGACACCATAGCCGTGGGTGAACTGGAGGCGCCGATTAACCCAGGTCTGGGCTTCGGAGGTAAGTTTTTCGGGAGAGAGTTCTCGTGCCCCGAGCAATACCTGGCGATAACTATCATCAATTTGGTAGCGGTCAACATCAATGTCAGCGAAGTCATAGTACAGTCTTATCGACTGTATCTGGTTATAGGTATCCTTAAGGGGACGATAATCCCATAACCTGATGTTATTCATCGTGGCGCTATTTTGGGCGATATCCTGACCGCTGGGAGACAGTTCCACCGGGATGTCTTTTTCCTCTATCTGGTCAAGCCCGAAGGCTAGTCGGGTAAATTGAATGTTGCGCTCAATGTACGGTCTTTCTCTGGCCAGTTCGCTGGGTTCTACCTGGAATCTCTGTACAATTGCTGGATAGATGCTGCCAAATATAATGGCAGAGGCTATCCATAGTCCTATAGGTATGGTTAATGAGTGTCTCCAGCGGCGGAAGACCCCAATCAGTAGCAGTATGCCTGATATAACGGCAATAACGATGAGAATCCGCCATGCCAGCCACTGGGCGTGGACATCGGTGTAGCCGGCACCGAATATTATGCCGCGTTGAGAGTAGAGGAGGTCAAAGATTTTGAGGCGGTAGCTCCAGCTGATTAGAAAAAAGACGGCGGCGCCAAGCGCGGAGAGATGCCATTTGATGCCGGGGGTAAGAGCGGCGCGGCGAAAGCCGATATTAAGTCCGTAAATAGTAGCCGTAAAAATCAAGATGATAACTATAGCCCATATCAGCCACCCCTGTACGAACTGATAAAGGGGCAGGTTGAAAATATAAAAAGCCACGTCTCTACCGAGTAGAGGCTCGGTGACGTTGAATCCAGTTGCGTTAGAAAAACGCAAGACAGATTCCCATTGCCCCGAGGTTATTAGACCGAAGATAAAGCTGAGAAAAATAGTTACCGCTAGTATGCCAGTGTCCAGAACGCGGCGCACTATTACCACGGCCTGTTTGATTAAAATGTTATCTGTGCTCACCGGAGATAGTCGCCGTGCCAGAAAGAGATTGGCAACCAGTAGCGCAAAGAAGGCTAGGGCGCCAGCAAAGAAAAGCCACAATTTGGTGGTGAGGATGGTGGTATAGATGTTACTGAATCCCAGACTGCCGAACCAGAGCCATTCGGTATAAATACCTTTACCGATAGTGGCAAGGATAAAGAGAAAGACCAGTATACCGATGATAATAACCCACCGCCGCATAGAGGGAGGTCTTTTCTTATTTTCGGGGGATTTGTTGGTCTTTTCTCCCCACAGCTTGTCCAGGTTACTGAAATAGCTCATGTTATCAATCCCCGGTTGTTATTACCCACAGTATAACATGGAGAGAAGTCCTGTCAAAATAAATCGGGAAGTGAACGTTAGTGGTAATGAAATTATCTGCGAAGGCGGGACAAATGGTAGCCGGTTTGACTTATAACTGCCAGAAACTGGTTAATTGCTGAAAATCAATCATGCCGCTTTCGGCTATGTTATCAATCTCAACGCCGGCTTCGACCGCGGCTGCCACCGGGTTCAGTCCGCCGAGCAGCACCATGCCGACCCGGTTCAGTCCCATCGCAATCTGACAGATTGGCTCGCTGGTATTGCCCAGAGCATAGACTCCGGTAATGCCAGCTCCTTTCAGTGAAGTGATGACCTCTTGGGCAATTGCCCGGGAGGCTGCTGGTATTTCACGGAAATTGGCCAGTATCTTGCCATTGCCAGTCCTGGTCACTTCACCGACGCTCGTCATCCGGGCACGGATGTATTGTTCAGATGGGTCTAGTGACGTGCCATCATAGTTAATTATCGCCGTAAAGCGCCTTGGTTTTGAATCTCTGACTTCAAGCACTCCGCCGAATCTGGATTCAATGGGGACACCTGCCTTTAGCAGTACCCCGTTGATGGCCACGCTGCAGACCGTCGCCAGGCCGATTTTACCTTCCGGCACGACCGCGGAGCCGAGTTTTCCTCCTTCGGAGGCGGTGGCAACAAGCTCGCTAACACACAATCCGCTTTTGAAGGCATCACTCATCGCATCCAGCGCTTCTTTGAATTTGTCCTTGTTAATGAGGGAAGTATTGATGGGGAGCTGACCGGTCCGCTTGTGCGGGTCAAAGGTGGTCTGGAAGGCTAACAATTCAAGCTTTTCATAGATGAAGCCGACCTGTTCCGGTGCCAGTGCCATCCTGAGTTCATCAAGGCCTCGTGCGGTGAGCATTCTGCCATCACGACCCAGCGGCTGAGTGTAACCTCTTTCGTCAGTTATTCTCAGGTGGTACCTGACGGCTCTTTCGCTTAAAAAAATACCGTGGCGCTCAAGCTCTCGCGCAATGGTTATTGACCCCAGTGACTCGGTGGACTCACTCAGGACCTTGAGGATGGATATAACCTTTCTTTCTGTCTCGGTGCCGGCGCCTTGCAGCATATGAGCTCCTTTTAATATAAACTGCCGTTATTATATCACTTACCTGTTGAAAGCGGAATAAGGCGGTGCCTTTAACGTCCTCAAATGCGTATCGGTAGTCCTTTTTTCATCAGGTATTCCTTCGTCTCACGAATGGAATGGCTGCCGTAATGAAAGATGCTGGCGGCAAGAACCGCGTCTGCTTTGCCGGTAACCAGGGCTTGATAGAGGTCCTCCAGAGTGCCAGCGCCGCCGCTGGCAATAACCGGTACAGTCACTGCTTCGGAGATGGCGCGGGTGAGTTCAATATCGTACCCGGCTCGGTGACCGTCAGCGTCTATACTGGTAAGCAAAAGCTCTCCAGCCCCCAGCATTACCGACTGCCTTGCCCAGGTGAGAGCATCAATCCCGGTAGGCTGTTGCCCGCTGTGAGTGTAGACCTCCCAGCAGGGTTCTTGGCTATCCTCTATCCGCTTGGCATCAATGGCGATGACAATGCACTGACTTCCAAACTTATCAGCTCCCTCTTGAATCAGACGGGGTCGGAGTACGGCGGCAGTATTTATCGCGACCTTATCCGCTCCTGCCCGCAGCATACGGCGTAAGTCATCGGTGCTGCGCAGCCCGCCACCTACGGTAAGTGGCATAAACACTTCCCCGGAGATACGCTCAACAACATCCACCATGGTGTTACGCCCCTCAGGGGTGGCACTTATATCCAGAAAGACCAGTTCATCAGCGCCCTCTTTATAATAGAAGCTGGCGAGTTCTACCGGGGCGCCCGCGTCACGCAGTCGGGTGAAGCTCGTTCCTTTTACCACCCGCCCATCTTTCACATCAAGGCAGGGGATAATCCTCTTGGTTAGCATTTTATCTTACCCCTGTCGCCGGCAAGCTTTATGAAATTATCGTACATTCTCAGCCCGGACTCCCCGCTCTTTTCCGGGTGAAATTGGGTCGCTATCAGGTTTCCTTTAACGACAACGCTGCATATAGGCATACCGTAGTCAGTGTCGGCGGCAATTAATGACTTGTCCTCCGGTTCCACGTAGTAGCTGTGAACGAAGTAGAAGTTGGCATCATCCGGGATGCCCTCAAATATGGGGTGAGAAAACCTTTGCTTTACCTGGTTCCAGCCCATGTGCGGAATCTTAAGTCCCGGAGGGAGTCGTTTCACCCGCCCGGGAAGGATTCCCAGGCACTCATGCCCACCACCTTCTTCGGTGCCGGTGAACAAGACCTGCAAACCGATGCAGACCCCGAAGAAAGGACGGCCTTCGGCGATGACCTGGCGGATAGGGTCAGCCAGCCCCAGTGCCCTGAGGCTTTCCATAGTGTCGGCGGCAGCGCCAACACCGGGCAGGATAACCGCCTGAGCCTCAAGCAGTTCGTTGACACTGCTGGTTATCTTTGGCTGGTAGCCAAGCCTGGTAATAGCATTAGCCACACTGCGCAGGTTGCCGGCACCGTAATCAATTATCGTAATCATTCCATTACCGTTTATTCTTTACGCCCGGGGATTTAACTCTCCAGAATTGCCATCGCCTCTTCCCGGTAGGCATCCATCAGGTAGGGTATTCCGGTTACCGCTGCGCATTCCTCGGTAAGGGACATAATCTCGTGCCGGGTAATTGCCGGTACACTGAAGCACCTGGCACCGGCCATTATTTGCTGTAAACCGACCCTTATCTTTTCACTGTAGCTGTAAATTCCTACAGCCCCAAGGGGTATGTGTTTCATCTCGTCACAGCCGACTATGCTCTTGACATCTTCGTAGTTGATAAAAATCTCTTCCGGCGTTGAGCCGAACTGGCTGACGGTATTGGGTAGCTTGCCGTCTTTTAACCACTGCTGTATGTTCTTGCCAACCATGCCCGGGATCATCAACGCCCGCCCCATGCAGACTGCCTTGGTAAAAGGTGTCCCAAGGGCAAGTGCCTTGAATACCCCGTCCTCACTGCTGAAGCCGCCGGCAAAGGCTATGTCCGGTACTCGCTCGCCTCTATCGGCCAACTTCTGGCAAAACTCGTAAGCCGCTGCATGCAGGTAGAGACTTGGCACACCCCATTCTTCCATCATTCGCCAGGGACTCATGCCGGTGCCACCGGGAGCGCCGTCTATGGTGAGCAGGTCTATTTTGGCTTTTGAGCCCCATTTGATAGCCATAGCCAGCTCGCGCAGGCTGTAGGCGCCCGTTTTCAGGGTGATGCGTTTGAATCCCAGGTCTCTCAGGCGCTGGACTTCAGCGTAAAAGCTTTCTTCATCAACAAAACCGAGGCGACTGTGGCGCTCAAATTCCCTGAGGGAGCCATCCTTAAAGGCTGCCTGGTTAATTGGGCTTGAGGGGTCGGGGGTGACTATGTAGCCGCGTTTCTGGAGTTCAAGTGCTCGCTCCAGACTGTCAACCTTTATCTCTCCGCCTATACATTTGGCACCCTGTCCCCATTTTAATTCAATGGTGTCCAGGCCGTGCTTCTTGCTGACGTATTCAGCAACGCCCAGCCTGGTATCTTCTACGTTCATCTGCACCAGGATTTCACCGTATCCCTGGTGGTAGTGTCGGTAGGTCTCAATTCGACGGTCCATATCCGGTGACGAGATAACCTTACCGTTGGAATCAACCTCAAGCTGCGGGTCGATGCCGCAAACGTTTTCGCCACAGACCAGTGTAATGCCGCTGAGGGCGGCACCAATGGCGAAATGTTCCCAGTTACGACGGGCTATCTCGGTGGAACCAAGGGCGCCGGTAAATATAGGCAGCTTCATCCTGACTTTCTTATCCCAGCCATATTCGGTCTCGGTATTTACCACCGGAAAGGTGGCAGTGTCGGGATTGCCGGTAACACCGGCGGGTAGTCCTTCTGCTCCCAGGGCATATCCCTGAATATTAAGGTGGGAGTAATCAACCGGATAGTCCTTGTCACCTCCAGCAGTGATGGTGCCGAAAGGTCCGGGATAGATTACCTCGCGACCGCGGAAAGTTGCCTTGAATATCTCGCAGTTTCCAGTGCAGCCGTCAATGCAGCGGGAGCAGATACCGCTCATTGGCGTAACGCTTTTAGAACGATTGGCAGTTCTGGTAGCTTCGTTTGAGTTGGGCCTCTGTAAATTCATTTCAGTACCCCCTTAAAATAATACGGAATATGGCTTCCGCTTTCCATTATATTTTATTTTACGTACTTTGTCAATATATTTAGTGTAAATGTTACTAAAAAATATATTAATTATTTATATAGCCTTTGGGAAGACTGGCATATAGCGGAAATAAAGGTGCTAAAATTGCCGTATTATTCAGTACGAAAGCTTTGGTACCTGGACCGCCGAACTTGTTTTGCTCAGGCAAACTGTTGACAGTAAACGCCAATCTTGTATAAGGTTAACTGGGGCTGATTTAGCTCGGAAGCTATCATCAGGAAAGGCGTAAGGGTTGCCTTAACGGAGAAGCTGGTGAAGGTAAACGGGTTTGCCGGGGTCATTTCAATACTTTTAGTAGCACTGTTTTTTGTGGCAATGTTAGCTTCTGTCTTATCGTGTGGGCAAAAAGAAGGAGTGGATGAGAAGATAGTGGTTGCCACCAGCATACTCCCCCTGGCCGATTTTTTAGGGAATGTTGGCGGGGAAAAGATAGAAGTTATTGTCATGGTGCCACCGGGGGCTAGCCCCCATGCCTACGAGCCCACTACGAGTCTGATGACAGCTCTATCCAGAGCCAAAATGTATGCCAAAGTGGGTTCGGGAATAGAGTTTGAACTGGTCTGGATGGACAAGCTGCTCGCCATCAACAAAGAGATGCTGGTGATTGATTGCTCAAAGGGAATAGAGATTCATGAGACGGCAGGTGAGCATGAGGGAGAGGATGAACATGGAGCAATGGACCCGCATATCTGGATGTCCCCGCCAAATGCCCAAATCATGGTGCAGAATATCTGCCGCGGCCTGGTGCAGGTTGACCCGACCGGTAAGGCCTATTATGAAAAGAATCGGGATAGCTATCTTCAGGAGTTAATCAGGCTTGACCGGGATATCAGGAGTAGCCTGTCCGGCATGGCCAGCCGGACCCTTATGGTCTATCACCCTGCCTTTGGTTATTTTGCCAGAGAATACAATCTTGCCATGTTGCCTATTGAGGTAGAGGGGAAGGAGCCAACGGCGGCAGGAATGGCTCTCTCAATAGAACAGGCAAGGGAACATAATGTGAAGGTCATCTTCGTTTCCCCGCAGTTTAATCCACAAAGCGCCGAGGTCATTGCCGGGGCAATAGGTGGCAGGGTAGTGTTTATTGACCCCCTCGCCGATGACTATGTCATGAATATGCGCCAGTTCTTAAGCGAGCTGGTTCAGTCAACGGATTAGGCTGATTTAAACGGCAGCCTAGCTATTATTCTCCCTCGTTTAATATCTCCTCTATTGACAAATGACATATTCTTGACATATTATATGTCTGATGGCAGTTATAAGTTCTCAAAAGACAAGAGCGAGAGACGAAATCAGGACAAAAGACCAGCTATTAGAAGAACTGGTGCGGATGCGCCGGCGACTGACTGAGCTGGAAGTATCTGAGTCTGAGCGCAGACGGGTGGAGGAAGCGCTGCGGGTAGCAGAGCGAGATCTCCGCAACTCTTTAGATAATTCACCTTTAGGTATTTCTATCATTGATGCGGCAGGAAACACTATTTATGCCAATCAGGCTATTCTGGATATTTATGGATGCAGCAGTGTTGCGGAACTGAAAGCTACCTCTGCCATGGAGCGATATGCTACCGAAAGTTATGCCGAGCAGCAGGAAAGGGCAAGAAAGAGGGGAGCTGGGGAGACTGTCCCGGATAGTTTTGAAGTGAGCATTGTCCGCAAGAATGGTGAGGTTAGACATCTGGAGGTGTTTCATCGGGAGATAATGTGGGGTGGTGAAAAGCAGTTCCAGACAATATATCAGGATATAACCGAGCGCAAGCGGGCGGAGGAGGAGTTACGGCAGAGCGAGAAGAAATACCGCCAGTTTATTGAAAATGCGCTGGAAGGTGTGTGGGCGATTGATGCTGATGCCAAGACCACCTTTGTTAATAACCGCATGGCCGAGATGCTGGGATACACCGTGGAGGAGATGCTTGGGAGACACTTATTCTCTTTTATGGATAAGCGCGGTGTGGAAATTGCCGCCCACAACCTGGAACGCTGCCGGCGGGGTACCGAAGGGCAGGTGGAGTTTGAATTTCTTCGCAAGGATGGAATGAGAATCTATACCAGATTCAGTACTTCACCGATTGTTGAAGATGCTGGCTGTGGTGGAGTACTTGCCTTTGTTGAGGATATTACCGAACGCAAGCAAGCCGAGGAAGCACTTAAGGAGAGTGAAAGAAAATACAGGGACCTGGCCGATTTGCTGCCGCAAACCGCCTTTGAACTTGATAGGGTTGGTAATTTGGCCTTTATTAACCTGAATAGTATTGATTTATTCGCTCATACTTTAGAGGATTCTGATAAAGGCTGGAGTATTCTTAAAATGTTTGTTCCTGATGACCGGAATAGAGTAGGGGTGGATATTCAGCGGGTGTTGAGTGGTGGCAAGTTGGACGGCATCCAGTACACGGCACAGAGGAAAGATGGTAGCACATTCCCGGTTCTATTATATGCCAGCCCTATCCTTCAAAAAAATAAGGCTGTCGGGGTGAGAGGAATTGTTGTGGATATCACCGAACGTGAGCGGGCAGAGAGGAAAATGATTGAATATGAGGAATTAAACGAACTCAAGAGCAATCTTCTTTCTACCGTCTCACACGAGTTGCGTACTCCATTGGCGGTAATCAAGGGATACTCCACCATGCTTCTGGATTACGACCGCAGGCTGGGGCCGGAAGAAAAAGAACAATATTTAGCATCAATAGATGGAGCCACCGACCGGTTGACCGAGCTTGTGGACTGTCTTCTGGATATGTCACGGCTGGAGGCAGGGCTGTTGAAGCTGGAAAAGGAATCCGTCAGAGTTTCAGAACTGATGGAGAAGTCCGTGGCTGAAGCCAGACTAAGGGCAGCCGGTCACGAAATAGTACTAGACTTGAGAAAGAGGCTACCAACCGTGACAATTGATGCCAAGCGAATTCGGCAGGTGGTGGATAATATCCTTGACAACGCTATTAAATACTCGGAGAAGGGAACAAAAATATTAGTGCAGGCCCGGCGGACAGGAGCAAAGTTGCTGGTCAGTGTTGCTGACCAGGGGATAGGCATCCCGGCTGAAGAGGTGGAAAGGGTATTTGACCGGATGTATCGTATCGAGCAACGGCTGGCTTCAGAATCTGAGATTGGTGGTGTCGGGTTGGGGCTGGCAATCTGCAAGGGGCTGGTGGAGGCACATGGCGGTCGGATCTGGGTAGACAGTAAGCTGGGGAAGGGGAGCACTTTTTACTTTACCCTGCCAATAGATACTGCAAGTAAAGGGCGGCGCCATGGTGAAGAAGCGTAAGATAGAGACAATCCTTATTATTGAGGATGAGGCTGAGGTCCGCAACTTCGCCTCACGTGTGCTTGAGCTGGAAGGATATCATATTCTCCAGGCTAAGGACAGCGAAATGGGCGTAATGTTAGTCAAAGAGGTTCCGGTCAGTCTCGTGCTGCTGGACTTGAGACTGCCCGAGCATAATGGCTGGGAAGTGCTGGAGCAGATTAAGAGTGAACCGGAACTCTCGGAGATTCCGGTAATTGTGTTTACCGCCTCGGCTGAAGTGTCACCACGGGAGAGAGCGTTCGAAATGGGGGCTACCGATTACCTGGTCAAACCGCTGAGTGCGGCCCGCCTGAGGGAGACTGTAGCTCGGGTATTGAGCCGGGAGAAGTGAGGGTTAACATGCCAACGAGGAAGCAATCGGTGTTAGTGGTTGATGATGATGTTCGTATATTGCGCATGATGCAGCGTACTCTGGAGCTTGAGGGTTACCGGGTAGCTGTCGCTGCTGATGGGGAGGTAGCCATCAATATGCTTGCCGAGGAGACTCCGGCTCTGGTGCTGCTGGACATTATGTTACCAGGTATGGATGGATATGCTGTGTGCCAGCGTATACGTGAGTTTTCCAGAGTACCGATAATTATGATCACTGCCAAAGGTGACGAGAAGGAAAAGGTTGAAGGACTGAATATTGGTGCCGATGACTATGTGCTCAAGCCTTTCTCGTCCAGTGAACTGGTGGCGCGGGTAAGGGCTGTTTTGCGCCGAACCAGGGTTTGGGATGAATATAAAGAGCCGGCGTTCTATTCTGGCGATTTGGTAATAGACCCTGCTCAACATAAGGTTACCCTGCGTGGTCAAGAGTTAATTCTAACAGCCACTGAGTATAAGCTGTTAGCCTATTTGGTGCGCAATGCCGGTTGCATCGTTACCCCCGACCAGATACTGGAGAAGGTCTGGGGTGAGGAGTATGTAGGTGAGACACACCTGCTTCAGGTAACTATGGCTCGGCTCAGACACAAGCTGCAGGATGATGCCAAATCACCCAGATATATTTCAACCAGACCTGGCATAGGCTACATGTTGGTGAAGCCAGCATAAATCTATAGCGTATCTTCTCAAAGTGTTACGATAATAATTGAATTGGCCTTCCATTTTTGGGAAGGCTTTTTGTTTCCCTCCTGGGCATTTAAAGCTGCGCTACACTCGTGATTTGTTTGTGACGGTTCAAGCTAAGGTTGTGATGTGGTTGTGAGTCAGCCTCTCTAGAGTAAAGGAGTAACCGGGTTAGAGATAACTGGTGGGGAGGGGTGATAGCATTGGGAACTGCGATGAGTAGGAGGTCAGCCCTGTATGAACGGAAACCAATTGATACTAGTGGTAGATGACGACCAGGAAATATTGAGGATGGTAAACCGTCTCTTTGAGCTAGAAGGATATGATGTTATCACTGCTGCCGACGGCAAATGTGCAATGGCTCTAATGAAAGAACGTGAGCCAGATTTGATTATCCTTGATATTATGATGCCCGAGCTTAACGGTTTTCAGGTCCTTGACCTTGTCCGGCAGCACTCTGATATCCCGATAATCATGCTTACCGCGAGGAGCGAAGTGACGACTTTGCACAATGCTCTGGCTCTCGGTGCGGACGATTATATTAAGAAGCCATTCCATACCCGAGAACTGTTGGCCAGAGTCAGGGCAAAGCTGAGACGAACTGGTTCAGACACACCCCTCTAGCATCATCGGGTTCGGTTGCACCGGGAACACCGCAGATTACCAGGAAAGGGGGATAAAGTGCGTCAGGCTATCAGAATTCTTTTGATTGATGAGCATGAACCTGTTCGCTATGGGTTGCAGCGCATGCTGGAGCAGGAAGAGGACATGAAAGTTGTTGGTGATTATGCTAGCGCTGAGGAGGCCTCTTCCGAGATGGCAAAGCTACAGCCAGATATAGTGCTGATGGATGCTCAGATGCCGGGGATGAATGGTATCGAGGCTGCACGTTATTTGAAAAAGGGCGGGTTGAGTTGCAATGCCGGTGTTATTTTAGTGACTGAGGGCAGGAGTTGTCGCGCCGGAGCTTTGGAAGCTGGGATAGTTGACTCCCTGGTAAAAGATTGGGCGTGCACGGAAATCACTGGCGTCATCCGGGAGGTATATCGGAATAAGCAGGTGCGGGTACAGTGGAGCGACTATAATGGGGAGACAGTTGAGCTGGTCACATCGCCATTGGCTGGGTCTGCCAACTTATTGAAATTCCTCTGCCAGATGGAAAGCATTCTTGGTGACCACTCTGGCAGTATCCTGCGGGTGGCTGGCTCTTGGTCGTGTGGTGTGGTTATCACGCTGGAATTGCGTTTTATCACCCTGGCCGGTCTCTGTGAGAAATTGGCTGGTATGGCCGGTGTAGAGGTGGAAGATGAAGAGCTACTGGCTGAAGGTACCTTTTCCGACCTGTCCGAAAAATTTGGCAGTCTGGCGAGGCCGGGAACCAGCCACAGCAGAAGGTTGCGCGTTATCCTCAAGGAAAACGGAATAGCCGGAAAGGCACTTGCCAATGTGATGAACTAGCCTGGGGCACAACGATAAAGGTAGAGGTGAATTTTAGAGAGGGGACCCCCCCTTTTTTTTATTTTAGAGGATAACTCGTTGCGCAATCTCTATACAGAATTCTGTTGGCGTGATAAAATTTAAATAAATGCTTAATGGATAGCAGATTACCCTAACTTTTTCTTATCATCAGCGTTATAGATAGTAAATTACTCAGGAGGTTGAATTATGAAAAAGCTGTTAGTAATGTTGTTACTGGTCATGCTTTTGCTGGTAACTGTCTCTTGTGGTGCACCCTCGGCCACAGCGCCGGTGCCAGCACCGATGCCGGCACCGATGCCAGCACCGGCACCAGGACCGGCGTCGGGACCAGACTCATATTACCAGGGAGTATCCCCATCACTTCCACCAGCGGAAGAAGGAGCGGTTTATGAGGGTGAAGAGCGGATGATAATTCGCACTGGAGAAGTATCTCTGGTGGTGGATGATGTAATTGAAGCTATGGATGAGATAGCACAGATTGTGGAAGAGCTTGGCGGCTATGTGGTCTCGTCACAGGTTTATGGTGAGGAAAAGGAAAGGAGAGGAAGAATTTCTTTTCGGGTGCCCGATGACAAGTTTAATGTGGCGCTGGCTGAACTGAGAGACCTGGCGGTCAGGGTGGAATCGGAAAGCACCGATAGTCAGGATGTAACCGAGGAGTACATTGACCTGCAAGCCCGATTAAATAATGCTGAAGCAACTGAGAATCAGTATCTGGCTCTTCTGGAAAAAGCCGAAGAAGTAGAGGACATCCTCAAGGTTTATGATAGTCTGTCCCGGGTACGGAATGAAATCGAGCAAATTAAGGGGCGGGTGCAGTATCTGGAGCGGACCACGTCAATGTCCCTTATCTGGGTGCGTCTGGAGCCGGCGGCTACCGCCAAGGGGATGGTTCGGGCTGGCTGGAGTGCCCTTGAGGTACTCAAATCCGCTGTCCGTGGCATTGTTGTCTTTGGGCAGTGGCTGGGCAACATAGCCATCTGGCTTCTAATCTTCACGCCGATTTGGGGCGCTATCGCTGGCATTATCTACTGGCGTTTACGGAGAAAGAAGAAGAAGGCTAAGGAGAAAGTCGCTTCATAACCTCTGCCTGATTCAAGCCGTCAATGGCAATAACTTTCATACGGCTGGTATGGCCTTTGATAATGACCAGATGGCTTTTACTCACATCCAGTTTCTGGCTGAGCAAAGCTATAAGTTCTTTATTGGCTTTACCTTTGACCGGCGGGGCGGCTATCCTTACCTCCAGCACTCCGCCGGCAAAGCCAACCAGCTCACTCTTGCTGGCATTGGGGTGAACTCGCAGCGAAATTTTGACCTTGTTCTCTGTCATGTCCTCAAAAGGGGCTGACACATATAAAACTAAATTACCGATAGAAATGCAAACCTGTTACCGCTGATTTGTCAGTTAATTCAGACAGCAAGTCTAATTATTCGTAGCCGCGCCCGAAAGAAAGAGCGATAGAGGCTAAGAGTAGGATTGCCGATAACACAAACCAGAACATCCAGGTAAATTGAGGCATAACTAATGGAATTACTTCGGCGGCAGTAATGATACCCAGCACTGCACACAGCCCCCCAACGGCACCAACAATTACGGCGCTTATGCTCATATTAGAACCTCCTTCTATTTTGTCTTAAGTCTTAATTATTATATAATCAAAAAAGCAAAAAGTTAATTAGCAGGGTCTGGTAAATAGTAACATGAAGTTAACAAATAATCTATACTTTTATCCCGAGAAGGGAATTTTTGACTGCAATACCTATGTGATTAAGGATGATCTCAGTATTATTATTGACCCCGGTTCTCCCCAGTTCCTGCCCGCACTGGTTCAGGATTTGAACGAAGATGGTATTAAACCCGAAGATATTGATGTTATTATCAATACCCATCTTCATGGCGACCATTGCGGGGCAGATGAAGCCTTTAAGGAACTTTCAGCAGCCAGCATTGTCTTTCATCCCCTTCAGAAGAAATTTTATCGTATAACTTTTGTTCAGCTGTCAAAGTATTTTGGTTTTCAGCCGGTGGGCTTCAGGGAAGATAACTGCTTTGATGATAGTAAGCTGGATGCTGGCGAAATAGAACTTAAGTTTATCCACGCTCCGGGGCATTCTCCAGATAGTATCTGCTTTTACTGTCGGAAGAATAAAATTCTGTTCTGTGGGGACGTGATTTTTGACCAGAGCACGGGGCGGGTTGACCTGCCCGGCGGCGACGGAACTGAACTCAAGCAATCTATAGAGGCGCTGTCCAAGCTGGAGATTGAATATTTATTGCCCGGGCATATGGGTATTTTAATCGGCGCTGAGAAAATAAAAGATAACTTTGAATTCGTCAAGCAACGTGTTTTTGGGTGGCTGTAGAGGATAGATATAGTGGGCGGGGGCTATGGCTAGTCTGGAAGCAGAAATAGGTAATTTGCTCCGTGATAAGGGGTTAACTCTGGGGGTGATTGAATCAGCCACTGGCGGGCTGCTCTCTCACCTGGTAACCAGTATCCCGGGTAGTTCAGACTACTATAAGGGTTCGGTTACTGCCTACAGCAATGAGGTCAAGATTAAAGTGGTCGGGGTGAGGGAAAAGACTATCCGCCAGTATGGTGCGGTGAGTCCCCAGGTGGCTGAGGAGATGGCGGAGAAGGGCAGGAAGATACTGGCGGTGGATATATGCCTGGCGGACACCGGCATTGCCGGACCCGGTGGGGCTACTCCAGGTAAGCCGGCAGGGTTGTTCTACCTTGGTTTATCCCATCAGGCTGGAACTTATAGCCAGAAACACATTTTCCAGGGTGACCGTGGACAGAACAAAAAAAATGCGGCTGAAGCAGCCTTGAGCTGGTTAATAGAGTATCTAACTGGCTTGTGATTTCAGGGCTGATGTTCATGGTAGCTATTCTATCAGCCAGAACCTAAAGGGTCAAAGCTGGTAGTGTGGAGGGTTACTAAACGATTTTGATTTAACTTGATTGATGCTATAGCAATGTGGAGTTAGCGGTTGCTGGTTAGAGGCTATAATCCTTGCAATCTCTTATCGAGCGCAAGGCTCTTCTTGATAGCTTCATCAATTTCAGCCATTTTCTCATTACTCAATTCACCGCACTTATCACCAAGGCATGACTTGTTTATCGTTAAAATTGCTGACAAATTAATCTTACAGTCTTTGGGCAATCCAGTTTCTTGCCTTGTGGCTGAAACAATAAAGGGATAAGGCTTTACATCTGCCTTACTACAAGCAGCGACAATAGTGGTGGGGCTATGTCTATTACCAATGTCATTTTGAATAATAAGAGCGGGCCTTACCCCGCTCTGCTCATTTCCTCTTCCTGGGCTCCAATCCACCCAATATATTTCTCCCCGTTTTATCTCTCTGGACACAGTCATCTCATTCCCACTCTGGGGCTACCCTACGTTGCAACTCAAAAGACATCTCCGCAAGCTGTCGTTGTTCATTAGCCATCGCCTTATAGCCCTCCTCCATTTCTGCACGCAAGCGTTTTTCAGCGAGTTCCTGCAAGCACGCAGAAACCACCTTGCTACGACTTATTTTCTTCTCCTCCGCAATTTTATCAGCTAAATCGATTAAATTCCGAGGTAAGCTGATAGTCAATTTCTCCACTTGTGTGGCCATAACTCTATCCCTTATACTATTTTATTAAGTTTTATACTTAACAATGTAGTATAACATATATGTCAGAGCGTTTGTCAAGACCATTTGCCATTTTGCAACAAGCTAGATTGCCATTAATACCCATCGGTGCTATACTCTGCATACATCCCGGCTGGGCTAGAAAGGAAAAGCGCATGAAGAGAGCTGATGGGCGTGTCTATGATGAACTGAGACCGGTTAGGATAGTGTCTGGCTTCCAGAGCTTCGCTGAAGGTTCAGCGCTGATAGAACTCGGGAAAACTCACGTGTTATGCTCGGTCAGTGCTGAGGAGAGAGTCCCCAATTTTCTCAAGGGAGGTGGTAGTGGCTGGATTACCGCCGAATATGCCATGCTGCCGCGAGCTACGGTTACCCGTACTCCCCGTGATTCTTCGCTGGGCAGAATTGGGGGCAGAAATCAGGAAATCCAGCGTTTTATTGGACGCTCGCTACGGGCGGTAGCCGACCTCAGCATAATCGGGGAAAGGACACTAATTGTAGATTGTGATGTGATACAGGCGGATGGCGGCACCAGAACTGCAGCGGTTACCGGTGCCTATGTAGCCCTGTATCAGGCCTTCCAGAACATGGTAAATATGGGGGTAATTTCAGCTATACCGATGAAGAGTGCCGTGGCTGCTACCAGTGTTGGCATTATGCATGGTAATATGTTTCTGGACCTGTGCTACGATGAAGACTGTAATGCTGCGGTTGACTTTAACGTGGTGATGACCAGCAAGGGTGAATTCGTCGAGATTCAGGGCACCGCTGAACACAAGCCCTTCTCCAGGGAAGCAATTGATAATTTGATCTCTCTCGCCGAGAAGGGAATCAACCAGTTGTTTGAATTTCAACAGGCGGCACTTAAAGGCGGTAAGTAGACCGGAGGTTTAAGCCCTTACCTGTCCACTGCCAAGAATAATCCATTTATAGGTAGTCAGTTCTTTCAAGCCCAGCGGTCCGCGGGCATGCATTTTCTGGGTGCTGATGCCAACCTCGGTGCCCAAACCGAATTGACCCCCATCGGTAAACCGTGTGCTGGCGTTGGCAAAGACACAGGCGGCGTCCACCTCATTGAGAAAGCGCATCGCTGACTGGTCTTCCTCGGTAACTATAGCTTCGGAATGACCGGAGCCATAGTGCTCAATGTGTTCCAGCGCCTCATCCAGAGAGTCCACTACCTTGATTGCTCCTACCAGTGACAGGAATTCCTTGCCCCAGTCCTCAGCCACTGCTGGCACCAGCTTTAAACCAGAGTGGGATTTGAGGATAGCCAGTGCCCGCTCATCACAGTGCATTTCCACCCCTGCTTTCGCCCACTCGGCGGCAATCAGGGGCAGGTAGCGCTCGGCAATATCAGCATGAATCAGGAGGGTATCCAGGGCATTGCAGACTGTTGGCCGCTGCACTTTGGCGTTATAGGCGATAGCCACTGCCTTGTTCACATCGGCGCTTTTATCCACGTAGGTGTGGCAGACGCCAATACCGCCGGTGACGACCGGCATGCGGGCGTTCTCCGAGACGGATTTTATCAGTCCAGCCCCACCCCGGGGGATAACCATGTCAATGACATCACTCATCTGGAGCAGGTGGTTGACCAGGGCGTGGTCGGTATTATCAATAAACTGTACGGCTCCTTCCGGCACTCCGGCGCTTACCGAGGCGTCCTGGACTGCTTTAGCCAGGGCGCTGTTGGAGCGAATTGCTTCCCTGCCACCCCTCAGGATAAGGGCGTTACCCGACTTCAGGCAGAGAGAAGAGATGTCTATGGTGACGTTGGGTCGGCTTTCATATATGGCACAGATTACACCCAGTGGCACTCGCTTCTTGCTTATCTGCAGGCCGTTGGGCATGGTGCGACTATCAAATATCTCTCCCACCGGGTCGGGCAGGTCAGCCACCGTCAGTACGTCCTGGGCGATAGAGTCAATACGGCTGGAGTTCAGCATTAACCGGTCAAGCATCTGGGCACTCATGCCTGATGCCTCGGCTTCCCTGTAATCAGCCTGGTTGGCTGCCAGTATCTCGTCTTTTCGTTTTAACAGCTCCTGGCTGATATTTTGCAGGGCTTTATTCTTGATATCGGTGGCAAGGTAAGCCAGGCGGTGTGAAGCCGCTTTAGCAGCTCTTGCCTTTGCCTCCAGTTCTCCAACAGCCGATTTCATCTTCCTGCTCCTCTTTAAATCTATAACAGACGATATTTCTATATTCATTCCAGCGGGCTAAAGCCGGTAACGTGATATATGTAGCGGGGCGGGATGCCACTCACTGCCCGGTTGACCCTCTTTTTCAGATGGCATTTACTTGTGCGTTTGTCCTCCAGTACGATGCTAAACTGGTCGCCCTCATTAATGCGGACATTGTCAACGAGGGTAAGTTCTCCCCACCAGTTTGATGCCGCTTCATGATGAAACAACCGGTAGTAAACCCTTGCCACCAGTTTTTTGTCGCTGAGCCTGTAGAGTTTGCCTGTACCCACTTCGACCTCCCGGAGAATGCTTTGGTTATTATGGGGTATCACTCAAGAAGGCTGGTACCGGTAAAACGATATATGTAGCGAGGCGGCACTCCGCTTACGGCCCGATTGACCCTCTTTTTCAGTCGACATCTGCCTTTACGTTTATCCTCGAGCTTAATATTATACACTTCGTTTTCATTAATTCTCATATAATCGGTGAGGGTAAGTTCTCCCCACCATTTTGTTTCCGACGCATCCTGCAGCTGGTAGTTTACCTTCACTACCAATTTGTTATCACTGAATCTGTAGAGTTTACCTATACCCACTATATTCCTCCTAAAGGATAGCTAAATTATTTCGGTGCACTACTTCTGGCCCGTAGTCAAAGCCAAGCAGAGCGGCAATCTTCTCGGAGTGAGCTCCTTTGATGCGGCTGATATCACTTGAGCTGTAGTTGGTCAGACCGGAGCCAAGCTGGGTCCCTTTGGTATCATATACGTCAATTATATCACCCCGGTCAAATTTACCTTCAACCTGCCTGATACCGGCGGCGAGCAGGCTCCGGTTTTGCTTTCTCAGTGCCAGGGCTGCCCCGGCATCAACCACCAGCCTTCCCTTGGTGCTGAGACCGCAGAGCATCCAGCGTTTGCGGCTCTCAAGATTGACGGAAGTCGGCAAAAAGCGGGTGCCGGCAGTCTCACCGGATGCCAGTCTTAAGATAATATCCGGCTCTCTGCCGTCAGCGATAATGACGGTTACTCCCGAAGTAGTAGCCAGCCTGGCAGCTTCTATCTTGGTGACCATACCTCCGATGCCAACACTGCTGGTTGTGTCTGCTGCCAGGTGTTCAATCTCGGCATCTATCCGGTCCACCTGTGAAATAAGACGGGCATTGGGGTCACGATTCGGGTCAGCGGTATACAGCCCGGCAATATCGGTAAGCAGCAATAGCAGGTCGGCATCAACCAGATTGGCTACCATAGCTGAGAGGTTATCATTATCACCAAACTTGAACTCGTCAATCTCATCCACGGCGACCACATCGTTTTCATTGACAATGCAGATTACGCCGAGCTCAAGTAAAGCCAGCAGAGTATTACGGGTATTCAGGTAACCGGCACGGCCAGATAGGTCAGGTTTGGTAAGCAGTGCCTGAGCCACGCTAATGTCGTATTGCCCGAACAATTGCTCGTAGACATGCATCAGGTGGGTCTGCCCGACCGAAGCCAGTACCTGCTTGAACGGGATGCCTTTAATGCTCTTGGTCAAGCCCAGTTTGTACCGTCCGGAGGCCATGGCTCCCGAGGTAACTATGATTAGTTCCAGACCCTGCTTATGCAGTTGTGCCACCTGCCTGACCAGGTCGCATAATATGTCCTGGTTCAGGAGGTCGCCACCGCCGGTGACCAGACTGGTGCCAAATTTGGCCACTATTCGCTTATATTGGGTCGGTGATTTTAGTTTAGTTCCTTTATTCTCAGCCATCTGCCATCAACTTAAATGATTTTTACCCATTATAGCAATCTGGAGCACATTGGACAAGGAGAGTGCTCAAAAAGCACATTTGAGCTTGATAAGTCATGGTGCTACAATTTAACCCAGGGCTGGTCGTTTTCGACGAGCCCTAGGGGTGTTTTAGGAAGAGAAATGAATTTAGACCTGACTAAATTACTGCATCTTATTGAAGAGATGCCTGCCTATCGCCAGTTAATTAAAGCGTTACAGCAGGGTGATAGGGTGGGGGCAGCGGTGCTGGAGGCTGCCAAGCCTTATCTTATATCAGCTCTGTATCATAGTCAGCGACAGCCCATGCTCGTTGTTAGCGCGCGGCCAGAAAATTGTAAAAAGCTCTATGAGCAAATCTTAAACTGGTCTAATGCTGATGTAAGGCTCTTCCCTGAACCTGATGCTTTACCTTATGAACGCATGGTTCCAGATGCCGCTACTGAGATGGAGCGGGTACAGGTGCTTTCGGCGCTGGCCGGTTGCCAGCCGGGTGAGTCATCCTCAGGTGCTCCGCTGATTGTTGTCTCTGCCCCGGCACTTATGGGAAAGGTAACGCCTTATGCTGGTTTCGCCTCTGCCTGCCACTCCGTAGAGCGGGGGATGGAGGTAGAGCCATTCCAGTTGCTGAGCCAGTGGGAAAGCATGGGTTACCGGATGGAAAGTACAGTGGAGTTGCCGGGCACGATGAGTCACCGTGGCGGCATCATTGATATCTA
This sequence comes from Dehalococcoidales bacterium, assembly GCA_035529715.1. Taxonomy (GTDB): domain Bacteria; phylum Chloroflexota; class Dehalococcoidia; order Dehalococcoidales; family RBG-16-60-22; genus DATKWF01. The sequence continues at coordinate 1,716 of DATKWF010000002.1, read as the reverse complement.
TCCTCCAACCAGTGAACTGCCGGTCAGGCTCGAGTTTTTCGGTAACACTGTAGACAGCCTCCGACTCTTTGACCCGGTAAGCCAGCGTTCGGTAAAAGCAGTGTCATCAGTAAATATTGCTCCGGTAGCTGAACTGCTGACACCTCTCCTGGGCAGTGAAGCGGAGCTGGAGAGAGTCCTGAATAGCATGGATCTTTCTGGCTGTAATCCTGAGGTCAGCCAGCAGTTCAAGCAGGAAATAGCCATGCTGCTGGACAGGCAGAAGCCGCGTGATATCCAGTTTTACGCCTCGCTGTTTAATAAGGACAGCCTACTGGATTACCTGCCCCGGGGTGCCCTGCTGGTACTTGACGAACCCGGGGATATTGAACAGGCTTTTGAGGAACTGGACACTGAGGCTGAGCAGATGCGCTCGGAGAAGCTGGAGCGGGGGGAGTTGCCCCTTAGTTTCCCCAGGCCATATTTCACCTGGCAGGAACTGGAGCCGGTCCTTAAAGACAGGCAGTGCCTGAGTTTGACTGCCTGGGAGAGCGACGGGGAATCATACCGCCTGGACTTCAACACCACCCCCGGCTATGCCGGCCAGTTACCGTCGTTCATCAAAAAGGCAAAACAGTTCCTTGACCGGAAGCGCCGACTTATAATTGTCAGCCATCAGGCAAGCCGATTGTCCGAGCTGCTGAATGAGGCGGATATTATTGCTTCACCACTTACTGAAGTTAAGCAGATACCGGCTCCCGGCTCACTGACCCTGGTACAGGGTTTACTGGCTGAGGGCTGGGTTATGAATAATGATACCTGCCTTTTCACCGATGCTGAAATTTTCGGCTTCATCAAGCAGCGTCGCCTGGTAAAAAAGCGACCGGTCCCCCACCTGAAGCTTTTTGTTGACATAACTCCGGGCGATTACGTGGTGCATGTTGAGCATGGTATTGCCCTGTTCACCGGGGTCACCACCCTGAGCACCAACGGTAGCCAGAGGGAATATCTGGTACTGCAATATGCGGCGGGGGATAAGCTCTATGTCCCCACCGACCAGATAGACCGTGTCAACCGCTACATCGGCGCCGGCGATAGGCCACCGTCGTTGAGTAGGCTGGGCACGCAGGAGTGGACGCGGGCCAAGCAGAGAGCCAGAGAGGCGGCGGAAGACCTGGCTCAGGAGCTATTGACTCTCTATGCTGCCCGTGAGGTCGTGCCCGGCTTTACTTTTGCCGCCGATACCCTGTGGCAGCAGGAGCTTGAGGCTTCTTTCCCTTATGTTGAGACTCCTGACCAGCTGGAAGCCCAGCAGCGGGTGAAGGAGGATATGGGAAAAGCCAAACCCATGGACCGGCTGGTCTGTGGCGATGTCGGCTATGGTAAGACCGAGGTAGCCATCCGTGCCGCCTTCAAGGCGGTGATGGACAACAAGCAGGTCGCGGTGCTGGTGCCGACCACTGTGCTTGCTGAGCAGCACCACTCCACCTTCAGCCAGAGGCTGGATGCCTTCCCGGTAAGAATTGAGGTGCTGAGTCGGTTCAGGTCGCCCAGGGAGCAGCAGGCTGTCCTTGAGGGATTGGCTAGTGGCAAAGTGGATATCTGTATCGGCACTCACCGTTTGCTGCAAAAGGACGTCGCTTTCAGAGACCTGGGACTGCTGATAATTGACGAGGAGCAGCGCTTTGGCGTCGCCCACAAGGAATACCTGAAAAAGATGCGGCAGGAGGTGGATGT
>DATKWF010000001.1:0-14948 GCA_035529715.1 Dehalococcoidales bacterium | reverse complement strand
TCCCTTCCTGGAAAGAACCATCACCGCTCTACCCTCCGGGTTTGCCACCGGTGTAACGCCAATGCTATTCGGCCTGGTAATTGTTCTATTTCTGGTACTTGAGCCCAGGGGGCTCGCCCACCGCTGGGCGCTGCTTAAATCTGCCTACCGCCTGTGGCCTTTCTCATATTAGCCTAAGAAGGGGGTAAACCTAAAATGTAACATTCCAGTTCTAGCTAAGAAAAAGCAAAATTCTCAAGGAGGACATGACATGAAACACAAAAGACCAATAATAGTAGCTGGAGCAATTCTCCTGGCAGTGATGCTGGCAGCTCTGCCATTTGTCAGTGCCTGTGCTCCCAAAGAAAAGACGCTGAAGATAGGCATAACCACCCCGTCAACCGGGGCCGCTGCCGAAAAAGGGAGCCCCATGGGGCACGGCAATCTTGACGCTATTGAATACATTAACACCGAACTGGGCGGCGTCGCCGGATACCCGGTTGAGGCGGTATGGCTGGACAACGGCTATGATGCCGCCAAAGTGGTCACCAACGTCAAGAAATTTATGGACGACGGCTGCTTGCTGTTCGCCACCTCCTCATCCAAAATGATGTCAGCCACCATGGAAATAGCCAACCGGGCTGAGTTTCCGGGCTTGGTTTGCTTCAACGCCCCCGTATTGCACCGCCCACCCCAGCACATTTACGGTCAGATGCCTGATTACGGAGATGACTGGGCTGCCTTTGCTGCCTATTACATGGAGAACATCTGGAAGGGACCGGGGAAACCCAGGATGGCACTGCACCTGCTCAATAACACCACCGGCTACGGTGCGCTGGATGCCGCCAAGGCTTCTGCCGAGAGGTTAGGCATTGAGCTTCTTCTTCCCGCCGCGGAGCATACCCCCACCACCACCTCCGAGATTGACTCCCTGACCCGAATCAAGACATTGAACCCTGATATCCTGTATATCTCCAGCACACCGGCACCTACCGCCGTCATTATCAAGAACGCCTTTGAACTGGGGTTGTATCCTGGTGTAACCATCGGCCTGGGTCACGCTGGCATCACCAAGGCGCTGGTTGACATCGCCGGAGCCGATATTGTTGAGGGTGTTTACGGCGTATTTCCTACCGTAAACTGGGGTGACGATGTACCCGGTATGGCAAAAGCGGTAGAATATTGCCGGAAGCTGCACCCCAAGGACGAGGGCAATCTGGACTACATCACTTCCTGGGCACAGAGCATGATCATGGCCGAGATTCTGAGGTTGACAGTGGAAAATGTCGGCTATGATGTGCTGGCTAAAGGTGATGTAGAATCATGGCGGGCTATTGAGACCTACGGCATCCAGAGGCTAAACTACGATGTCGGCGGTCTGCACGGGCCGGCAACCTACACCCCGGGAGACAACCGGCTGTCAAAGTCGGTAAGAATCTTTCAGATACAGAGTGGAGAAATCAATCCCGTGACCGACTGGGTAGAAGCACCACTGGTTAAATACGAAGAGTTTGAATGGTTTGGTAAGTAGTGGTAATTTGGCGGGGGCTCTGTTATAGCGGGCCCCCGCCGGAAAGATAAATATGCTCAAGTTAAATAACATTGAGGTTACCTATCTCAACGTTATCCGGGCGCTGCATGGCGTTTCCCTGGGCGTGGAGGACGGCTCAATTGTTGCCCTGCTCGGGGCTAACGGTGCCGGCAAAAGCACCACCCTCAAGGCAATATCCGGCCTGCTCCACGTTGAAGAGGGAGAGGTAACCGACGGCAGCATCCTGTGGAACGATGAAAGAATAGATAAAAAAAGCGCCGAGGAAATAGGCAAGCTGGGTATTATTCAGGCACTGGAGGGCCGACGGGTCTTCGGACACCTCAGCGCTGAGGAGAACCTGCTGGTCGGCGCTTATCACCGCCAGGACCGCCGTGCCGTCAAACGAGACATGGAGATGGTTTACCACTACTTTCCGCGACTCAAGGAACTGCGGCATAACACCGCCGGCTACCTCTCCGGAGGTGAACAGCAGATGCTGGTCATCGGCCGGGCTATGATGGCTGCCCCCAAGCTCATGATGCTGGACGAACCGTCACTGGGTCTGGCACCACTGCTGGTTGAAGAGATTTATGATATTATTAATCGGTTTAATATTGAGCAAAAAACCTCGGTGCTGCTTGTGGAGCAGAATGTCCGGATTGCCCTGAGCATCGCCCACTCCGGCTACGTTATGGAGAATGGTCGGGTAGTCCTTGATGGTACCGCCGATTTCCTCCGCAACAACGAGGACGTGAAGGAATTTTACATGGGACTATCCGCCATGGGCGCCAAGAAGAGCTACCGTGAAGTAAAACACTATAAGAGGCGAAAGAGATGGCTGTAAAAAGTAAGCCAGAGGCAGAATTCTTCGATAAACTGGAGACAATGTCAGCGGAAGCAAGGGAAAGATACGTTAACCGGAAGCTACCTCAAACTATTAAGTACGCTTACCAGCATGCCCCCGCCGTCAAGAAAATTTTTAACGAGGCGGGAGTTTGCCCGGAGCAGATTCGCAAAATAAGAGACCTGGAAAGACTGCCCATCACCAGAAAGACCGACCTCATAGAGTTGCAAAGGGCAAACCCACCCTACGGCGGGTTCCTCACCATTCCTCCAGAAGAGGTCGACCGCATCTTTCTCTCCCCGGGCCCTATCTATGAACCAGTCCAACACGCCGGTATAAAATGGTTCGCCAAGTCTTTCTGGGCGGCTGGATTCAGAAAGGGAGACGTGGTTATCAACACGTTCACCTACCACATGTCCCCGGCCGGCATTCTATTCCACGAAGCCCTGAGAGACTGCGGGGCGACCGCCATACCCATGGGTACCGGTAACACTGATATACAGGTTCAGACCATGCGTGACCTGAAAGTGACCGGCTTTGTGGGGACTCCCAGCTTCCTGATGAGCCTAATCAAGCGGGCCGAAGAAATGGGCTATAACCTGCGCCGTGATTTCTCCCTCAAGCGTGCCTGGTTCACCGGCGAGATGCTGGCGCCTTCACTACGGAACACCTTTGAGGAGGACTACCGGATTGACACCGCACAAGCCTACGCAGTTACCGAAACAGGTGGTGCCCTTGCCTATGAATGCCGCGAGAAATCAGGCATGCACCTTATGGATGAATACGTTATAGAAATAGTCGACCCGGAGACGGGAAAACAGCTGGGGCCGGAAGAAGTGGGAGAAATCGTGGTAACCCCGATTCACAATAAAGTCTGGGGGCTTGTCCGTTTTGGCACCGGTGACCTGTCATCCTATCTTACCGGACCGTGCCCCTGCGGCCGGACGGCCAACCGACTGACCGGCATTATTGGCAGAACTGGCGATGCCGTCAAAGTCAGAGGTATGTTTGTCGTTGCCAGACAGGCCGAGCAAATAATCCTCGGCTTTGAGGAAATCTCCGGATTCCAGATACTGGTTACGCGTCCGGAACAGCGTGATGAAATGACCCTCAAGATTGAGCTAAAGCATAAACCTACCGAAGAAGATAAGAGAAGGCTGGGCAAAGATTTAAATAAGAAATTTCAGGCTGTTTGCCGCATTAAACCGGACCGGATTGATTTCGTAGAGAAAGGGACTATTCCAGAGCAGTACCAGAAGATAGTAGATGAGAGAAGCTGGAAGTAAACCAGCCACACCCGGCAGCTAATTCTCTTTTCCCAGATAGGCAGCAATAACTTCAGGGTTAGTTTTAATCTCGTCAGGCGTGCCTTCAGCAATCTTCCGCCCAAAATCAAGAACCACAATCCGGTCAGCTATGTCCATAACCACTCCCATATCATGTTCAACAAGGACAATACAGCTAACCCCGTCCCTGAGGACAGGTGTTTCCGGGTACGTGGCTCCCTGACCCTCAAATATATCAATGACGAAACGGGCAATATCCTCTTTCTCTTCCAGGTTCATGCCTGCCATCGGTTCATCAAGGAGCAAAACCTTCGGTTCCAGAGCCAGCGCCCTGCCCAGTTCAACTCTTTTACGCATTCCGTAGGGAAGCATGCCAACTGTTTTCTTCCTTATTGGCTCTATTTCCAGGAAATCAATGATGTCCTCCACCGTTTTACGATGCTTGATTTCCTCCTTATGAGCCCAGCCGAAATACAGGGCACTGCTAAGAAAATTCTGCTTCATCAGGACGTGCCTGGCCGCCATAATATTTTGCAGACTACTCAGTCCGGTAAACAGTTCAATATTCTGGAAGGTTCTGGCCAGACCGAGACGGGCGGCTCTATCCGGGCGAATACGGGTGATTCTCCGCCCTTCAAAATATATCCCACCTTTTTGCGGTTTATAGAAGCCGTTTATGCAGTTCAGCAGGCAGGTCTTACCGGCACCGTTTGGCCCAATTATTGCCAGGATTTCATTATCTCTTATATCCAGGCTGACATCGGAAAGGGCTTCCACTCCCCCAAAGGCAAGGGAGAGGTTTTCAATCCGTATCTTCACACCGTTTTCGTTCCCCATCTCCACCACCTCTTACTCACCCTCCCCGGCAAATAACCTGTCCCGGTATTGAACCACCCGGTAACACTCCAGCCCTTCACACTCCAGCCGCCGTCCTAACTGCTTGCTCTTTATCTTCATTGTTTTAGCTGTCTCAGGGTCGGGCTGACTGTACTTCTGGTAGCCGGTACACTTAGTTGACCTGTCTTTATAAACCAGCAGGGTTACTTCATCATCAACAGCATCACAATAAATCGTAGCCGCAGTTACCTGCCAATTTACCATGTTTTCATTAGCCTGCTTTTTTGACATCGTTATCTATATTACTATTTATCTACGCTGGATTTCAAACCGCGGAGAAGCGAGTTAAGACAACAAAATAATGGTGATGATGCTACCGCTACCTGTCTCCCAGCAGGGCCAGGACGAGGAGATTAGGGCCGGTATGGGTGCCAATTACGGGACTTGTCCTCGACCGGATGACACGCTCCCTGGGAAATTTAACACTGAGTCGGTCAATCAACATCTCAGCATCTTCAACGGCATTGACATAGGCAACTGACATCTCTTCAATATGCGAATAGCTCATGGCGAGGTCATAGAGATAGTCTATTGCCTGCGCCCGCGAACGCTTCCTGCCCATAGGCACTACCTCCCCATCCTTGAGACCGATGATGGGGTGTACATGAAGCATTGTCCCCAGTAAAGCCGCCGCCCGCCCGATGCGACCGCCCCGCTTCAGGTATTCCAGAGTGTCAAACACGGAACAGAGCTGTACACGATTAATATTACGATGGACTATATTCAGCACTTCATCAAGGCTGGCTCCAGCCTGAGCCGCTCTGGCAGCCGTCATAACTATAAATCCCTGCGCCATAATTACCCATTGAGAATCCACGACCTCCACCCGGCACTTCTTCTTCATGAGCTCCACGCTTTGCTGTGCCACCTTATAAACACTGCTGAGTTTGGAGCTGAGCGAAATGAACAGGATTTCATCTGTTTCTTCGGCTAACTTGCCGTATGTCTCCGCAAAAACTCCAAGCCCGGGCACCGAGGTAACTGGCATAACTTTGCTACCGGCCAATTTTGCATAGAACTGTTCAGCAGAGATGTCAATGCCGTCACGGTACACCTCCTCACCGAAGCAAACGTTTACCGGGATTACCGTAATATCCAGGTCCTTAACTATCTGAGGTGGTAAATCGGCAACACTATCAGTAACAATCTTAATCGTCATGTTTAAATTCTCTCCTCACGTGCATGATAACCTTGCATCTGAATCACCTGCATGGAGTTAAAGATGATACCTAGATGCTCTATGTATTATGCAATTCTAAATCTGCCGCTGTCAATAGCCTGGAATAAATCATAATTTCACTTCATTTATCTTTAAAAAAGATTATTAAGAAAATTCTATTGACATGCTAAGATTGCAGTGCTACTCTTATCTATAACTCTATTTCTCTCATTTGCTGGCTAATTTTTTAAAAGTGGGGGGTGGTGCTATACGAGAGTATGAGATAATCATTAGTTAATAATTAAAAGTTTTAGGGAGGTATCGTTGAAAAATAAGTTATTGCTAATTTCACTAGCACTTTTACTAACGGTCAGTTTGGTTATTGTTGGTTGTGCCAAGCCGGCACCAGCACCAGCACCAGCACCGGCTCCAGCACCGGCACCAGCACCAGCACCGGCTCCGGCTCCGGCCCCAGCCCCAACGCCGGCACCAGCAGTAGAAACAATCAAGTGGAAGATGCAGTCATCCTGGGCAGGTGGCTTGTTGCAGGAGCTGGCAACTAACTTTGCTTCCAGAGTCACTGAACTAAGCGGCGGCCGGCTGGAGATTGAATGTCTCACCGGTGGTTCCATAGTAGGACCATTTGAAGTATTGGATGCCGTCAGTTCCGGCACTCTTGACTGCTACCATTCCTGGCCCGGCTACTGGCTGGGCACAATACCATCTAGCCCATTCTTCGGCGGTGATGCGCCGTTTGCCTCTGGACCTGTGCCCTGGATAACCTGGATGTATCAGGGCGGCGGCGAAGACCTGATGCTAGAAGCATGGCGGGATGCCGGATTCAACGTTGGAGCGGTTATGGTTATGGGTCTGCGCGCTCCGGAGGTCTTTGCCTGGTCCAACAAGCCACTGAAGAAACTGGACGACTTCTCAGGTTTGACCTTCCGCATTTCCGGCTACTGGGCGGAAGTCTTCAAGGCAATGGGAGCCAATGTGGTTACCCTGCCCGGAGCCGAGGTGCTTCCCGCTCTGGAGAGAGGCGTCATTGACGCCACCGAGTGGGGAGTTATGAATGAAGACTGGGATGTAGGTCTCCAGGATGTTGTCGACTATGCAGTGCTGACCGCGTTCCGCCAGGCGCATCCTACTTTTGACCTTGCCGTAAATCAGGAATCATGGGATGAACTGCCGGCAGACCTTCAGCAGCTAATCAGAACAGTGGCTGAAGAGTATACCTGGTGGTATCTGCTGGAAGGGACATACCGGGATGTACTGATACTGGATAAACTGCAGCAAAAAGTCAATGTAACCATTCTTGACCGGGAAGTCCCGGCGGAAATGTTCCGTCTGCTTGGTGAACACTACGACAAAATAGGGGCAGAGGATGCCATGACTGCTAAAGCGGTGGCGTCAGCGAGAGCATTCCACGATGCTTATTATGTCTATGCTGAGAAAATGTATCCTTACGGTGTTTTGGTTAAGTAAGCGAGCTTAGCGGAATAATTCTTAGGCAACACCACCTCTACATAGAGGTGGTGTTGCCTAGAAAGGTAGTCAATTGAAAGCCCTAAGAGGTTATTTGAAGTATATTGACATCTTTAATGAGTGGGTAGCCAAGATTTTCGCCTGGCTCGTCGTCGTCCTGATACTTAGCATGGTTTACTCCACCATAATGAGGTATATATTTAACGATGCCCCCTTATGGACTTATGATTCCGTCTATTACTGCGCCAATGTTTCCTTCATGATGGGAGCTGCCTATGTCCTGCGCATCAAACGAAATGTGTCTATAGACCTCTTCTACCGGATGCTTCCGGAAAGAGGGCAGGCTATCAATGACATGGTCTGCAGCCTGCTCTTCTTCTTCCCCTTGATTTTTGCCCTCCTTTACTTCTCTATGATTAACGTGCCTTTCTCCTGGAGGGTGGGAGAAAAGGCGGTAGAGAGTGTCATAAGGGTACCTATATATCCTTTGAAGACGGTCATACCGGTGGCCTATTTTCTGTTGCTGCTTCAGGGGATAGCTGAATTCATTCGCAACTTTTATCTTGCTGCCACCCGAAGGGAGTTGGAATGGAGCTAGAGTCCATTGTCCCAGTCCTGATGTTTGCTGGTTTGCTCATCGGTGTCTTTACCGGATTTCCTCTGGCTTTTGTAATCGCGGCTCTGGCTCTCTGGTTTGGGTTCGCGTTCCGAGGAATGGATATCTTCCCGGCACTTTACTTCATCGCCTTTAAGGTGCTGAAAACCTATGTTTACGCGGCCGTTCCCCTCTTTGTCTTTATGGCAGTGATGCTGGAACGTGCTGAGCTGGCTGATAGGCTCTTCCACGTAACCCATCTGTTGTTCGGTGGTTTGAGGGGAGGGCTGGCTATTGCCACCACCGTCGTCTGCACCATGTTTGCCGCCACTACCGGGATAGTCGGTGCTACGGTGGTAAGTATGGGAGTCCTTGCCCTGCCGGCAATGCTCAAACGACACTATAATAGAGCTTTGGCTAGTGGAGTCGTGCTCGCCGGAGGTACCCTGGGCCTCCTCATCCCTCCCAGTATCGCCATCGTCATCTACGGCCCTACGGCAAACGTATCAGTAGCCAGGCTTTTCTTCGCGGCTTTCTTTCCCGGCCTTGTCCTTTCCGGACTGTACATGACTTACATATTCCTCAGGTGCCTCATCCAGCCAGAACTGGCGCCAGCCATGCCAGAGGAGGAAAGAAAAGCTGTTTCTACACGTGGCAAGGTTTACATGGCACTTACCGGAATAGTCCCCATTCTGTGCCTTATTATGGCCGTTCTGGGGCTGATCTTTCTGGGGGTGGCGACTCCCACCGAGGCGGCGGCCACTGGCGCCTTTGCTGCCACCTTGTTAGCTATTGCCTACCGCAAGTTTAGCTGGCAGAACCTCAAGTATACGGTTTACGAGACCCTTAGAATCACCAGCATGGTCATGCTGGTGGTGATTGGGGCCAGCATGTTCACCTCCACATTCATGAGTCTGGGAGGCAGTGCCTTCATAAACAATCTTATACTAGGACTGCCCTTCGGCAAGATTGGGATGCTTCTGGTAATGATGTTCGTTATCTTCATTTTGGGCATGTTCATTGATTACTTCGCCATAATACTAATCATTGGCCCCCTTTTCACCCCGATAGCGGCGACATTGGGTTTTGACCTGATATGGTTTTCCCTTCTGGTTATTATGAATTTGCAAATGGCTAACATCACGCCACCTTTTGCCTACGCCATTTTCTATCTGAGAGGAGTTGCCCCTCCGGAAGTAACCATGGGTGACATATACCGGGGAGTTGTTCCTTTTGTGTTCCTCCAGTGGACTGGTCTCATCATAGTCATCCTGTTCCCACAAATAGCCCTATGGCTTCCCGGTATGATGTTTGGGCAGTAACACAGGAATTATTGTATAATTGCGGTAAATCTTGTGGTTCAGCCTAGAGTGGCATATCATTCTAGGCTGGATTTTTAATGGCTAAGAAATGTTGACCTTAGAAGCGACTATATCGTGTCAGTAGCCTTCTTCCGCAGCCGTAACAATAGCCTTTAGATTGGCGATAGGAGTTTCCAGCGCGATGGCACACTCGGGCCCTATTGAGTCCACCCCGGCTTCTATATTGTATCTGGCCTGTTTGTACACATCTTCAGGTGTACCCCGCAGCAGGCAGTCAAAAGTGTTGATACCCCCAAGAAGAGATATTTCACCCCTCGCTAGCTCAACCACTTTCTTGGGGTCATTTACCCACTCAAAGTGCCAGGCATCATAGCCCTCCGTGATTATCAGCGGAATGCGGTCAACGCATTTGCCGCAAACGTGCAAAATGGTTGGTCCACCTATCTGGGGCAGCATCTTGTGGTGCAGAGGGACGAGGAATTCGGCATAAGTCTTGGGGCTGACCATATTCCCGGTGGCATGGTCGGGGAGAACCACTGCATCAGCACCAGCCTTTAGTTGTGCGTTAGCATACATTACCGTCACCGGTATTAAAGCATTAAGGAGTGCCCTTACTTTATCGGGCTCAAGCACCGTCATGATAAGGAAATCCTCAACACCGACCAGGTGATAGCACAGGGTCCAGGGACCCATGATCTTACCCAGAATGGCAACGCGGTCGCCATATTCGTGGCGGAGTATTGAGATGGCATCGAGGACCACACGCATTGAAGGCTTCTCCAGAAGATTCTCAGGAATGACGATGTCCCCGGGCTCTTTCACCGGATGCGTCAGTATCTCCGGCATCATGGTATCACTGCCCCAGTTCACTTCGCAGCCAAGGGCAGCCACTTCCTGCTGCACGCTGAATTCCGGCATTACCGTATCAAAGCCGAGTATCTCATAGCTGGTAGCCGCCATTTCCGCCATTTGCCCGGCATCAAGATGCGCCTCCGGGAGATGGACACCTATCTTATTTATTATTTCAGTGCAAATGGTGTGAGTGGGATTGCAAACCGAAATACGCTTACCTTTTCTACCACCCATCAAGTTGGCTAAGAATCTTCGCTTTGGTGTCAAGTCTGGCTTTCCGCCATTGCCTTCGTCTGTCACCTTTGCCCTCCTTTATAGTAGTCATGCCATGCGTCTTCGGCTCTCCCTCTAAACAATTTCACAATTTCAGGAATCTGGTCTTAAATTTCAATGGGAAGCTTTCCGTATTCTTCAATGAGCTCAACTACCCTGCCGATACGGTTTATATCGCCATCAAAGGGCAGATTATCGCCCATCCCCACGATGAACCTGTAGCCGGGGGCCATCTCTTTGAAGAGGTTCTTGACATAGTCGTCAAATTTCTCATCGCTGTACATAGGCTCAAACAATACCGAGGGGATACCTCCCCAGATGGTAACATTGTCACCCAGCTCTCTTCGGAACTCGGTCATAGGCACCAGGGTCTGTGGGGCAGGAGTAACCGCTTCCGCAATATCAATTCGGGTTTCTGGGAAAAATGGATTAAGCCGTCTCATTTCCCCGTCAGTGTGGGCCATAGCCAGCTTTCCATGAGCATGCAGCAAATCAGATACTTCTTGAAACCAGGGAGTGAAATATTTTTTGAACACCGGTGTCTGGATATCATCACTCCAGTTGGCACAGATGTTGAAGATTTCCAGGTCACACTTTACCGCTACCTTGAGCTTTCGTCTCTCTAGGTCCTTCGCGGCTTCTATTAGCGCCTCCACCTCTGCCGGACGGTCGGCAAGCTCATAGAAGAATTGTTCATAGCCAATCATTTCTCGCATGACACGCTGTACCGGCGACCAGAGCAGTCCGGCTCCCGTCATCACCATGCCATCCTCGCCAACCTCATCACGTACCTTGTAATATGCCTCAAAGTTGTCAACCGGGATGGTATGTTCCATTACATATTTGATTACCGGGTAGTCCTTCTCACTCTTGAATATTTTCTCCATTTCGTATCTAATCCAGGGTCCTTCGGAAGTATCAAATAGATCTTTCTTGGAAACTGTACCGACGGGGGTCTTATACTCGGTGTTAATATATGGCGGGTCATGTTTTTCAATAAATTCCATGTCTTTGTATCCTTCCTTGACCACTGCTGGAAAGCGGTATTGAGCGCCGGCACCCTGGTCACGGAGAATATCGGTCTGACTCCAGCCCTTGTACTTTTCCGGAAGGGTTTTGTGGGCGGAGTGATAATTATACCAGACATCTATACGCGCTCCGAATGGGAGTTTGTCTACATGTTCGCCTCTGGCTACTGCCAGAATCCTCTGTTTCTGTGTCATTGCCATTTGTGTTACGCCTCCCCCTTTTAACTTAATGCAAATAAATATTTATCATTTTCCCAAGAGTTGCTTGCATACCTGGATGGCCTTACCGCCGTCGTGGGCATAAGCATCGGCGCCAATATAATTAGCATAATCCTGAGTTATCGGTGCCCCGCCGACTATCACCTTAACGCCGGAACGCAGGCCACCAGCCTCCAGCGCTTTTATTATCCTGCCCATAAATGGCATGGTCGTGGTAAGCAGAGCCGAAAGCCCCAGAATATCAGGGCTTTTGTCCTTCACCTCGTCAATGAATTTCTGGTCGGGCACATTGAGCCCCAGGTCAAAGACCTCAAAACCACTCCCCTTCAGGAAAGTAGCTACCACATTCTTCCCGATGTCGTGCATGTCTCCTTCCACGGTGCCGATGACCACTTTCCCTATAGTTGGAATACCTGTCTTATCAAGTAAAGGTGCCAGTACCTCAAGGGCAGCCTTCATCGCTCGTGCCGCCATGAGCATATCCGGCAGGAAATACTCACCGCTTGAGAATTTCTCACCGACCGCCCCCATCCCGGCCTGCAATCCGTGGGCAATAATATCCGTTGGGTTCGTGCCGGCACTGATGGCCTCGGTAGTTAGCTGGACGGACTTTTCGCGGTCACCGCCTTCAATCGCCCTGGACAATGAAGATAAATCGAACATTTAAATTACTCCTCTCTTTTTTAATAGTACTGATATCCAAGCTTATTTAAATTTCTAAACCCTTTGTAGTGGCTTTCGGATGAATTTCTGGCTATATCAATCCTGAAGATTTGAGATTACTGACCATTCAGGACTATTTCACGCACGTTTTTAGCCGGACACATCAATTATCAAGTTAACAAACAGGGGGTTCAGTTAGCCACCAATAACGATAACACTGCAATCTTAACATGTCAATAGTTAGTTATTTAACAATTCACTCTTAAAGAGAGCGTGAAAGAAAATATTAATGGATGCACCAGGCACTCAGGACACTATCGCCAGACATTAAGCTATGGTTGTCCGCCAACACATTATCGTTTAGAATAAAACCAGAGATTGCCAGCAATAATAAAGGGGACAGCAGATGCGTATTGTCTTAATAGGGCAGGCAGCCTTTGGCGAGAAAGTCCTCCGGACATTAGCCGAGAGGGGGGAGGAGGTCGTCGGGGTTTACACATCTCCTGACATTCCAGAGAGGACAAACCCGCTCAAGCAATCGGCTCTCCAACTGGGTATACCGGCCTTCCAGCCGGAAAGAATGCGAGCCCCAGAGGTCTTTGCTGAGTATACAAAGCTCAACCCGGACCTGAATGTTATGGCTTTTGTCACCAGCATTATACCCGAGTCTATCTTGAATTACCCCCGGCTGGGCACAATTCAGTACCATCCTTCGCTACTTCCCAGGCACCGGGGTGGCAGCGCTATCAATTGGGCGATAATCAACGGTGAGACCAGGACGGGTATCACTATATTCTGGCCGGATAAGGGAATAGACACCGGCCCCATCCTGTTACAGAAAGAGGCAGAGATTTCTCCTGATGATACGGTAGGGTCACTCTACTTTAACCAGCTTTTCCCACTGGGAATAGAGGCGATAGTTGAAAGTATCGAACTAATCAAGCAGGGTGTGGCTCCCCGAATTCCACAGGACGAGTCACAGGCCACCTACGAGGGACTTTGCACGGAAAAGGAATCGGTAATTAACTGGCTCCAGCCCGCAACCAGAATCTACAATCTGATTAGGGGCACCAATCCCCAGCCAGGGGCAATAACCTCTTTCGGTAACAGGCGTTTCAAGGTTTATGACTCGGAATTACTTACCGGTGTTATCGGTAGCCCGTCTGGTGAAATAATTGATATTACCGAACAGGGATTCGTTGTGGCTGCTCCGGATGGAGCCATACTGGTTAAACGCGTGCAGGAAAAGGGTTTGCCCAAGATAGTGTCAGCAGAATTCGCCAAACAGGTGGGCCTGAAAGCAGGAGATAAACTCAGTAGCTAGATGATATTCCCTTGGAAGTGAACCTAAAAAATAATTAAACGATGAGTGCATAATTAGCAAAGAGGCTGGATACCCTTTTAATTGAATATCCAGCCTCTTCAGTGATTCTGATACTTATGATATCAGCTTTAACCCTTGCCAATCCTGAACATCTTAGTCCCACAGGCGGGACATACTCCCTGGGTTGCCGGTTTACCATTCTTCATAGTAATGCCCTTGGCATCTTTCATTTCTCTTTTGGCCCGGCACTTCACACAATATGCTTGCATTATTTACCTCCTTTTTACTTTTAATAGGATTAGTAGCAAGGATAAACTATTCTTCGCCTAATGTCAATAGCCACAGAGCCTAAAATGCCAGAAATAAGCAACAAAAATGCGTAATTCATAACAATATTATGCCATCAACCCAGCCTATTTCTTGCCTTCCTTCTGCATTTTCACTCTATACCTGTCCGGGACCCTCTTAAGTCGTTTTATCGTCCTGCCCGACTTAAACCGGTTCAAATTGACAAAGCCTCTGGTTCTATTCACTGGTATCCCTCTACCCTCGATAGAAAGATATTACTCCTTTTTACGGCTGAAGGCAAAGATATATATTATCGGCAGTATGCCCAACGTATTGACTATAAACAGCACTATAAACCAGGCGAGGTGGTCATTTCTGCCTGCTTTCCACAGGGCAATTCCCTTCCATGCCATTGACCACACCACCACCAGCGGGATTACCAGCCACAGCAGGATTACATTTGGAAAGAACGGACATACCCAATCAAACGGCATCTTTCACCCCCTTTTTTGACTTACTATATTATGAGACCAGGCTTATTATTTATTAATTATAAACAATTTCACTAAGACTTGGGTAATTTATGGAACTACACGGTAAGATTAAGGGAGTTACCCTCAGGGTAGCTATTAGAAAACAAAAATATTGGCGGCAAGCTGAGCCAGCTTCATTATGTAGCCGGGGATGATGCCGAGCAGTAGCACACCAAGGCAGGAGAGAGACAAAGCCAAGCGCAACGCCCCGGACGAAGGTACTTTCTCCGTGGAGACTGACTCACCAAACCACATTACCTTCACCACTCGCAGATAGTAGTAAGCGGATATTACGCTGTTTATCACGGCGATAATCACCAGCCACAGCAGGTTATGCTGCACTGCGGCGCTGAAGATATAGAACTTGGCCATAAATCCGGCCGCCGGCGGCATACCAATAAGAGAAATAAGGCACAGCGTCAGCGCTAAGGCAATCAGTGGCGACCGCTTGCCCATGCCGGTATAGTCCTCAATAAGGTCACTGTTGAGTTTATTGGAGATGGCAATAATGGCGATAAAGGCTCCCATGTTGGTCAGGGCGTAGCTGGCCAGGAAAAAGAGGATGCCACTTCGTCCCAGTATATCAGTAGCCGGGGAGAACCCCACAGCCGCCAGTCCCACCATGAGGTAACCAGCCTGAGCAATGCTGGAGTAACCAAGCATACGCTTG